>NZ_CP155729.1:2108121-2408742 GCF_039724765.1 Sagittula stellata E-37 | reverse complement strand
GGGTCGGCGGCAATCCCGACGGCGACTTCACCATCGTCGAGTTCATGGACTACCGCTGCGGATATTGCCGCAAGGCACAGCCGGAAGTCACCGAACTGGTGGAGAACGACGGCAACATCCGTCTGATCGTCAAGGAGTTCCCGATCCTCGGCGACGCCTCCACGATCTCCTCGCGCTTTGCCATCGCCACGAAGATCGTCGCGGGCGACGAGGCATACGGGCAGGTGCACGACGCCCTGATCGCCCTCGAAGGCAACCCGACCGAAGCCGCTCTGAAGCGCGTAGCCGATACGCTCGGACTGGACGGAGACGCGATCATGGCCGAGATGGGCAGCGAAGAGATCACCCGCCGCATCAACGAAACCCGCGCCCTGGCGCAGGCCATGCAGATCAACGGCACACCCTCTTTCGTGTTCGGAGACGAGATGGTGCGCGGATACGCGCCGCTGGCAGCCATGGAGCAGATCGTCGCCATGGGCCGCGCCGAGTGAAACACCTGCTGATCCCGGCGCTGCTTCTGGCGGCGCCGGTCCATGCCCAGTTCGCCCCCACCGCCGAGGAACGTCTGCGCGCGCTGGTGGCACCGCCCCCCGTCGACATCTATCGCGAGGAAAAGGACGCCGACCTTCTGCTGATCGAGGAAAGGGCGGCACAGCTCTTTGGCACCGGCGAGGCCGCCGCCATCGCCCTGTTCACCGGCCCGGGCTGCGAAACATGTATGACCGCCGAGACCGAGCTGCAGGCCGTCGTCGAACGCCTTGGCTTGCGCATGCATGTCTTGGACACGTCCGAACCCGGCGCGCAGGCGCTATTCGAGGAGCTGGATTTCGACACCCTGCCCGCCTACGTCATGCCCGACAGGCTGATCCGGGGCCACATGCCGGATTTCGTCCTGGAGGATTACCTGGCGCCTTGAGGCGCCGGGACAAAGATCACTCTGCCGCCTGCGCCTCGGTTGCGCCGCTCTCGATGGCTTCGGCGCGCTTCTCGACCTCTTCGACGATGTGGTCGATCATCTGGTCGTTGGACATCTTGTGGCTGGCCTTGCCTGCCAGATACACCATGCCGGACCCGGCGCCGCCGCCGGTGAAACCCACGTCGGTCATCAACGCCTCACCTGGACCGTTCACCACGCAGCCGATGATCGACAGCGACATCGGGGTCTTGATGTGCTCCAGCCGCTTTTCCAGCGTTTCCACCGTCTTGATGACGTCGAAACCCTGTCGCGCGCAGGAAGGGCAGGAGATGATGTTGACGCCCCGGTGGCGCAGGCCGAGCGACTTGAGGATCTCGTACCCGATCTTCACTTCTTCAACCGGGTCCGCCGAGAGCGAAACCCGGATCGTGTCGCCGATCCCCATCCACAGAAGATTGCCGAGGCCGATGGCACTTTTGACGGTGCCCGAAACCAGCCCGCCCGCCTCGGTGATACCGAGATGTATCGGGGCGTCCGTCTGCTCGGCCAGTTGCTGGTAGGCCGCAGCCGCCATGAACACGTCGGACGCCTTCACGCTGATCTTGAACTCGTGGAAGTCATTGTCCTGAAGGATGCGGATATGATCCAGCCCGCTTTCCACCATCGCGTCGGGGCATGGCTCGCCGTATTTCTCCAGCAGGTGCCGTTCCAGCGACCCGGCGTTCACGCCGATGCGGATCGAGCAGTTGTGGTCCCGTGCCGCCTTGATCACCTCGCGGACCCGCTCCGGGCTGCCGATGTTGCCGGGGTTGATACGCAGGCAGGCCGCGCCCGCTTCTGCCGCTTCGATCCCCCGACGGTAGTGGAAGTGGATGTCCGCGACGATGGGCACAGGGCTTTCGCGCACGATCTCTTTCAGCGCCTTGGCCGACGCCTCGTCAGGAACAGAGACACGCACGATATCGGCCCCTGCGTCTGCCGCTTTCTGGACCTGTGCGATTGTGCCGGGAATATCGGTCGTGACCGTGTTGGTCATCGTCTGCACGCTGATCGGCGCGCCGCCGCCCACCGGCACCGATCCGACCATGATCTGACGTGATGTGCGGCGGTAGATGTTCCGCCAGGGGCGGACGTGGTTGATGCTCATGACAGCTATCCCGTTAAGATGACACGCGGTCGAGCGACCTGCTTGCTGACCATGACCTGTGCGCGTGACAGCCGGATTGCAACCCGCAAACCGATATCAGCGCCCGGGTCCGTCCGCCGATTGGAGACGCAGTTCTGCAACGACCCGAGCCAGAGTCTGGTTGGCACTCAGGTCCGCCACCTGCAACTGCTGCTGGATGGAGTCCGCCGACAGGGCCAAATTGCGCCCGAACTGGCCGGTGGTGCCATAGGGCCCGAATGTCTGGCCGTTGACCGCAAAGAACACGCCACCGGCATTGCCCGAGAAGATGGTCGGCGGCTGATCGGTCTGCGGCACCTCGTAGGTCTGCCCTGCCTGCAAGGTCTGCGCGAACAGCTTCTTGCCGGAGGGCGACGTGACCTCGACCCAGGTTTCCTGTGTCGCGACCACCGTGATGCCCGGGGGCGTATCGGCCAGCACCCGCGGCGAATTCGGAACGGCGTCCTGCCGCGCGGCTGGCGCTTCGGCCAAGCGTTGAGTTTGCTGAGCCGGTTCCCGGGTGGCCGGTGCACCGTAAAGACGCGGCACAGACGCGACGCGCGATGCCACGGGGGCGGAAGGCGACCGGGAAGAAGCGACATTCACCGGCTCGGCCGCGCGCTTCATGTCGAGTTCGACCAACACCGCCAGAAGATCGTCGTCGGCGCCAGGCTGCGCGGGGTTGAAACGGTCGACGAGATCCGCCGCCGCCAGCGACACATCCTCGGTCACAGCGCCACGGCTTCCGGCGGGACCGTAAGTCTCACCCTCAATGTTGAAGTAGATCGCTCCGGATTCACCGATCTGGATCTTCGGCGTGCCCGCGTCGCGGGGCACCGGGTAGGCGTCGCCTGCATTCATCACACGCGAATAAAGGACAGTGCCTGCCTCATCCTTGATCTGAACCCAGGCCGGACGCACCGCCACGACCGTCACGCCGGAGCCTGCCGTCACGGGCACAGCCCCGGTAGACGCCTGATCGATCAGCCCCTGTGCAAGAGCCGCCGCCGCAAGGGAACTGTCGTCCACGCGCGGCAGGGACGGACCTCGGCCCGAATACAGGCCGCCGCTGTCCGGATCGAGCGTCGATATGGGTTCATCCCGGGCCACCAGAACCGGCACGTCCAGCGCCTGTGGACGGTAAAGGCGGTCGAACGCCTCGGTCGACGGAGGCGTGAAGACACCTGCCATCTGCTCGGTCCCGGCGCTGTCCGGCTGCGCCTTCCCGGCCTTGGCAGCGTCGAGCGGGTCAAGTTCGCTCAGCACGACCGGGGTCTGGTCGACCGGCGTGACCTGAACGCGCTGAATTTCCTGCAAAACCGTCCAGCCACCGTATCCGATGCCGCCGATCAGAGCGATCAGTACCAGCGACGAGCCGATGGCGCGCGGTTCGATCTGGCTGAAAAGGCTATCGGACGCCGGCGCGAAGGGCATCTTCGGTTCGGCCAGCGGATTGCGCGCACGTGGCTTGGGCGCCTCCTCGTCATGCGCCTTGCGGATGACAGAGGCTTCCTGCGACATACCATGCGCGACGGAGAAACCGCTCTCCTTGCAGAACCCGGCGAATGCCTCGTCGGGGTCCATACCAAGGTATCGAGCGTAAGAGCGGACGTAACCGGCTATAAACCCGGGTGTGTCAAAAGCAGAGGGGTCGCAGTTTTCGATCGCGGAGATATAGCTCGCCTTGATCCGCAATTCACGTTGTACGTCCAGCAGCGATTTGCCGAGCGTCGCGCGTTCTCCGCGCATGACGTCGCCCAATCGCAGTGCGTAGTCGTCGAACCCCTGCACCGAGGGGTCCGTTACACCGTTATTGCTATGGGTTTTGCGCCCGATCATACGAGACTGCCCCACTTCACTGTCTGTCCGCAACCTGCCCGCCCGGACAATCACGATTCGTGCAGCCCGGTTATTGCGACAACGTTACCATATCGCAAGACAATTGACAGACGTCCCGTGGTTTACCCCGCCAATTCAGCACGATTCAGCGCACAGTGGCTCCAGAGTTCATCCATCGCGCGAACAAGATGGTCCATCTCGCCGGGTCCGTGGACGGGCGACGGAGTGAAGCGCAGCCGCTCGGTTCCGCGCGGCACCGTGGGGAAGTTGATGGGCTGCACGTAGATGCCGTACCCCTCGAGCAGCATGTCCGACAACATCTTCGTGTGCACCGGATCTCCGACGATCACCGGCACGATGTGCGACCCATGATCCACGATTGGCAGACCCATTCCCTTCAGGCGCGTCTTGAGGATCTTTGCCTGTGTCTGGTGCTTGTCCCGCAAGGCCTGGTCACGCTTCAGATGTGCCACGGACGCGGCGGCACCGGCAGCCACGGCCGGCGGCAGCGAGGTGGTGAAGATGAAGCCCGGCGCATAAGAGCGCACGGCATCGCACATTTTCGCCGTCGCGGCGATGTAGCCACCCATCACACCATAGGCCTTTGCAAGCGTGCCGTTGATGATGTCGATGCGGTGCATCAGGCGGTCACGTTCCGCGACACCGGCGCCGCGCGGGCCGTACATGCCGACAGCGTGCACTTCGTCGATGTAGGTCAAGGCGCCAAATTCGTCGGCGAGATCGCAGATCGCCTCGATCGGGCCGAAATCGCCGTCCATCGAATAGATGGATTCAAAGGCGATCAGCTTCGGTGCCGCCGGATCGTCCGCTTCCAGTTTGGCCCGGAGATCGTCCAGATCGTTGTGCTTGAAGATCCGTTTCGCGCCACCGTTGCGACGCACACCTTCGATCATCGAGGCGTGGTTCAGCTCGTCGGAGTAGATGATGAGACCCGGGAAGAGCTTCGGCAGGGTCGAAAGGGTCGCGTCGTTCGCGATATAGGCAGAGGTGAACAGCAGCGCCGCTTCCTTGCCGTGCAGGTCGGCCAGCTCGGCCTCCAGCCGCTTGTGGTAAACCGTGGTCCCGGAGATGTTGCGCGTTCCGCCGGAGCCTGCGCCGGTGGCATCGATCGCCTCGTGCATCGCTGCGAGCACGACAGGATGCTGACCCATTCCAAGGTAGTCGTTGCCGCACCAGACCGTGATCGGCTTTTCGGAGCCGTCCGACTTCCGCCAAGTGGCATGAGGGAACTGGCCCTTCTTGCGCTCGATATCGATGAAGGTCCGGTAACGGCCTTCCTCATGCAGACGGTTCAGTGCGTCGTCGAGTTTCGCGGTGTAGTCCACCGGGCTCCTCCTTGGTCATTGTGGGGACGCCGAAGTTTGCGTCCCTTGTGCGGCTCCGGGCTGCATTCAAGTTCGTGAATGAATAATGCGCGCGGCTTCATGTGTCTACCGTTTAGGTTCGGACCTTCCGTCGCATCTTTGACAAAGATCAAAGGCCTCAAAGAAATATCTCCGTTCCACCTTTCCCACTCGGAACCTTTGTAGTGGATCGGAAACCTCTTTGACCACCTTCCCGCCTACCGACGTTAGGCTGAGGTCAGGAATTCCATACTTCGCCGGAAATGGTTAATCGCCTACCCTTCAAGCCATTATTTTCCATGACATTTTCAAAAACTAACAACTTAAAGGCTTGCCAGTGCTCACAATTCAAAACGTGTTCAACAGCACCCTGCCGCTCATCCTCATTACGGCTTTCGGCTACGTCGTGGCGACCGTCGGGATGAAAGGCGCCGCCAGCGGGATGCTCCTGCCGGGAATCGCACTTGCCGTCTTCGGGTTCCTCATGGCCTTCGCCGCCGAGGTCGCGCTGATGCGCCAGACGCACCTTTCGGTCATCTACATTCTCGTCTTGGGCGTGGAAACCGTGATCGTCCTGGGATTCGCCTTCGGTATCGGCGAAGGCTTTACCCTCAGACAGGCGCTGGGGGCACTGGTCGTGCTTGGCGGATTGGCCATCGTCGCGGTCTGAGCCGTCTGGACACCGACCGCTTTGCCGCTAGGCTCCGCCAAAAGGCCGATGCCGGCCCATGGCAAAGGAGCACACATGTCCCTCAAACCCGTTCTCGACCAAATCGATTCCGATCTCGACGCCGCGATGGAGCGTCTCTTCGACCTCCTCCGCATTCCGTCGATCTCCACTGATCCGGCATTCAAAGGGGACGTGGACCGCGCCGCCGACTGGCTGGTCAGCGACCTCGACAGCATAGGGATCACGGCGACGAAACGCCCGACCACCGGTCATCCGATGGTTGTCGGCCACGTTGAAGGCAACGGTCCGCACGTTCTTTTCTACGGCCATTACGACGTGCAGCCGGTCGATCCGCTGGAACTGTGGGACCGCGACCCCTTCGATCCCGCCATCGAAGAGACGCCGAAAGGCCGCGTGATCCGGGCGCGTGGAGCATCGGACGACAAGGGCCAGCTCATGACTTTCGTCGAAGCTTGCCGCGCGTGGAAAGCCGTGCACGGCGAGATGCCCTGCCGCATCACCTTCTTCTTCGAGGGCGAGGAGGAAAGCGGTTCGCCCTCACTGATTCCCTTCCTGAAAGAGAACGCGGACGAGTTGAAGGCCGACATCGCGCTGATCTGCGACACCGGCCTTTTCGAAAGCCGCGCGCCGGCCATCATGACACAGTTGCGCGGCCTCCTGGGTGAAGAGATCGTCCTGACGGGCCCGTCGAAGGACCTGCACTCCGGCATGTATGGCGGCGCCGCGATGAACCCGATCCGCGTGATGTCGCGGGTCCTCGCCAACCTGCACGACGACACGGGCCGCATCCAGGTGCCGCATTTCTACGACGGCGTTCCCGACCTGCCGCCTGAGATCAAGGCGCAATGGGATGGGCTGGGCTTCGACTACGCCGGGTTCCTCGGCGACGTGGGCCTTTCGAAACCGGCCGGCGAACAGGACCACACGGCCCTGGAAATGATATGGTCCCGCCCCACCGCAGAGATCAACGGCATCAAGGGCGGCTACACCGGCGACGGTTTCAAGACGGTGCTGCCCTCGAAGGTCTCGGCCAAGGTCAGCTTCCGCCTCGTCGGCCAGCAGGACCCCCACGCACTGCGCGAGCACTTCCGCGAATGGGTCAAGACGCAGCTTCCCGAGGATGTCACCGCCGAGTTCCACGCGCATGGCGCCTCTCCCGCCAGCCAGATGTCGACCGATCATCCGGCATTCGAACAGACCCGTGCTGTGCTGGGAGAGGAATGGGGCGAAGAGGCTGCCTTCACCGGTTGCGGCGGATCGATTCCGGTCGCGGGCTATTTCAAAACGTATCTGGGCCTCGACACGATGCTTGTCGGCTGGGGTAAGGACGACGACCAGATCCATTCGCCGAACGAAAAATACGACGTCGAAAGCTTCCACAAGGGCATCCGAAGCTGGGCCCGGATTCTGGACGCGATCCGTTGACGGATTTACCTGAGTGGGCCGGTCCTTCCGGGATCGGCCCACAGATGGTTGAGTTTGCACCCGAAGACTTGGACTGACGCAAGGTCGATTCGTACTCTTACATTTGCAACCCAGACGGTACGCCGCCCAATGGCGCGTCTGTGTCTTCAACTCATGGCCAAAAAACTAAAACACTATTCATCTGAGGGTTCGATTGTGACGGTTTCGCCCGAATTCACCGTGATTTCGCCCAACTCCACGCTTAGACAAGTGGCATGAGCACAGCGATCCGAAACCTGACCCATGCAGATTTTCGTCAACGCATCTCACGCGTTGACAAACGCTTTCATCGCCTTGGCGAAGCCGCCTACGCCAAGGACGCCACGGTCCCCCGCCCCTTTGGATCGACTCTTACGGGATTCGCCTGGATCTATGTCGTCGTCGCCGTTTCGACCAACCGTGAGTTGATCGCGTCCTCGCTTCGGCAGGGGTCTCTGCCCGCCGAATACCACGACTGGATCTTCAACGGCCTCGCCGCGATGATCGTCGCGTCATTCGTCATGCTGGCCCTCCATGTCTTCCGCTACTTCGTCAAATCCGGTGGCAAGAGGACGAATTCAGGCGGCGTGCTGGTCGGCGCGATTGGCGCGCTGGTCCTGTTTTACGCCCCGTCGGATGTGTGGAGCACCGGGTTCGGGATGCTCGACGGCCACAGCCAGAACGCCCTGATGACCGCAGGCGCCGCAATCGAAGGCACCTTCCCCGGCCTTGCCGTTCAGGACCTGGCCTTTGTCTCCTCCGCCGGGAACTGACGCCCGGCGCCAACGTCAGATCACACCGAGGAAACGATCCGGAACCACGTACTGCTGTTCGTACTCCGGGCGGGCGAAAGACCAAAAACCCGTCTCGCCTCTCGGACCCCAGCTGCGGTGCATCCGTTTTCGCACCCAGCCCAAGTCGAACCCGGCCTTCATCTCCAGATCCGAGAATGCCTCGAAGACTGCGCGATCCTCGCCGCGTGCCTCAGCAAACCAGTGACGCCCGATGGACGATGTCTGTACATCGGCGCCGACGCTCTCCGTCACCGCATTCCGGGCATTCATCACTTCGGTGTAGTTGCGAAAATCGCAGAACTTCAAGTGAAACAGATACAACTCGTCCGGCGCGTGTATCTTGTCGTATTGGCTGAAATGGCCACCCCTTGCGATCTTGGCACCATGGCTGACGATGCAGGGTTTCGAGTAATGCGGGGCAAGGCGCACATGCCGGCGGGGACCAAGGATGCGGTCGGATATCTCCTCTTTCTCCAGGTCGATACGGTGGATCACCTCCAGCCCGAGGGGCGTCAGGAACCGGCGCGGTCTGGCCTCTCTCAGATACTCCAGCAGGGTGCGCCCATCGCCCGGATCCACGACAACCAGTTCGTCGACGTCGCCAACGACCACATGCGTGTAGTAGCAGCGCAGTCCCTGCACGAGGTTGTTCAGCAGCCGCCAGCGCTTCATGTCAAAGTTCGGATGGGGATCGCCGGGGATGCCGATCACATTGCACCCGTCGGCCAGCGCGGCCACCTCATCGCCCCGGCCGTGGTTGACGATATAGCAGTTCTCGCGCCCGAAAATCCCACCGTAGTATCGCAACCAGGCTTTCAGGAAAAAGGCATCGTCCCGCACCATGGTCAGTGCCGCAGCAACCGATTGCATCCGCTCGTACCCCTCGTAACGCCAGCTTCCGTGGCCTTTGCGCTGCAGGATATCGCAGGACCTCCAACATGAGAATCGCATTCTGCCACCCGCCTCACTAGGGTTGCGGAAAAGAGACCCGCGAGGCGAGAGCATGATCTCAGACGAGTTTTCCCGGACAGGATGGCAGATCGTTCCCGGCCCTGCCCCCGTGCGCCGCTTCCAGGTGTTCGGCGAGCGGTCTTCAGGCACCAACTTCGTCAAGCGGCTGATCGGGCGTAATTCCGTCCTGCAACCGACCGAAGCGCTCGGCTGGAAACACGGGTTCCCGCACATGACTGCGATACCGGCCGACACGGCGGTGGTCTGCTGTGTCCGGGATGCACGCACGTGGAGCCTGTCGATGCATGCCAAACCTTGGCATACGCCACCAGCGATGCAGGCCATGGCGTATTCCGATTTCGTCCGCGCCGAATGGGCCACCATAGCCGACCGAAAGCGTTACTTCCCGCAGGTACAGGAAATCGGCGGTGAAGGCATGCCGCTCCAGCACGACCGCCACCCTGTGACCGGTGCAACCTTTGCCAACCTGTTTGCCCTGCGCCGGGCGAAGCTGGAGGGTCTGTTGTCCTTTCTCGTGCGCGGTTCAGCCGTGGTTCTTTGCCGTATGGAAACCGTGCAAGCGGACCCTGAGGCCTTCTTGCATGGGATACACGATGGCCTTGGCCTGCCCAGGCAGGACGGCGACTACCGACCCGTCATGAAGCGACTTGGGTCGAAGTTCGCGCCCGCCATCGCCGATCGCCCCGACACGCCCCGCGACGTACCGCAAACCGACCTGGCCCTACTGCGCGAAACCCTGGACCTGACGATCGAGGCGCGGCTGGGGTATATCTACTGACCCAGCTTCACCTCACCCCTGAGATTCGACGAATATCGCCCTGAAATCGTTGACGTTTGTGCCAGTCGGGCCAGGCGCATAGATATCGCCGATAGCATCGAATGCGCCGTAGGGGTCCTGCCTGCGGACGAACTCACGCGGGTCGTGTCCCGCCTCGCGCAGACGCGCCATGCTCTGGCCATCGCAAAAGGCCCCGGCGTTGTCTTCGGTTCCGTCGATGCCGTCGGTGTCCGCCGCCAGCGCGCTGATCGGCATGCCCTCCGTTCCGAGCGCGAACCCCAGAAGGAACGCCGTGTTCCGCCCACCGCGGCCGGGGGCCTCTCCCAGAGTCACCGTAGTTTCCCCACCAGACAGCATGACCACCGGCGGCTTGAACGGACGGCCGCGGCGGGCGACTTCGCGGGCGATGGCCGCGTGCACCGAACCGACGTCCACTGCCTCACCCTCGATCGCATCCGACAGGATAACAGGGGTAATACCGGCGGCCTCTGCCTTTGCTGCCGCCGCTTCGAGCGAAAGGCGGGCCGAGGCCACAACCCGCACGACGTTGCGCTCAAAGGCGGGATCCAGCGGCGACGGTGCCGCTGCGGCCTCGGTCGCGATGTGGGCCATGACCTTCTCGGGCAAGGTGATGTTGCGTGCCCGGATCATTGCCAAAGCATCCTCGCGCGTGACCCAATCGGGCACCGTCGGACCAGAGGCCACCTGCGCCGGATCGTCCCCGGGAACGTCGGAGACGACCAGAGACACCACCTGCGCGGGGGCTGCGGCGGCGGCAAGACGACCGCCCTTGACCCGGCTCACGTGCTTGCGGATCGCGTTCATCACACCGATTGGCGCACCGGAGGCCAGAAGCGCCCGGTTCAGCGCCTGTTCGTCCTCAAGCGTCAGCCCCTCCGGCGGAGCGGGCAGCAGTGCCGACCCGCCGCCGCAGACCAGCGCCACCACAAGGTCCCCGGGTGTCAGGCCGGACACGGCCCTGAACACCTCTTCGGTCGCGGCGAGGCCAGCGGCATCCGGCACAGGGTGGGCGGCTTCGATCACCTTCAGATGCTTGCAGGGCGCGGCATAGCCGTAGCGCGTGACAACGACGCCCTCCACCGGATCGCCCCAGAGGTCCTCGAAAGCGGCGGCGAGTTGCGCGGCCCCTTTGCCAAGCGCGACGACCACAGTGCGGCCCGGCGGTTTCGGCGGCAGCACGTCGCGCAGCGCCTGCAGGGGATCGGCGGCGGCCACGGCGGCCTCGAACAGGTCGGTCAGAAAGGCCTTCTTATCCATCTGCCATCTCCTCTTGTCCGGCATGCGCGGCAGCGAGCCGTTCGACTGCCTTCAGGACATGCGGCTGAGGCGGACAGGACCGGCGCGTATCAAGGGAGACGTGCAAAAGGAACTGATTGCAGGTCGACAGCATTGCATTATCCGAAGACCGCTTCATCTCGTGCCAGAGCCGCAGTTTCTTGCCCTCCCCCTGCATGACGCGAGTTTCCACGTAAAACTCTTCTCCAGCAAGGGTTTCGGCCAGATACTTGATGTTGTTTTCGGCGGTAAAGTAACTGTGTCCGGCCTCGATGTACGCACGGTCGGCACCGACGTGGGTCATCAGTTCCTCCGACGCGTCGGAGAACACCTGACCATAGCGGCCCTCGTTCATGTGGCCGTTCACGTCGGTCCAGTCCACCGGCACGGTCCGGCGGACGGTCACCAGCGGCACGCCGTCGCCAAGGGCGCAGCGCAGAGTCGCATCGTGTTCGAGGATCAGCTTGCCCGCCGCTGCTTCCCGCCCCTTGAGCGCCCGCAGGATCGCCACAAGATTGTCGTCCCTCTGACGTTCCAATTCGCGGATGGAATACTTGCCCGACTGCGCGTCCGACTGGTCGGCGATCAGGTCGATCAGGTCTTCGGTGAACTCGGGCACATCCATCAGCTTGGTCCAGGGCCACGACAGGCACGGGCCGAACTGCGCCATGAAGTGCCGCATCCCCGCTTCGCCGCCCGCCACGCGATAGGTCTCGAACAATCCCATTTGTGCCCAGCGAAGACCGAAACCGTAGCGAATGGCGTTGTCGATCTCCTCGGTGGTGGCGATCCCGTCTTTGACCAGCCACAGCGCCTCGCGCCAGACGGCTTCGAGGAAACGGTCCGCGATATGGGCGTCGATCTCGGCCCGTACGTGCAGGGGGAACATGCCGATCTCGGTCAGGATGGTACGCGCACGGACCACCGTGGCCTCGTCCGCCCCGCCCGGCACCAGCTCCACCAGCGGCAGGAGGTAGACCGGGTTGAACGGGTGGGCGACGACGATCTGGCCGGGCCGCATGGCCCCTTCCTGCAACTCCGAGGGCTTGAACCCGCTGGTGGAGGACCCCAGAACCGCGCCTTCCGACGCATGGGCCTGGATCTCGCGGATGACTTTGTGCTTGAGATCGAGCCGCTCGGGCACGCTTTCCTGGATGTAGTCGGCGCCCGAAACCGCTTCGCCCAGATCGGCGTGGAAGGTGATCGTGCCGCGCTTCGGCATCGGCGCCTCGTAAAGCATCGGCAGGGCGCGGGCGGCGCCGGCGACGACCTCCGCAATCTTGCGCTCGGCCTCGGGATCGGGATCGAAGATGCGCACATCCCAGCCCATCAGTGCAAAGCGCGCGGCCCAACCGCCGCCGATCACCCCACCGCCGACGATGGTGGCTATCTTCGTCATGTGACGCTCTCCCTCATTTCATCACCCGGCTCAGGTCGTATCCGTACCACCCAAGGATGTCGCGTGCTGCGTTCAGGCGCTCTCCCGGGCGGCCCGTGCGGTCGAGGATGGCGAACCACGCGCCATCCGGCGTGCCCATGGCCACCGTCCGGTCGTCGTCGTCGAGCCAGTGCACCCAGACCTCCGTGTCGCCCGAGGCGAAACGGCCCTGCCCCCTGGCGACAAACGCCTGTGCATCCGACCCGATCTGCAACGCGCCGTTGCCGATCCGGACCGGCGTTCCGGCCACAGCCTTGCTGCTTTGCACTACGACCCACTGACCTTGCACTCGCGCGGGATCAGCGTTGACCTGCGACGCCACCGCTGTTGTCGGGTTGCGGACCGGGACTGGCGACAGCGGTGCCTTGGGCGCAACCGAACAGGCCGCCAGCATAAGGATCAAGGGGAGACCACGGATCAAGACAGACGCGCCCGGACTGCGGGGGCCAGCGCCTGTCCCAGCGCGATGTGCGACTCCGGCTCCCAATGGACACCATCCTTTGGCGACACGGTTGCATAGTGCCCCGCATCGAAGAACCCTATGCCCTGACGCTCCGCCATTTCTTCCAGCCGCTCGGACAACCCTGTCTGACGGGCCTCCGCCCCGAGGTACGGCGCTTCCAGAGACCCGCATTCGCGCACCGGCGCCGGCGCGATGACCATGAAATCCGAAACCACGGCCTCTGCCCGGCTCATGATGACAAGCCGCTCGACCGAGCGCGCGATTTCCCATGCCGTGACCGAGAACCGGTTCTTGAGGTCGTTGGTCCCGAGCATGATGAGCATCAGGTCGATGGGCCGGTGGGTGTGCAGGATTGCGGTCAGGACCGCCTGTCCGTTCCGGCATCCGCCTTCGACCGGATCGTCATGCACTGTGGTTCGCCCGGGCAGGCCCTCTTGGATGACTTCGTGAGCGTTGCCCAGTTCGGATGCCAGCACGTCGGGCCAGCGCTGGCCCTTGGGATGGCGCGCCTGACCGCCCGGCCGGTCCAGCGGAGCCGTGCCGTGCGTGTTGCTGTCGCCGAAGCATAAAATGACTGCCATGGTGCCCCCTTTCGAAGCAGTGAGACCCGCCGCGCGGGCTTGGTCAATCCCCATGCCACCAAATCGCACCGCGACCGTCTTGGAATCGCCCCGGTCCCATGCAATTGAACCTGAGGGGAACCCTTCTGCCGGGGTATTTACGTGACCTTCTCGACCGCCACTCACGAACCGGATCAGCGCTCGGCCCGCCACGCGCGCCTGTTCGACCTGTACCGCCAGACGCAGCCCCCGAAGGAGGCGAGGTCCGATCTGCTTTGCGCGGAAGACAGCCTGCGTATTCAGAAAAGCGCCGCTCAGTCCCTCAGCGCCGGACCGCGGCGAGGGCCGAAACTCCTGCTTGTTTTGTTGCGCCGGTTCTCAGCCTCTAAAGCCGGTGGCTACGACGAACTTTTCCGATGAATCGGACCGGCTTGCGGGCGGCTTGAAGTTTGCCACCTTGGCGAACCGCCTCTTCAAGGTTGCCTGGAGCGTGCCCTCGGCACCGCCTGCCAGCACCTTGGCCACGAACGTTCCGCCCTCTTCCAGCACGTCGAAGGCCAGTTCCGCCGCCGCCTCGCACAGGGTGATGATGCGCAGGTGGTCGGTCTGCTTGTGGCCGGAGGACGCCGCAGCCATGTCCGACATCACCACATGCGCGCTGCCGCCCAGCCAGCCCTTAACCTTGTCGTCCGCCCCGTCTTCCAGGAAGTCGAGCTGGTGCAGTTCCACGCCGGCGATCGCGTCAACCTCCTGCAAATCGATGCCCAGAACGAAGCCCTGCGCCTTTCCGGGCTTTTCACCCAGCGAGTTGACGCGCCGGGCCGCGACCTGACACCAGCCGCCGGGCGCACAGCCAAGATCCACCACCCGCGCCCCGGGCACGAGAAAGCGATATTTCTCGTCGATCTCGAGGATCTTGAAGGCCGCGCGGCCACGGTAGCCTTCTTCCTTCGCCCGTTTCACGTAGGGATCGTTCAACTGCCGTTGCAGCCAGAGGGTCGATGACAGCTTGCGTCCCCGCGCGGTCTTGACCTTGACCTTCAGATCGCGCTGCCCGCGTCCGGATGAGTTCTTCGGCCCCTTCGCCATCGTGTTGCGATCCTGTCCTTTGCGTGCTGTGAAACCGGCCCGGGCCTCTGGTCAGGCCCCGGCGCACTGTTTCCGAGAAACCGTCTATAGCGGACCGTCTTCCAGAACGCCATCCGCCGACATCTGCGCGTACAACAGCCCCTCTCTCAGGCCGCGGTCCGCCACGCTCAGCCGGTCCGTCGGCCAGAGCCGCAGAAGCGCCTGAAGGATCGCCGACCCCGACATGATGAGCGCATGCCGATCTGGACCGATGCGAGGATCGCGACGACGTCCTGTCGGCCCCATTTCAAGGTAGTTCTGGATTACCGCCTCGATCTGGTCGGAGGACATGCGCAGCCCGTCTACCTTTGTGCGGTCGTACCGCCGCAGCCCGAGGTGCGAGGCGGCCACCGTGGTCACGGTCCCGGACGTGCCGACGATCTGGAACCCCTCGCGCGCCTGTTCGTCCTGGTAAGGTGCGAATTCGGCGAGGTTTTCCTCGAAGTACCAGCTCATGAGTGCGTAGCGCGCGGCGTCGTCCTGCACGTCCGAGAACTGGTCGCGCAATGTCGCCACGCCAAGCGGCACGGAAATCCAGTCGACCACCTTGGCGGAGGGAAACGGCGAGGACGGCGGATGAAACCCCGCGTGCAACCGCATGATTGCGCGCGGCCGCTCGCGCGGCTCGACCGCGCTGAGGTCGATCCACACAAGTTCCGTTGAGCCCCCGCCGATGTCCACAACCAAAAGCTGCTCCGTCTTGGTGGAGACGAGCGGCGCGCAGGAGATCACCGCAAGGCGGGCTTCTTCCTCCGGCTGGATGATCTCCAGCGTCAGGCCGGTGTCGCGGCGCACCTGTCGGATGAATTCCCTCGCGTTCTTGGCGCGCCGGCACGCCTCTGTCGCGACAAGACGCATGCGCTGCACATTGTGGCGTTCGATCTTCTGCTTGCAGACGCGCAAAGCAGATACCGTGCGCCCCATGGACGCACGGCTTAGCCTTCCGGACATCTCCAGCCCCTGCCCCAACTGGACAGACTTGGAGAAGCTGTCGACCACATGAAACTGGCTGCCCTTCGGCTGGGCAATCAGCATGCGGCAACTGTTCGTTCCCAGATCCAGAGCCGCGTAGAGGGCATTCGGATCCGGGTCTGTCGGCGCGGGACTCTCAACCGGTCTAGGGAAAGCGCCCGCAGCCTTGGGACGCTTGGGCGCCATGATGATGCGCCTCTTCCGATCTTAACTTGTTTTCAGGATACGCCTCAGTTCCGTATCGCGCAAGCCGCATGTATCTTCGATCCGAAGGGGTTCCGGAAGTAGCCCTTCAGCAGCGCGTACTCCTGTTCGAGGAACGGCCGGATCGCATCCACCGTTTCATCCAGAAGATCGTCGAGCACCAGCTTGCGCTTCGTCGCGTTGGCGTGCGGCACGGCCAGGACCCGGCCGGTGCGCACCGAGAGGTCGTTGCCCAGTTCGTCGATTTCAGACGTCCTGTAGACGCGGTCGAAGTCCTTTTCAGGCTGCGTGCCGATGAAAAATGCCGCGCTCATGCAATGATGTTTCACAAGCGAGGAATGCGTCTTGTAGGCGTCGAGGTTGAGGAAGAAATAATCCGGGTCGGGATCGACGGGATAGCGCTTCGACTTACGCAGGCGCGGGCTGTTGGACATCTCTTCGCGATTGGCCACGATATCCGTGTAACACGACATCAGCCGCTTGACCGGATCGCGGACGACGCAGAAGCGGAAGTAGTCGGCGTATCGGACCCAGCGGTCGCTGCGGAACCGGCGCGTCGGGTACACTTCATGCCAGACCTGCACCTCCGGTGTGTCGTCCTTGGCCACGTCGGGATCGACCTGCGCCAGTGTCCGTTTGACCGATGTGCAGGCCGATTTCGGCAAAGGCATGAATGCCAGCCTGTATGCGTCCACCGTGATTGCCATCGCCCCGTCCTTCCCTCTGCAGCTTCCGCTTGAATGGTTAAGCAACGGTTTGACCGGACATTGTGACGTCAGTGGGTCAAAACTCCTCAATCATTTCATCATTTTCCTGAAAACTTTGGGGCAAACGTGCCGTTCACCTTCCGGTCTGTTTCCCGTAGGCTGTCGCTCATGGTGCGCCACGGGTCGAAAACCGACGCCGTGCGGCGCATCCCTGCGGGTAGAGAGACCTTCAGGCGAACAGGGGAATCGACGTTGATGAGCACGGAACTGACCATTGTCTACTGGCGGGACATCCCGGCGCAGGTGATCGTCGGCAAGGGCCGTCGCGGAGCCAAGGCACAGTTGCCGGAGCGGTTCGAGCAGGCGATCGACCGTGCCGCGATGAAATCCGGCGCGGCGGAAACCGACGCATACCTGGCCGAGTGGCGCAAGGCCCCCTCTGGCGAGGTAGCGGGCGATCCGCAGGAAGCGGCGGCTGACGCGGCCGCGCGTCTGGATGCGGAATACGACACCGAGCGCCTCAAGACCCTGATCGCAAATGGTGGCTGGGCCGATGTTTCTGCGCAGGCGGAAAACCAGGCCTGAACTTGATGACCCTGAAGGAGGCTCTCATGGCATTGTTCCAATTTCGTAAACGCGAAGACCGCCCTTTCACCGAGACCCCGGGCAATGCCGCCGTGGAGGCCTTCCTGAAGGGCTATTCCATCGAGGTCATGCCGCGCACGGCCGCCAAGGTGGACAACTTCCGGGACCTGCTGCCGGACGGCACCCGGGTCTACATCGCCCACATCGACGGCACCCCCATCGAAGAGATGGTAGCCACCGCAAAGCGTTTGTCCTCCGAGGGTTACAACGTGATGCCGCACTTCCCCGCGCGCATCATCAAAGACGCCGCGACGCTGGAAAACTGGATCGCCATGTACCAGGGCGAGGCGGGCGTGGAACAGGCGCTGCTTCTGGCCGGTGGCGTGGCAGAGCCTCAGGGCGACTTCCATTGCTCCATGCAACTGATGGAGACCGGCCTCTTCGACAAGGCGGGCTTCAAGCGGCTGCACGTCGCGGGCCATCCCGAAGGCAACAAGGACATCGACCCCGACGGTTCTGACCGCGCGGTGATGGAGGCGCTGCGCTGGAAGCAGTCGTTCTCGGAGCGGACGGATGCGCAGATGGCGCTCGCCACACAGTTCGCGTTCGAGGCAAAGCCGATCATCGCATGGGTCAACCGCCTGAACGCAGAAGGAATTTCCCTGCCGGTCCACATCGGGATCGCAGGCCCCGCCAAGCTGCAGACGCTGATCAAGTTCGCCATCGCCTGCGGCGTCGGCCCCTCGCTCAAGGTGCTGCAGAAGCGCGCTATGGACGTGACAAAGCTGCTGTTGCCCTACGAGCCGACCGAGGTGCTGACCGAACTGGCCGCCTACAAGGCGGCCAACCCGGACTTCGGCATCGCGCAGGTGCATTTCTTCCCGCTGGGCGGTATCAAGACCAACGCACAATGGGCCATCGACAACGGCGGCGACGCGGCGCGCCCGGCAAACGGATGACCAAACCCGCGCTGCTCTTCGACCTCGACGGCACCATGCTGGACACGGACGCGATCCACGCCCGTGTCTTCGCCGACATGATGGCCCCCTACGGCATCGAGGTGACGCACGAGTTCTACATAGCCAAGGTGCATGGCCGCCTGAACGTTGATATCTTTGCGGAAATCCTGCCCGACCTGGACGATCCACAGGGCCTGTCGGAGGCGAAGGAGGCGGAGTTCCGCAACCGGCTGCCGCGTCCCTATCCGGGGATGCCGGGGGTGCAGGCTCTGGTGCGCGCGGCAGAGGCGGATGGCTGGCGGCTGGCGGTGGTGACCAACGCCATGCGCGCCAACGCGGAAGCGATGCTGCAGGCAATCGAGTTGAGGAACGCCTTCGAAGTCATTGTAATCGGGGAAGAATGCGAGCGCGGGAAGCCCGATCCGATGCCCTACCTTGAGGCGATGCGCCAGCTTGGCGTCACGCCCAGCCACTGCATCGCGTTCGAAGACAGCCCCTCGGGGATGCGGGCGGCGGCGGGGTCCGGCGCCTATGCCATCGGCATCCGCTCCAGCCTCGACGATGCCACGCTGCGGGCCGCCGGCGCCCGAGAAACACTACAGGATTTCAAGGACATATCGCTCGACGCTTTGTGCGCGCGATTGAAGGGAGAGACCACAACATGACCCGTACCGTCGTCGAGTCGAAGACCAGAACCGCGATCATCGGATTCGACCAGCCGTTCTGTGTGATTGGCGAACGCATCAACCCGACCGGGCGCAAGATCCTCAACGAGGAGCTGGAGCGCGGCGATTTCTCGCGCGTGGAGGCGGACGCCATCGCGCAGGTCGCGGCGGGTGCGACGGTGCTCGACATCAACTCTGGCGCGGTGTTCTCCAACAAGATGGCCGAGGACCCGCGTTATGCCGACAACAACTTTGTCGAGCCGGAGCTGATGCGCCAACTTGTCGAGTGTGTTCAAAAGGTTGTGGACGTTCCTTTGTGCATCGACTCCTCCGTTCCCGGCGCGCTGGAGAACGGCCTGGCGGCGGCAGAGGGGCGCCCGCTCCTGAACTCCGTCACTGGCGAGGAAGAGCGGATGGAACTGGTTCTGCCGCTGGTGAAGAAATACAACGTGCCGGTCGTGGCGATTTCCAACGACGACACGGGCATCAGCGAAGATCCGGAGGTCCGGTTCGCGGTCGCCAAGAAGATCGTGGAACGCGCCGCCGATTTCGGCATCCCGGCACACGATATTGTGGTCGACCCGCTGGTGATGCCTATCGGTGCGATGGCCACGGCTGGTCACCAGGTGTTTACCTTGGTTAGGCGCCTGCGCGAGGAACTGGGGGTGAACACCACCTGCGGCGCGTCCAACATCAGCTTTGGCCTGCCCAACCGGCACGGCATCAACAACGCCTTCCTGCCGATGGCTATGGGCGCGGGCATGACCTCCGCGATCATGAACCCGGTGGCCTTGCCGATCAACGCGGCGAAGATTGCCGAGAAGAAACAACAGGTTGAGGCCGCAGGCATCATCCTGCGGGAGGATATGGACGACGAAACCTTCGTCACGCTGTTCGGGATGGGCTCGACCAAACCGCGCGCCGGCAAGGAGATGGAAGCCATCCGCGCCGCCAACCTTCTGACCAACCACGACGACGGTGGCGCGGCCTGGATCGCCTTTAACAAACCCGCCGGTGAGGCCGGTGGCGGTGCCGGTGGGCGCCGTGGCGGGCGTCGTCGCCGGGCCTGAGCGTCCACGAAACGCCCCCGAAACCGTCAAGACATACGGCGCGCGGTCCCTTAACCGCGCGCCGTTTACGTTTTCTAAAGGTGAGTCCCGGCCGGTTTGGCCCCCTGAACCGGCCGGTTGTTAACCCTCCCGCCGCCTCCAAACAGGCCGAAACGCCGGAAGGCGCCTTCAGCCAGCCGGATATCGGGCGCGGAGCAGGAAAACGGCTATATTGCCCTTCACGACCGCGTGAACATCGGGGCCAGGATGCCGGTTTTCTTCAGCAACGGGACCGGCAGAGGTTTTCACAGGGGATGCCGTCATGGTCGCCGTCGCGTTTCGACTGCCCGCATTGGATCAGCTTGAAGCAGGCCTCTTCGCAGGACCGCAGCCGTTTGCAGCTCACGTCGCGACAATCGTACGCCTGGGCGGTCTGATACGGCGTCAGCCGCGCACGCAAGTCGGCGGCGGAAAGCGGCTCTGCCGTGGCAGAGGACGCGGCGGCGATGAGAAGGACAATGGAAAGGACTCGCATGACATACACCCGTTAACGTTTCGTTCAGGCACGTTAACGAAACCGGCGCATCCGCCAAACGGGAAACGTCACGGCGCCACCTAAATTCCGGCGCGGGGGTCTGTCCCTGTCAGGCCTTCTCGGTGCGTTTTTTCAGTGCGCCTGCGTGCTCGGCCAGATCGCGGGCGATGGCGAAGGCGCCCTGGATCTTGTCGCGGTCCTTCTTCCAGTCGCGGCGGACGACGATCTTGTTGTCCTTGATCTTCGCCAGCCCGTTCTGGGCGTTGATGAAGGCCACCAGCCCCTCGGGCGAGGCGAACTTGTCGTTGTGAAACTGGATCGTCGCGCCCTTCGGCCCGCCGTCCAGCTTGGCAATGCCCGCCCGCTTGCACATCGCCTTGATGCGCACGACCAGCAGAAGCGTGTTCACCTCACGCGGGAGCTTGCCGAAGCGGTCGATCAACTCGGCGGCGAAACCTTCCAGCTCGACCTTGGTGGTCAGCGACGACAGGCGACGGTAGAGACCCAGCCGCACGTCGAGGTCGGGCACGTAGTCTTCGGGGATCAGGACTGGAACGCCGAGGTTGATCTGCGGCGCCCATTGGCCGTCTTCCTCGGTCAGGCCCTCCATCTCGCCGGAGCGGATCTTGGAAATCGCCTCTTCCAGCATCGACTGGTAAAGTTCGTACCCCACGTCGCGCATCTGGCCGGACTGTTCCTCGCCCAGCAAGTTGCCCGCGCCACGGATGTCGAGGTCCTGCGAGGCGAGGCTGAAGCCCGCGCCCAGCATGTCGATGGCCCCCAGCACGCGCAGGCGTTTTTCGGCGGTGGCGGTCAGTTTGGCGCGCGGCTTGGTCGTCAGGTAGCAGTAGGCGCGGGTTTTCGAGCGGCCCACCCTGCCCCGGATCTGGTAAAGCTGGCTGAGCCCGAACATGTCCGCGCGGTGCACGATCATGGTGTTGGCGGTCGGGATGTCGAGGCCGGATTCGACGATGGTGGTGGCCACCAGCACGTCGTACTTGCCGTCGTAGAACGCGTTCATCCGCTCGTCGAGGTCGCCTGCCGCCATCTGGCCGTGGGCCACCACGTAGGTGCATTCGGGGACCTGCTCCTTCAGGAACTCCTCGATCTCCGGCAGGTCGGTGATCTTCGGCACGACGATGAAGGACTGCCCGCCGCGATAGTGTTCGCGCAGCAGCGCCTCGCGCACGGTGACCGGGTCGAATTCCGAGACGTAGGTTCGGATCGACAGGCGGTCGACGGGGGGCGTGCCGATGATCGACAGGTCGCGCACGCCGGTCAGCGAGAGTTGCAGGGTGCGCGGGATCGGCGTGGCGGTCAGGGTCAGCACGTGAATGTCGGAGCGGAGCTGTTTCAGCCGTTCCTTGTGCTGCACGCCAAAGCGCTGTTCCTCGTCGATGATGAGCAGGCCGAGGTTCTGGAAGCGGATGGTCTTCGCCAGAAGCGCATGGGTGCCGATGGCGATGTCGACGGTGCCCTTGGCGATGCCCTCGCGGGTCTTGGCGGCCTGCTTCGCCGGGACGAAGCGCGACAGGGCCGCGACCTCCAGCGGGAAGCCGCGAAAACGTTCGGCGAAGGACTTGTAGTGCTGGCGGGCCAGCAGCGTGGTGGGCGCGATCACCGCCACCTGCACGCCCGACATGGCGGCGACGAAGGCCGCGCGCATGGCGACTTCGGTCTTGCCGAAGCCCACGTCGCCGCAGATCAGACGGTCCATCGGCTGGCCGGACTGGAGGTCGTCCATCACGTCTTCGATGGCGGCAAGCTGGTCGTCGGTTTCCGAGTACGGGAAGCGCGCGGCGAAGCTTTCGTAGGCGCCCGGCGGCGGGTCCAGCATCGGCGCCTTGCGCAGGGCGCGTTCGGCGGCGATCCGGATCAGCCGGTCGGCCATCTCGCGGATGCGTTCCTTGAGCTTCGCCTTCTTCGCCTGCCACGCGCCGCCGCCCAGCCGGTCGAGCAGACCTTCGTCATGCCCGTACTTGGACAGCAGTTCGATGTTCTCGACCGGCAGGTAGAGCTTCGCGTCCTCGGCATATTGCAGCAGCAGGCATTCGTGCGGGCTGCCCGCGGCGGTGATGACCTCCATCCCCATGTAGCGGCCGATGCCGTGGTCGACGTGCACCACGAGGTCGCCCGGAGACAGCGACTGATGCTCGGTCAGGAAGTTCTCGGCCTTGCGGCGCTTCGCCGGTTTACGGATCAGCCGGTCGCCCAGCACGTCCTGTTCCGAGACAACGGTGATCCGGCCCTTGTCGCCGGCGGCCTCCCACGGGGCCTCGAACCCTGTGTCGAGCGCCCAGACCGCAAGGTGCAGCCCGCGTTTGCCCACGCGGGTGGCGTTCGGGATCGGGATGACCTCGGCCAGGCCCTCGTCCTCGATCAGGCCGGTCAGGCGTTCGCGCGCCCCTTCGGACCACGACGCGATGACCACCGGCCCCTGATCCAGCTTCTTCTTCACGTGGTCGGCGAGGGCGGCAAACAGGCTGATGTTCTCCTGTTGGCGCTCGGGGGCGAAGTTGCGCCCGATGCGCCCGCCCGCATCCACCACGCCCGGCCCGGTGGCCTGCGGCAAGGGATGGAACTGCACGCGGCGGCGGTCGCCAAGCGCCTCTTCCCATGCGCCGTCGTCGAGGTACAGAAGGTCCGGCGGGACGGGCTTGTAAACCGTGCTGCCCAGCGTCTTCTTCTGCGAAAGCGCGTGTTTGCGGGTGTCGTACTGATCGGCGATGCTGTCCCAGCGCGACAGCCGCGCGGGCGTCAACTGGTCGTCCATCAGCACCGGCGCGCCGGGCAGGTAATCGAAGAGCGTTTCCAGCCGGTCGTGGAAGAACGGCAGCCAGTGTTCGATCCCGGCGTGTTTGCGGCCCGCGCTCACCGCCTCGTACAGCGGGTCGTCGGTACCCGCCGCGCCGAACTCGATCCGGTAGTTCTGGCGGAAGCGCAGGATCGCCGCCTCGTCGAGGATGACCTCGGACACCGGCGCCAGTTCCACTACGTCGAGCTTTTCCGTCGTGCGCTGGGACGCGGCGTCGAAACGGCGCGCGCCCTCCAGCGTGTCGCCGAAGAAGTCGAGCCTGACCGGGCCGCCCTCGCCCGGCGGGTAGATGTCGATGATGCCGCCCCGGATGGCGTAGTCGCCCGGCTCCGTCACCGTGGGCGCCTGGCTGAAGCCCATACGCACGAGGAAGGCGCGCAGGGCCTCCTCGTCGACGCGGTCGCCAACGCGGGCGGTGAAGGCCGCCTCGCGCAGCACCTCGCGCGCGGGCAGACGCTGCATGGCCGCGCCCAGCGTGGTCAGCAGGACGAAGCGCTCCGGCATGCCGTGCGCCAGCCCCGCCAGCGTCGCCATGCGCGCCGCCGAGATGTCGGCATTGGGCGAAACACGGTCGTAGGGCACGCAGTCCCAGGCCGGGAAGACCACGACCGGCATGTCGGGGGCAAAGAAGGCCAGCGCATCGCGCATCGCCGCCAGCCGCTTGTCGTCCCGGGCGATGTGCACCACCGGCCCGCCCACCTTCGCCACCTCGCCCAGCACGAGCCGCGCGTCAAAGCCCTCGGGGGCGCCGCCGATGATCACCTGTCCAGCCATGCCGCCTCAGATGGCCCGACCGTGCGGCGCCGTCAAGCACGACCTCTCGCCGCATCCGATCCCGCGCCGCCCTCCGGCAAGAGCGCCCGAAGCACCCCATCCCCCGCGGGCTTTCTTCCGGAGCCGTCCGTCGCCTGGCGACGCCACGACGGGGACGGCGCACCGGGACAAGCCAAATCGCCGAGGGGCCCCCGCAAGGGGGATGCGGCTATTTTGCTTGGCGCGGGGCTGCGGCCCTGTCAGGCAAGGCGCGGGCGAGGGACGGAACCGGAGGAAAGCGGGCTTTCTTCTGGTGAGTCCCGGAGCCGCCGCCAAGGATCGTCGCCCGCAGCGGGGCCACAAGCGACACCATCCCGTAGGGCGGGGCTTTGCGCCGCCCTGCCCGCCGGTCAGCCTCCCAGAACGCCGACAGAGAGGTTCTGGAACATTCCCCAAAGGGCGGTGACGAAGATCGACACCAGCCCGATCATCTGGGTGACAACGCGGTGCAGGCGAAGCCGCCGCCACAGCCGTTCTCCGGCTTGTTCGCCCGCCCGGATACGTCGCGCGGAATAGACGCTCAGCAATCCCACCAGCGTCATCGGGAAGCCCAGCAGGAACAGCGCCTGCGCCAGTTCCACCCCGTACCAGAACCCCAGGATCGCGGCGCCCGACAGGAAGGCGGAGGTCAGCGCCGACAGGAACAGTCCGGATTCGTCGACGATGTAGAGAAACCGGTTGGTGTTGATGCGCACCAGGTCTTCCAGGTCCTGCTCCGCCTGACCGCCGCTGCGGCGCGCGCGGGCGACCATGTCGAAGGGCACGCCCAGCACCCAATGGCTGGTCGACGACCAAAGGACAGCGAGCACGATCCAGAACCAGAGGTTGGAGAAGGACCGCATGTCGATCACTTCGAAAACCGTGCCGTACCAGTCCATGCCTGCCATTTCCCTGCTGCCGTTCGGACTTACTAGCGCGCGTGCACGGAAATGCCCAGCGTCAAACAGTCGGGTTCCGCAGGCCGGGGGGCCGTCGCGGCCGGTCCCAATTCGTCGCGGGCGGGCCACTGGACAAGCGGGGACGGCGGGTGCATCCCTTGGCGCGACGCCAAAGGAGATGCCCGATGCACAGCCCCGCCCCCTTCCCCGCCCTGCGACTCCGCCGTCTGCGCCGCACGCCCGCGCTTCGCGCGCTGGTGGCCGAGACGGTGCTGAGCCCGGCGGACTTCATCTGGCCGGTCTTCGTGCGCGACGGCGAGGGCGTGTCGGAGCCGATCCATTCCATGCCCGGGGTGAACCGGCTGTCGGTCGACAAGGTGGTGGAGGCCGCGCGCGAGGCACATGCGCTGGGTATCCCCGCGATCTGCCTCTTTCCCTACACCGACCCCGCGCTGAAGACCGAGGACTGCGCCGAGGCGTGGAACCCGGACAACCTGTCCAACCGCGCGACCCGCGCGATCAAGGCGGCGGTGCCGGGCATCGCGGTGATGACCGACGTGGCGCTCGACCCCTACAACATCAACGGCCATGACGGCTTTGTCGAAGACGGTGTGATCGTCAACGACCGCACGGTCGAGGCGCTGGTCAAACAGGCGCTCAGCCAGGCCGAGGCGGGTGCCGACATCATCGGGCCGTCCGACATGATGGACGGGCGCATCGGCGCGATCCGCTCGGCCCTGGAAAGCGCGGGCCATCAGGACGTCCTGCTGCTGAGCTACGCCGCGAAGTATGCCTCGGCCTTCTACGGGCCGTTCCGCGACGCGGTCGGCGCCTCGGGCGCGCTGCAGGGCGACAAGAAGACCTACCAACAGGACCCCGGCAATTCCGACGAGGCGATGCGGCTGGTCGCCCGCGACCTGGACGAAGGCGCCGACATGATCATGGTGAAACCGGGGATGCCGTATCTCGACATCTGCCGCCGTGCCAAGGACACCTTCGGCGCGCCGACCTTCGCCTACCAGGTGTCGGGCGAATACGCGATGCTGGCCGGTGCCGGCGAACGCGGCTGGGTCGACGGCGAGAAGGTCATGATCGAAAGCCTGACCGCCTTCAAGCGCGCGGGCTGCGATGGGGTGCTGACCTATTTCGCCCCCGCCGCCGCGCGCCTGCTGAACGGCTGAGGCGCTGTACACTCACCCGGGGCGGGTCAACGATTTCAACGCCTTGCAGAGGGCCGCGGGCTGACGTTGCGTCGGCGGCCCCACGCGGGGCGCAGGCGATCGTGCCCGGCCGCAAGGCACCTGCCCCAATCAATAGCGGGTCTTTGCCCATCGACCACAAGTTGAGGTGACAATCCCCGCACGCGCGCGTATAAGCGGGGCAACCGGCGGCAAAGCCGGACGAACGAGGCATCGGCAGAAAAGAGCACACCATGACACATACGCGACGCGACGTATTTCTCGGCCTTGGGGCCGTCGGGCTTCTGGGCGCCTGCGCCAATGGCGTCGGCGGCAGAGGCGGAGCGACCATCGACGCGAGGGTCGACGCCACGCTTGCACAACTTTACCGCGACTACCCTGCGACCCGGCAACTGGCGGACAAATCCGCGGGTCTGCTTGTCATGCCGCTGGTGACGGAGGCGGGCCTGGGCTTTGGCGGCGGCGGCGGCAACGGCGCGCTGCGGATCGGTGGCGCGACGGTCGATTACTACAACATGGTCAAGGCCTCCGGCGGTCTGCAGATCGGTGTCCAGCAGTACAGCCATGTCCTGTTCTTCATGACCGACGACGCGCTGCAGACCTTCCGCCGTTCGGGCGGTTTCGCCGCGGGCGCGGGTATCGCCTATGCCACCCCGCAAAAGGGCGAGGCGCTGGCAGCCGAGACCACCACCTCGCTTGCGCCGGTGATCGCGGTGATCTTCGGCCAATCCGGTCTGCGGGTCGGCGCGACGCTGGAAGGCGTGAAGTACACGCGCATTATCCCCTGATAGACCCGATCTGAGCGCATGACGGACGGCGCGGCCCATTCGGCCGCGCCTTTGGCATTTTTTGCACCTGCGGGGAACGGGACAGGGATTTGGGCATTGGTCCTCCGACAGGAGAGACCAGAATGACCACCGAGCAGACGTCACGGGACCGCGCGTCCACCTCCCGCAACGCCATCCGGCATCACGGCAAGCAGCTTTTGGGCGGCGCGCACAGGTTTGCGTCCGGCGCCGGGCGCAGGCTGCGCCGGTCCGGGTGGAAGACCCGAACGGCGCTGGCACTGGGCACGGTCGCCCTGCTGGGGGCCGCAAGCGTCTCGGTGGCCGTGGCCTCGCTGGACGATCTCGACGCGCTCGAAGCGCGGCGCGACCGGCCTCTGCGGCTGGAGGACGCCACCGGCGGGCCGCTGTTCATGCGCGGCGAAAGTCCCACCGACTATGCCACCATCGACCGCATTCCCGACACGCTGGAAAACGCCGTCATCGCCATCGAGGACCAGCGGTTTCGCGACCACGGCGGGCTGGACTACCGCTCCATCGGGCGGGCGTTCTGGACCAACGCCGCCGCCGGAGAGATCGTCCAGGGCGGCAGCACCATCTCTCAGCAGCTCGTGAAGATCAGCTACCTGGAGCCGGAGCGCACCTATAAGCGCAAGCTGCACGAGGCGCTTCTGACCCGCGAACTGGAATCGGCGCACAGCAAGGACGAGATTCTCGAGATGTATCTCAACCGGATCTACCTGGGTAGCGGGGCCTACGGGATGCCGTCCGCCGCGCAGGTCTATTTCGGCAAGCGGATCGAGGATCTGAGCCTCGCGGAAAGCGCGCTTCTGGCGGCCTCGATACAGGCACCTTCGGTCGTCAACCCGCGCAACGACATGGACGCGGCGCGCGACCGGGCACAGGTGGTGATCCGCGCGATGGTGTCGAGCGGCAGCATCGACGAGAACGCCGCCAACGCCGCCCTGGCCGAGCTGACCGTGATGGCACCCTCCTCGGGCGAGCGGCCCTATGGCGGCTGGTTCGCGGACATCGCGGCGCGCGAGGGCGCGTCCCTTGCGGCGCGTTTCTCGGGCGCGTCGGCGCTGCGCACGACGCTCGACCCGGAGCTTCAACGGCTGGCAGAGCGCGCGGTGCAGGACCGGATGGCGGGCCTCCCGATGGAGGCGGCGCTGGTGGCGCTGCGCCCCGACGGCAGTGTCGCGGCGCTGGTTGGCGGCAAGGACTACCAGGTGAGCCAGTTCAACAGGGCCACGCAGGCGCAGAGGCAGCCGGGATCGACCTTCAAGACCTTCGTGTACCTGACCGCGCTGGCCGACGGCTACCGCCCGGGCACGAAGATTTCCGACCGTCCCATCGACATCGACGGCTATGCGCCCGAAAACTTCGGCGGCCGGTTCCACGGCGACGTTCCGATGGCCACGTCGTTTGCGAAGTCGATGAACGCGGCGGCGGTTCGGCTGGCCATGGACGTGGGCATCGGCAATGTGGTGAAGACCGCGCGGCTTCTGGGCATCGACGCCGAATTGTCCGAGACCCCCTCTGTCGCGCTTGGCGCTTCGGGTGTGTCGTTGCTGGAGCTGACGGCAGCCTATGGCGCCATAGCGACCGGGCGCGCGCCGTTCGAGACGCATTTCGTCAGCGGGATCACGGCGGGCACCGACCGGACCTACTATCCGCTGAAATGGAAGATACCGGAGACGACCGGGCGCACCGCAGAGTTGATGAACGCACGCGCGGACATGGCGGGTTTGCTGCGGGCCGTTGTCACGGACGGCACCGGCAAGGCGGTGGCGGACGTGCCCGGCGCAGTGGGCAAGACCGGCACCAGCCAGAACTTCCGCGACGCGCTGTTCGTCGGCTGGAACGATGCGCTGATCGTCGGCGTCTGGGTCGGCAACGACGACAATTCGCCCATGGACGAAGTCACCGGGGGGTCGCTACCGGCGGAGATCTGGTCGGACTTCCTGACGGCGGCGCAGGGCATGGACGTCCGCCTTCCGCAAGTGGCAGAGCCCCCGGCGACCTCGGGCTCGGACGAAACGGGCGCGCCGGCGGTTGCCGCAGCCGTGCGGCCCGTGCCGCGCGATACCGAAGACGCGTCGCGTTCCGAACTGGAAACTGTGTTGGGGGCCGCCCTGTCGCGGATCGAGGCCGACGGACAGGTGCGGGGCAAGGACATCGACGACCTGCGCCGCACGATGGAGCGGGAACTGCGGACCGGCGACGTCAGCGGGTTGCGCGACCTCATGATCCGGTCGTTGGCGGATACCGCCGGGCAGACCACCGCGCAGCAGCAGTGCGACGTCCGAGCCTGTAAACGCGCCTACCGGTCGTTCCGGGAAGCCGACTGCACGTTCCAGCCCTATGGCGGCGGACCGCGGGAAATCTGCACGCAGTAAAGGTTGAAGCGTTATGGGGGTTGGGCGGTCGCGTGCCGCCCGTCTGCCGGTCCTAGTGGTAACGGAACTCGCCGACCACGTTGCGCCATTCCCCGGGCGAGATCATCTTGCGGTGGGTGAAACGGATGGAATGCAGCGGACCCTCTATGCTGTCCTGCCAGAACTCGATGAAGCCGAACAGTCTGGGATGGTCCGGCGCCAGATCGTAGTCCTGCCAGACGAAGGTGTTCAGCACATTGCGGTAGTCCGGCATGCGATAGAAGATCTCTGCCGTGGTCAGCCCGTAGCCTTTCAACATCATTTCGGTTTCGGTCATCTGCATCTTGTTTGCCCTTGGAGTTTGCCGTAAGAGCATGGTGCCGAGGGCGTTATTACTTTTCAATGAAAACAGTGTGTTAGCAGTCATATCCAGTGGCTGCCAAAACCACCGCCCCCGGCGGCATTGCACCCCATATCCTGCATCTGATATAGATGCGCCAACAAGATATGGCAGAACGACGGACAGGCCCCAGACGTGACCGATACGCCCGAACCACCTGAAAACGAAGAAGAAAATCGTCCGAGCCACAGCGGCCCCTCGATCTCCATCGAAAACGAGATGAAGTCGAGCTATCTCGATTACGCGATGAGCGTGATCGTGAGCCGGGCGATTCCGGATCTGCGCGACGGTCTAAAACCTGTGCACCGGCGCATCCTCTTTGCCATGCACGAAGGCGGTTACACGCCCGACAAGTCGTATCGGAAGTCGGCGAAATCCGTTGGCGAGGTGATGGGCAACTACCACCCGCACGGCGATTCCGCGATCTACGACGCGCTGGTCCGCATGGCGCAGGACTTTTCCATGTCGCTGCCGCTGATCGACGGCCAGGGCAACTTCGGCTCCATGGACGGCGATCCGCCGGCGGCCATGCGTTACACCGAAAGCCGTCTGGCCAAGTCGGCGCTGCAACTGCTGAGCGACATCGACAAGGACACCGTCGATTTCCAGGACAACTACGACGGCAAGGAACGCGAACCGACGGTCCTGCCCGCGCGCTTTCCCAACGTGCTGGTCAACGGCGCCGAGGGTATCGCCGTCGGTATGGCGACGCGCATCCCGCCGCACAACCTTGGCGAGGTCATCGACGCGACGCTGGCGCTGATGGACAACCCCGACCTCAGTTCCGAAGATCTGATGGAGTGGGTCAAGGGTCCGGACTTCCCCACCGGGGGCCTCATGCTGGGCCGGTCCGGTGCGCGGAAGGCCTACCTCGAAGGGCGCGGGTCGGTCATCATCCGGGCCGCAACCACGGTCGAGGAGATCCGCAAGGACCGCTATGCCATCGTCATCAGCGCCATCCCCTATCAGGTGAACAAGGCCACGATGATCGAGCGCATCGCCGAGGCGGCGCGTGACAAGAAGATCGAGGGCATCGCGCACGTTCAGGACGAATCCGACCGCGACGGCGTGCGGGTTGTGGTGGAGCTGAAGCGCGACGCCACCGCCGAGGTGGTACTGAACCAGCTTTACCGCTTTACGCCGATGCAGACGTCCTTTGGCTGCAACATGCTGGCGCTGAACGGCGGCAAGCCGGAGCAGTTGACGCTGCGCGGGTTCCTTTCGGCCTTCCTCGACTTCCGCGAAGACGTGATCGCCCGCCGCACCGCCTACCTGCTCCGCAAGGCGCGGGAGCGGTCGCACGTGCTGTGCGGTCTGGCGGTGGCCGTCTCCAACGTCGACGAGGTCGTCGCGACGATCCGGTCGTCCGCCGACGCGCCGGAGGCCCGGCAGCGGCTGATGGAGCGGCGCTGGCCCGCGCAGGACATCCTACCCTACATCGCGCTGATCGACGATCCGACCCACAAGGCCAACGAGGACGGCACCTACAACCTGTCCGAAACCCAGGCGCGCGCGATTCTCGACCTGCGGCTGCAGCGCCTGACCCAGATCGGTGTCAAGGAAGTCACGGACGAGCTGGAAGACCTGGCCGCCAAGATCAAGGACTACCTCGAAATCCTGTCCAGCCGCGAGCGGATCATGGGCATCATCCGCGAGGAGATGACCGCCATCCGTGAAGAGTTCGCCGTGCCGCGCCGCACGGAGATCGTCGACTGGGCCGGCGACATGGACGACGAGGACCTGATCGAGCGTGAGGACATGGTCGTGACCGTCACCGCGGGCGGCTACATCAAGCGCACGGCGCTGGCCGACTTCCGCGCGCAGAAGCGCGGCGGAAAGGGGCTGTCCGGCGGCGGGCTGAAGGAGGACGACGTCGTCACGACGCTGTTCGTCGCCAACACGCACACGCAGCTTCTGTTCTTCACCACGGACGGCATGGTCTACAAGCTGAAGACCTGGCGCCTGCCGCTGGGCGGGCGCACGTCGAAGGGCAAGGCGATCGTCAACATCCTGCCGATCCCGACAGGCGTGTCGATCGCCGCGATCATGCCCGTCGACCGGGACGAGGACGAATGGGACGATTTGCAGATCGTGTTCGCGACCTCCAAGGGTTCTGTCCGGCGCAACCGGTTGTCGGATTTCACCAACGTCATGCGCAACGGCAAGATCGCGATGAAGTTCGAGGGCGAGGACGAGAACACCCGCCTGATCAACGCGCGCATCTGTTCGGAGGAGGACGACGTGATGCTGGTCACGAACTCCGGCCGGGCGATCCGCTTCCCGGTGCCGGAGGTGCGGGTCTTCAATTCGCGCAATTCCACCGGGGTCCGGGGCATCCGTCTGAAAAACGGCGACGAGGTCGTGTCGATGTCGGTGATCCGCCACTTCGAGGCGGAGTCGGACGAACGGGCCAGCTATCTGAAGATGCGCCGCCTGATGGCCGGCGTGACGGAGGACGAGGGCAGCGACGAGGACGGCAATGCGGATGCGCCTCTGGAGCAGGAGCGCTACGCCGAGATGTCGGCGGCGGAGAACCTGATCCTGACGATCACCGCGCGGGGCCTGGGCAAGCTGTCGTCGTCGCACGACTACCCTGTGCGCGGACGTGGTGGCCAGGGTGTCACGGCGTGGGAGAAATCCATGCGCGGCGGCGACATCGTGGCCTCTTTCCCGGTGGAACAGGGCGACCAGATCATGCTGGCGACCTCGACCGGCCAATCGATCCGGGTGCCGGTGGACGGCATCTCGTTCCGGTCGCGCAGTGCGGGCGGCGTGCGGGTGTTCAACACGGGTGCAGAGGAAACGGTGGTTTCGGTGGCGTGGATTGCCGATCAGGCCGACGAAGAGCCCGAGGCCTCCGGCGACGACTGACGCCCCGTCCTTCCACCCCTTCCTGACTCTGCGAAAACAGATCGCGGCCCGGCCCTGCGCCGGGCCGATTTTCGTTCAGGTGCCAGCCGTTTAAGGAGCAGATTCAACCTATGGGCGTAGTTAACACTACGTTAACCTTTGGAGTGCAGGTGGTTTGGATAATGAAATCAGCCACATGAACCTATACTTTCGAGACTGATCTCGCCCCCTCTTTTCGCAAGCTCGTCATTGCGTAACTGGCATGATCTACCTAAAGGTTAATAGGCGCCCGCCGTCTTGGCTGGAGTGTTTCCTGCACCCGGGTCGATATCCCGCATCTTGTCAGGCTTACCTTCGGGGAACTGCTATGGAAAATTGGGACGACCTCAGGTTTCTGGTGGCGCTGGCCCGCACCGGCACCATGAAGGCGGCGGCAATGATGCTGGGCACCAACACCGCGACGGTGTCGCGCCGCATCGACAGGCTGTCCGAGGCGCTCGGTGAAGCGGCCTTCGTCAAGACGCCCGGGGGTTGGCAGCCGTCCGAAGCGGTGAAGGACCTGATCCAGGTCGCCCAGACGTTCGACGGCCAGATCCAGACCGCGTTGCATGCCAAGGTCGGCAAAGACACCGCGCCGGTCCGTGTGAAGCTGGGTGCCGTGCCCTTCATCGCGCGCCACATCCTGATCCCCGGCATGGGCCGCTACAACGACCTGCTCGACGGCATCGAGCTGCACCTGACCGACCGTTTCTTCAAGGACGGTCTCGGCGATCATGACATCGTCGTCCAGCTGAACCGTCCCGCCGACGGCCGCGTCGTGACGCGGCGGATCGGGCGGCTGGCGGCCCGTCTCTACCGGCCGGTCGACGTGCCGGAGCCGCAGCATTGGGCGGGCTACAGCGCGCGGCTCGACAATGTGTCGTTCCAGCGCTTCGGTTTCGACGCCTTCGACAAGCCGCCGAAGGTCCGGTTGAGCGGCGCGGACGCCGTCGCGGGGGTTATCAAGTCCGCGGGTTACGCCGGCCCCCTGCCCGACGTGATCGGACTGCACGATCCGGAGCTGGTCGTCTTCGATCCCGACAGCCCGCCGCACATCATCGAAGTGTGGATGTTCTACCACGAGACCCGCCGCGACGATCCTGTGATCCGCAACACCGTGGATTACGTGCTGGGCTGTTTCCAGGACAACGAGACAACGCTCTCCGAACGCGCCGCCGCAGAGTAATTTCATTTCTGCAACGTCGGGTTTACTCATCCTGCAGTTGAAAACACGCTAAAGATGATTCAGTGTTTTTAACAAAGCAATAAATGCGAGCAGGCAGAATTCATGGCAAAGAGCCTCGACGGTTTGATGTGCGGTTTGCGCATCTCACTGGCAGGTGCCTTGGCGTATACCGCGTCCGAGCACTTCATCCTTCCCCCGCAATCGCCTGACGCCCTTTTGCTGCAGGGCGCCCATGCCCCTCTGGTCGCGACGATCCTGTCCGGCCTGCTTTGGCTGATCGCCGCCTCGCTGATGTTCGGCGTGCGGACGCGCATGGTGGCGGCCTTGGGGCTGACGACCTATGCCGCAATGGCGCTGCTGCTGCCCGGTCTCGACCGGATGACGGCGCAACCCTATCTGAGCGCCGCCATCGTGGCGTGCCTCGCCCTTCCCGTTATTCTTGCCGGTGGCGGCGACCACAGCCTTGTGCGTGGTGGCTGGCGCGCGGCGCTCTAGGAGATTTCAGAAAGCATTTCACTGTACTACTACTGCACTACTCTGACTGAAGGTGGCTTTTCGGAGCCACCTCTTTTTTTGTCTTAACCCGACTGAAAGGCAAACGGGTGCACTCCTGCACGGTCGGAGGAGATGCGATGAACCTGTACACATGTGCAATCGACCTGAAGAACGATGCCAAGGCGCTTGTCTTTGCCAAGGCGGTGGACGACTGGATGTCCCACTTGCGCGGCATCGGCGCGATCGAGGACTGGAGGCTGCTGCGCCGCAAGCTGAACCTCTCGTCAGGCGCGCACCGCGATTTCCTGTTGGAGATCGAGGTGAAGGACATGACGCAGCTCGACACGGCGTTCCGGGCGCTTGGCGCACATGACGACACCGTCGAGGGGTTGTATCGCACCGTGCATGAACTGATCGCGGTGGCCGACACGGGACTTTACCGCCCCTTCCCCGATCCGGAGCGGGCGGAGCGCATGGCGCTGATCTGAAGCGTGGCGCTTTTGGCCGGGCACGGGCGCGCCGGTTGCGGCACGCCCGGATGCCCGGCCGGATCTCTGACCGGATCTCTGGCCGGATCTCTGGCCGGAAGGATCGGCAGACCCGGCCCGGCGCCTATAGGTCGTAGAGCGCGGTGAACTTCGTTTCGAGATACCGCAGAAGCGGCTCTTCGGAGGGCGCGCTGCCGGTGGCGTTCTCGATCAGGGCGCGCGGCTGGTAGAGACTTCCGTGCTGCTGCAGGTTGTCCCGAAGCCACGCCGTCGCGGCAGACGTATCGCCCTGCGCCAGTTGCGCGTCGAGGTCCGGCACCGCGGCGGTCAGCGACTTGTGCAGGCAGCCGGCGTAGACATTGCCAAGCGTGTAAGTCGGGAAATAACCGAACAGGCCCGCCGACCAGTGCACGTCCTGAAGCACCCCGTTCGAGGGCTTGTCCACCTCGAACCCGAAGTCGGCCAGGAAACGGTCGTTCCAAGCCGCCTCCAGGTCGATGGCCTCCAGATCGCCCGCGACCAGCGCGCGTTCCAGATCGAAACGCAAGAGAACGTGCAGGTTGTATTGCAGTTCGTCCGCCTCGGTCCGGATGTAGCCGTTCCGCACCTGGTTCACCGCACCGTAGAAGGTGTCCTCGTCGGGGATGCCGAAGTCCCCGAAAGTGTCCCGCATCTGGCGGTACAGCCAGCCGCAGAACGCACGCGAGCGGCCAAGCTGGTTCTCGTAGATGCGGCTTTGCGATTCATGCACGCCCATCGACACACCCTGGCCAAGCGGCGACAGGCGATAGGACGGATCGACATTCTGTTCGTAGGCGGCGTGGCCGACCTCGTGAATCGTCGAGTAGAGGCAGTTGAACGGATCGAGCGGCACGGTGCGGGTGGTGATCCGCACGTCATCGCCCGAGCCGGAGGAAAACGGGTGCACGGCCTTGTCGACGCGTCCCCTGTGGAAGTCGTAGCCGAACGTCTTGGCCAGCAGGCGGGCCAGCTTCATCTGGCCCCGCTCGTTGAAGGATTGCGTCAGCCCGGGCAACGCGGGCTTCGACAAGACCGCCTCGCGCAGCGCCACCAGCCTCGGGCGGAGCGCACCGAACATCGCGACAAGATCTTCGCCGCGTGCGCCGGGTTCGTATTTGTCCAGCAGCGCATCGTAGAGATTGCCACCGCAGGCCAGGGCCGCAGCCTCTTCCTTGCGCAGGGCGAGGATCTCGGACAGCACCGGCGCGAAGGCGGCAAAGTCGTCGTCTGCACGTGCTTCCGCCCATGTGACATGGCCCCGGCTGACGGTGCGGGCGATCTCTGTCGCCAGCCGTTCGGGCACCTTGGCCGCGCGGTCGTGGTCGCGGCGGATCAGCCGAAGCTTGGCACGGTCGTGTTCGGACAGGTCGTCGCCGGGGATCGCCTCCAGCCAGTCGCGCACGCGGGGGTCGATGCGGCGCTGGTGGAGCACCGCCTCCATCGCCGCGCGTTCGTCGCTGCGCTGGTCGGCGGCGCCGCGCGGCATCATGGTTTCCTGGTCCCAGGACAGGCGTCCGGCGATCTGGGCCAGCGCTTCGGTGTCGCGCTGGAAGGCCATCAATTCGTCGAATGCTTGCATGGTCACACCTTTCCCCTGACAGACTGCGGCATCGGGTAACGCGCCGCAAAGCGGGCGCGCAGGATCAGAGCCCAGACAAGCACCGCACCGAACTGGTGCAGGATCGCGATGTGCAGCGGTGCCATATACACAACCGTAACGATACCGATGACAACCTGGAGGAGCAACATCGCGAACATCGCATTGTAGCGGAATCGGGTGTCGGCGTTGGCCGAGCGGCGACCGCGCAGCCAGACCACGACCCCGAACGCAAAGAGCAGGTAGCCCGCCATGCGGTGCATGAACTGCACCAGACCCGGGTTCTCGAAGAAGTTCCGCCAGACCGGGGTTTCCACGAACATGTCCGACGGCCAGAGCCCGCCTTCCATCAGCGGCCAGCTTGGAAAGTTGCGTCCCGCGTCGATGCCCGCCACCAGCGCGCCCAGCAGGATCTGCAGGAAGGCGAAGTGCAGCAGGCCGGTTGTCATGCCGAAAAGCTTCGCCTCGCCCAGCCTGCGGGCCTGTATCAGGTCCCGCTCCGGACGGGCGAGCGCATAGGTGTACCATGCGATATAGCCCAGGATGACGAAGGCCACGCCAAGGTGGGTCGCCAGCCGGTAGGACGCCACGTCGAGCCGCTCTCCGGACAGGCCGGAATGCACCATCCACCAGCCGACCGCGCCCTGCAGCGCGCCGAGCAGGCCGATGAACAGCAGGCGCGGGATCCAGTCGGGCGCCTCCTCGCGCATGAAGCCCAGTAGGAACACCACCAGCGCCGCGATCATCGCCGCGACAAGGCCGTTGGCGTCCAGCGGCAGCAGGCCCGCGATGCTGCCGGCGATTGCCAGCGCACCGATGCCGAGCGCGGCAATGCCACCATACAGGGGTCCGATGCCCGACGTGCCGCGCGGCATCCGCCCGGCCAGCAAGAAGCCGAAGAAACCAAGCGCCCAAACGAGGCCGATGACCCGGCCAAGCTGCCGGTGCCCCCATTCCCACCAGTAGATCGCCTTGAACTCGGACATCGACATGCCCTTGTTCTGCAACTGGTATTCCGGGATCTGGCGATACTTGTCGAACTCGGCCGTCCAGGCGGTCTCGGACATCGGCGGCAGCGCCCCGGTGACCGGCTTCCACTCGGTGATCGACAGGCCGCTGTCGGTCAGCCGGGTCAGCCCGCCCACCGCGATCATCACCACGACCAGCGCAAACAGCACCATCAGCCAGATCCGGATCGCGCCGCGCGCGCCGCGGCTTGCCTTGTCGATCATTCCGCCGGTGGGGGCCTGTTTCGGCGTCTCGGCGCCAACCTCCTCGAAGAGCTTGCGTTTCTCGGCCATTCCGGTCTCCTTTTTCGCTTCGCCAACATAGCCGCGTTCGGGCGGGCTTCAAGCGCTGCAGCCGCGCCCGATTGCCCCGCCGACGCCGCTGGGACAAGGCGCCGCAACGTCAAGGCCCGGGTCGGGTATTCCACCAGTCAGGACTTCCGGACTACGCGATCCGCGGCGGGGGGCCTACCTTAACGTCAAGCGGCCAGGCGCCGAGAGTTCATGACCAGCACATGAGGTTGCCACGATGAAGACGATCCTGCTTTCCGCCGCCTTGGCCATCGCCAGCCTCGCGGGTGCGGCGGCTTCTGCCGACCAGGTCTGGGTGGGCGGCAGCGCGCTCAACGCCCGCAGCGGACCGGGCACGCACTACGCCAGGGTCACGACCTTCCCCGCCTGCACCGAGCTCAACGCCGTGGCCTATTCCAACGGCTGGGCCAAGGTGTCGTGGCACAACGCCTATTACTGGGTGTCCGCGAAGTACCTGCGCGGACAGGCCTGCGCGCCGCAGTCCACCTACCCGAGAAACACCTACCGTCAGCCCAGCTACCGGCCCAACGGCTACAGCTACTGACAGGTTACGACGTCCCCAGCAGGCCGGTTTCCTCCCTGTCCGGCCCGGCTGACTGGCCGGCTGATCCCCCCCAAGGATCAGCCGGCCTTTTTGTTGGCCCACCGCACCATCTGGCGCATCATGCCATGCAGCATCTGCACGTCGGCACGGGTCAGCGGCATCCGCGACCACATGTTGCGCAGGTTGACCTTCATGCCTTCCGCCTTGGTCTCCGGAAAGAAGAACCCCGCCTCGTCGAGCTGCTGCTCGTAATGGCGGGCCAGATGTTCGACCTCGTGCGCCTCGGCAAACTCAGTCCCCGCCAGCGCTTCGGCCTTCGGCGCGATGTCCGCCGTGGCACGCTGCCATTCGTAGGACATCAAGAGCACGCATTGCGCGAGGTTCAGGGAATAGAACTCCGGGTTGACGGGCACGGTGACGATGGCGTTCGCCTGCGCCACGTCCTCGTTTTCCAGTCCGGCGCGTTCGGGGCCGAACATCACGGCGACGCGCTGGCCCGCGGCGATCCGGCGGGCGGCCTCGGCCATCGCCTCGCGCGGCTCGTAGACGGTTTTCGTCAGGTCGCGCGACCGCGCCGTGGTGGCCAGCACGAAGTGGCAGTCCGACAGCGCGTCGGCCAGCGTGTCGGTGTGCTGCGCCTCGTCCAGCAGACGCCCCGCGCCCGAGGCCATGGCCACCGCCTTGGGGTTCGGCCAGCCGTCGCGCGGCCCCACCACCCGCATCCGGTCCAGCCCGAAATTCCACATCGCCCGCGCCGCGGCGCCGATGTTCTCGCCCATCTGCGGGCGGACCAGCACGATGGCCGGCTGCTCTGTCCCTCGGGTCATGGCCCCTCCGTGTCAACCGCCCCCGCCTAGAACGCCCCGCACCGCAGCACAAGCCCCCGCCGCGGGCACGCCGCGCCCCGCTCCGGCACATTCGCGGGAAACCCCGCCACAAATCCCCATGGCCAACGGGAAAATCCCGCGCTAAGAGGGCCTCCGTCAGGAGAGGACCCGATGACCCAGCCCGAGACCCCGCAGATCTACCTCGTCACCCCGCCGGAAATCGAGCTTTCGCGCTTTCCGGACGCGCTGAGCCGCGTGTTGAACGGGGCCGGGATCGCCTGCCTGCGCCTGTCGCTGGCCACCCGCGACGAGGACCGGCTGATGCGCGCAGCCGACGCAGTACGCGAAATCGCCCATGCCGCCGACGTGGCGCTGGTGATCGACACCCACGTGGTGCTGGCGGAACGGCTGGGCCTCGACGGCGTGCACCTGCCCGACGGCGCGCGCGGCGTCCGCGCCGCCCGCAAGACGCTGGGGCCGGATGCCATCGTCGGCTGCCACTGCGGCCAGTCCCGGCACGAGGGCATGACCGCGGGCGAAGCCGGCGCGGACTACGTGGCCTTCGGCCCGGTGGGCGGCGCGCTCGGCGACGGCGCCCACGCCGAAACCGAGCTCTTCCAGTGGTGGTCCGAGGTGATCGAAGTCCCGGTCGTCGCCGAAGGCGGTCTCGACACCGACCGCATAGCGACACTTGCGCCCTTCACCGATTTCTTCGCCGTGGGCGAGGAGATCTGGAACGACGAGGATCCGCTCGCCGCTCTGAAACGCCTGCAATCCGCGATGACCCCCGCCTGAGGCGACGCCTCTCCTTCATCTTGGCCCAAATACCTCGGGGGTCCGGGGGCAGCGCCCCCGGCGTGTCGCCGGGCCGAAGGCGCGGCGACACGCCTGCCAGCCCGCCCCCGAACCGCCCGTCACCTCCTCTTCGCCAGTGCAGCGGCATGGCCTGCACGCACCTGCGCCTCCAGCGCATGGGCCAGACTCTTGCGGTTGGCGAAGCCGTCGACCCGCAGTGCCGGGTGGCACACCACCTCCACCGTTCCCTGCTGCCGTTGTGCCAGCACCCGCGCCAGCGACGGCGCGAAATCCATGTCACCCCACCAGCCGTAGAAGCGCGGGTCGGCGCCGTCGGGCGCGCGGTAGGCCAGGCTGACCGCCTGCACGGACGTCTCGTGCACCAGCGCGTCGTCGAAAAAGGCGGCGAACAGCGGCGTGCGGAAGGTCAGCACCCGCCGTCCGTCGGTCGATGTGCCTTCGGGAAAGAACAGCAACCTGTGGCCGTGGATCAGACGTTCGCGAAACAGCGCGGTCTGCGCCGCGGCATCGCGGCGGTCGCGGGTGATGAACACGGTGCCGGTGGCCCGCGCCAGAAGGCCGATGCCCGGCCAGCCCGCAACCTCCGCCTTCGAGACGAAATAGACGGTCTGACGACTGTTCAGCACGAAGATGTCGAGCCAGGAGGAATGGTTCGCCACCAGCGCGCCGCGCGTGGCGGGCGGGCTGCCGCTGGCGCGCACCTTCAACCCCATGATCCGCAGCACGATGCGGCAGACCGCGCGAGTGATGTGCGGCGTCCACGGGCGGTCCATGCCGTGCATCGGACGCTCGACCAGCCGCAGCAGCATCATCAACAGCAGGCCTATGACCAGCACCAGCGCGATCAGCGTGCCACGCCACGCCACACGCAGCCGCTCACACAGGGTGAAGGGCGGGTGCGACGGCGGCTCGTCCCCTGCCCAAGTGTAGCTCATGTCGCCCGTTCCCGCGTGTAAAGCGCGCGCTGGCGCTCGGTCATGCGGGCGGTGTCCATCACGAGGCACACGTCGGTGGTGTTGAAGGCGTGGTCGACATAGGCACCCTCGCCCACGCAGCCGCCGAGCCGCAGGTAGGCCTTGATCAGCGCCGGCACGTCCAGCATGGCGCTCACCCGGTCGATCCGCGCTTCGGGCACGAGGTTCATGTCCTGGAAGTTGCGCGCGCGCACGCGCAGTTCCGGCGGCGCGAGGTGGCGGTGGTGCAACAGCGACAACGGCTGCGCCAAACGCGCAATGTCGGTGCCGTGGAAGCTGGCCGTGCCGAACAGCACTTCGATGCCGTGGTCGGTCACATAACCCGCCAGCCCTTGCCAGAGGTGGAACATCGCGGCCCCCCCGCGATAGTCGGGGTGCAGGCACGACCGCCCCAGCTCCAGCAGCCGCCGGCCCGAGCGGCGCAGCGGCCCGAGGTCGTATTCGTCCTCGGAATAGAACTGCCCGGCCTCCGCCGCGCGGTCGTCGCGCAGAAGCCGGTAAACCCCCACCACCATGTCGCCCCGCGCGGGGTCGCAGACCAGCAGGTGATCGAAGAACGGATCGAAGCGGTCGCGTTCCAGCCGGTTTTCGTGATCCACCAGCGGGCCGTCGCCGCCCAGTTCGGCCACGAAGACGTCGTAGCGCAGCCGCTGCGCCGCTGCCACGTCCGCCGCGTCCCGGGCCAGCCGCACTGTAAAGCTGTCGCTCATGTCTACCGTTCCGCCGGCCGCCCGGCGCCCTGTGCCACCCCGCGTTCGGGCGCCTTCTAGAGCATGTCGCCCCGGTTTGGAAACGCCCAATCGCCCGGCTGGCGCAAAGGCGGCAGGGTTTGCGGACGCCGGGAAACGGTTAACGACCGGCTCTCCGCCACCGAACATTGGTTAACCATTTGTCAACCGCTGACGCCCTAGTTTAGGTTTCGAAAACGGGAACGAGCGCGACGACCGAGCCGTCGAGCACGACCTTGCCTTGTTCCCGGAAATTGACGGTGATGCGCCCGTCGATGTTGGACTGGACCTGACCCAGGCCCCAATCCGGCTGATCCGGATGGCGAACGATCTGGCCGGGCTCCAGCAAGGCATTGATGTCGTTCATGTCCGTTCGTCCTTGTGGAGATAGAAATGCAGAATGTCAGCGCCACGCTCGCAGCACTTGTGGGGTCGCGTCTGTGCCACGACCTTATCAGCCCGATCGGTGCGATCCAGAACGGACTTGAACTGATTGCCCTGTCGGGGGCCGACCAGTCCAGCCCGGAAATGGCGCTGATCCAGGAGAGTTGCGACAGCGCGGCGGCGCGGATCCGGTTCTTCCGGGTGGCCTTCGGCGCGCCTGGCGAGACGCAGATGATGTCGCGGCGCGAGGTCTCCGCCATCCTGTCGGGCGTGACCAAGGGCGGACGCCTGAAAGCGGAGTGGGTGGCCGGCGAGGACCAGTCGCGCCCCGAGGTACAACTGTGCTTCCTGGCCTTCCAGTGCTGCGAAAGTGCGCTGCCCATGGGCGGCACGGTGCGGATCGAGAACGACGCGGCAGGCTGGACGGTGCGCGCCTCGGGGACACGGATCAACGGCGACCGGGTGTATTGGGATCACATCAACGGAGCGGCCCCGTTGGAAACGCCGCCCGCCGACAAGGTGCATTTCGCGCTGTTGCCGATCCTGGCCGCGGCGCGCGGGCGGCAATTGCTGGCCACGCTCACCGGCGATTCGATCACCTTGAAGATCGCCTGACACCGGTACTGACACTGCTACAGACCCTGGCAATGCCACAGGCATTGGCCGCGACCATGACCCCGATACGGGCCGGCGGGCCGCCCGGCCCGTCCGGGGGAAGGCGGCGCAAAGCCCCGCCCTACGTCATGTCGCGCAGGGCGGGCGATGTCACTTGCGGAGGATGCCGTCGCCTTCGACCAGGTACTTGAACGAGGTCAGCTGCTCGACGCCCACCGGGCCGCGCGCGTGCATCTTGCCGGTGGCGATGCCGATCTCTGCGCCCATGCCGAACTCTCCGCCATCGGCGAACTGCGTGGACACGTTGCGCATCAGGATCGCCGAATCGAGCCGCTGGAAGAAGCGCGCGGCGGCGGCATCGTCCTCGGTGATGATGCAGTCGGTGTGGTTCGACCCGTGGCGGCGGATGTGCGCGATGGCCGCGTCGATGTCGTCCACCACCTTCGCGGCGATCACCATGTCGAGGTATTCCTTGCCCCAGTCGGACTCGGTCGCCTCTTCGGTGCCGGCGATGGCGCGCAGCGTTTCGTCGGCGCGCACCTCCACCCCGGCGTCGATCAGAGCCCGGATGACGCCCTGGCCGATGTCGTCGACCACGTCGCGATGGATCAGCAGGCATTCGGCGGCGCCGCAGATGCCGGTGCGCCGGGTCTTGGCGTTCTTGACGACCGAGAGCGCCTTCACCGGATCGGCGTCCTTGTCGATGTAGATGTGCACGATGCCTTCGAGATGGGCGAAGACCGGCACGCGGGCCTCGCGCTGGACCAGACCGACCAGCCCCTTGCCGCCGCGCGGGATGATGACGTCGATATAGTCGGTCATGGTCAGCATCTCGGAGACGGCGGCGCGGTCGCGCGTCGGCACCATCTGGATCGAATCCTCGGGCAGGCCCGCCTCTTGCAGGCCATGCACAAGGCTGGCGTGGATCGCGGCGCTGGAATGCAGCGATTCAGAGCCGCCGCGCAGGATCACCGCGTTGCCGGATTTCAGGCAAAGCGCGCCCGCGTCCGCGGTCACGTTGGGCCGGGATTCGTAGATCACGCCGATCACGCCGAGCGGTGTGCGCACGCGCCGGATATGCAGGCCGGAGGGCTGGTCCCATTCGGTGATGACGCGGCCCACGGGATCGTCCTGCCCGGCCACGGCGATCAGGCTGTCGCGGATGGCGGCGATGCGGTCCTCCGTCAGGGTGAGGCGGTCCGTCATGGCGTCGGACAGGCCCTTCTCGCGCCCGTAGTCGAGATCCTTGGCGTTCGCCTCGACGATCGCGGCGCGGTTCTCCCAAAGGTGGGCGGCGGCGGTTTCCAGCGCCTTCTGCTTGGCGGCGGCTGGTGCGAAGGCGAGATCCGCTGCGGCGGCACGCGCGCGCGTGCCGATGTCCTGCATCAGGGCGGGGATGTCGGTGAGATCCTTCATGGGCCTTGCCTTCGTGGTTGGGGTTCGAGGGGTATTTTTACAGGGGATACGTGCGGGGCGCCAGTTCTTCGGACGCCCGCGTGCCGGGTCAGAGCGCCATGTCGTCGCGATGGACAAGCACGGCGCGGCCCGGGTAGCCGAGAATCTGCTCGATCTCGGCGCTGTGGTGACCGGCGATCTGGCGCGCTTCGGCGGCGGTATACCGTGCCAGCCCCTGCCCCAGCGTCGTGCCGTCAGGGGCGCGCAGCGTCACCGGGTCGCCCCGGCCGAACGTGCCCTCGACACGGGTCAGACCGGCGGGCAGCAGGCTTTTGCCGCGGGCCAGCGCCTGCGTGGCGCCCGCGTCGATGACCAGCGTGCCTTGCGATTTCATCGCGGCGATCCAGCGCTTGCGCGCGGCATGCGGGTCCATGTCGGCGGTAAAGAGCGTGTGCGCCGCGCCGCCCAGCAGACGCTTCAGCGGATGGTCGTCGGCACCGTGCATGATGACCATCGCGCAGCCCGAGGCCATGGCGGTCTTGGCGGCCATCACCTTGGTCTTCATCCCGCCCTTCGAGAGGCCAGAGCCCGCGTCGCCGGCCATCGCCTCGATCTGCGGTGTTATATCATCCACGGTGTCCAGGCGCTCCGCCTGCGGATCGCTGGCGGGGTTGCCGGTATAGAGCCCGTCCACGTCCGACAGCAGGATCAGCAGGTCGGCGCCGGTGGTGACGGCGATCTGCGCCGCGAGGCGGTCGTTGTCGCCATAGCGGATTTCGTCGGTGGCGACGGTGTCGTTCTCGTTCACGATGGGCACCGCGCCGTGGCTGAGCAGCGTCGCCAACGTGGCACGGGTGTTCAGGTAGCGGCGGCGGTCGGCTGAATCCTCCAGCGTCACCAGCACCTGCGCGGTGGTCAGGCCATGGCGGGCCAGCGCCTCCGCCCAGGCGTGGGCGAGGCGGATCTGTCCGCAGGCGGCGGCGGCCTGCGCCTGTTCCAGCGGCAGCGTCGTCTGCGGCAGGCCCAGCAGCCCGCGCCCCAGCGCGATGGAGCCGGAGGAGACAAGGATCACGTCCTTTCCGGCGGCCTTCTGTTCGGCAATGTCTTCGGCTATGGCCGCAAGCCAGTCCCGGCGCAGGTCGCCGGTTTCCCGGTCGACCAGAAGCGCCGAGCCGATCTTGACCACCAGCCTGCGCGCGGCGGTCAGGGTGTCCAAGGCGTGTCCTCCTCGTCCTCCGGATCGGCGGGACGGTCGGCGGCGCGGCGGGCGTCGACATGTGGCCTGAGGGCGCGCAGCACCTCGGTCACGCCCTCCTTGGTGGCGCCGGACATCAGCATCACGTCCTCGGCGCCGGCGGCTTCGAGTTCGTCCTTGAGGAAGGCGCGTTCCTCTGCGTCCATGGCGTCGATCTTGTTCAGGACGGTGACGCGGGGCTTGTCGCTCAGGCCCTCGCCGTAGGCATCCAGTTCGTCGCAGATGGTCTGCCAGTCCTCGATCAGCGTCCCGGAGGTGCCGTCGATCAGGTGCAGGAGAACCGCGCTGCGCTCGATATGGCCGAGGAAGATGTCGCCGAGGCCACGGCCTTCGTGCGCGCCTTCGATCAGGCCCGGAATGTCGGCGACCACGAATTCGGTGTTGTCGACCTTCACCACCCCGAGGTTCGGGTGCAGCGTGGTGAACGGATAATCCGCGATCTTCGGCCGGGCGTTGGAGGTCGCGGCGAGGAAGGTGGATTTGCCCGCGTTGGGCAGACCCACGAGGCCCACGTCCGCGATCAGCTTCAGCCGCAGCCAGAGCGTGCGTTCAATGCCCTCCTGCCCGGAGTTGGCGCGGCGCGGTGCCTGGTTGGTCGAAGTCTTGAACCGCAGGTTGCCCCAGCCGCCGTTGCCCCCCTTGGCCAGGAGCACGCGGTCGCCCAGCGTGGAGAGGTCGGCGATGACGGTTTCCTCGTCCTCGTCGATGATCTCGGTGCCCACGGGCACACGCAGCACGATGTCATCGCCATTCTTGCCGGTGCGGCCACGACCCATGCCGCCCTGCCCGTTCTGGGCGAACCAGTGCTGCTGATAGCGGAAGTCGATCAGAGTGTTGAGGCCGTCCACGGCTTCGGCCCAGACGGAACCGCCGGTCCCGCCGTCGCCGCCATCGGGGCCGCCGAACTCGATGAACTTCTCCCGGCGGAACGAGACCGAGCCGTTGCCGCCCGAGCCGGAGCGGACATAGACCTTGCAGAGATCGAGGAATTTCATCGGAACGTGCTTTCGAACTGGGTGGCCGGGATGTAGCGGGATTTGGCTACGGGAACAAGCGATCCCGGCGTTTGGAAAGGGCAGAGCGCGCGCGGGCCGTACCTTTGCGCAGACGGGGCATCACGGGCGCGCCGGGTTGGCGTCTGCTGTACCATGCAGCGGCTGAAATGGTGCATCGGCGGGCAGGATGACCCGCTCTACCGTCACCGGGCGGCCGTGGAAGAAGGCGTGCCTTTCTTCGGTATGTGTCGGGCCCCGGAACCCAAGCTTCGCCAGCACCGCAGCAGAGCCTGCGTTGCCGGTGATCCAGCCGCTGTGGATGGTCGCGGCGTGTTCGGCGCGATGCTGACCAACGGCGGCCATGGCGGCTTCGGTCATCAGCCCCCTGCCCCAATGGTCCCGGCGCAGCCAGTAGCCCAGTTCCCAGTCGTCGGGGCGGTCGTCGGCGAAGCGGTTGGAGGGTTCGATGGTCAGGACGCCGCAGGGCACGTCGTCCGCGACCAGCGCAAGTGTGCCGGGCCGTCCGGCGAACCGCGCGACGAATTCCGCCCCGTCCGCTTCCGTGTAGGGGTGCGGCACGGAGGTGAGCCAGCGGTGCACCTCCGGGTCGGTGATGTGGGGGATGATCCAGTCCTCGTCGCCGGCGCGAAGAGGCCGGAGGACCAGCCGCTTCGTGCGCAACATGGAAAGGCTCCTCAGCTCAGTTTTTTCAGGTATGTCCAGGTCGGGACCTTGGACTGGCGCGCGACACAATAGGATTCCGCGTCGCCGATGTACTCGAAGCCGCAGTTCACCAGGACCTTGGCCGAAGCCGGGTTGTCCTGAAAGACAGAGGCGAACATCGTCTTGTTGTTCAGTGGGTTGGCGTCCACGAGGGCGCGCACGGCCTCGGACGCGAGGCCGGTGTTCCAGAAGGCGGGCGCCACCCAGTAACGGATCTCGGACTGGTGGCGGTCCAGCCGCATGAGCTTTATCACGCCCATGAACTCGGATCCGCCGGCGCGGGTGCCGTCCATCGCCCAGATGTCCCATTCGCGGTCCGGCGCTGCGGCACGGGTCACGAAGGCCTCTGCGGCGCCGGGGGGAACCGGATGCGGGATCGTGGGTGTCATCGTGGCCACGCGCTTGTCGGAAGCGTAAAGCTCCCACAGGCCCATGTCGGACCGGCGCACCGGGCGCAAGTCGAACCGTTCCGTCTCCACCACAGGAAGGTCGTTCGTCAAATCAAGGCCCATCTGCACTCTCCTCTCGTGCATCCCTCGCAATCACGAAGGTCTGGGATAGCGGACATACATGTCCGATATAAGGCCGGGCCCGGTCGCTCAAAAGGCGAAGGGGACCGGCCGGTTGGCCGATCCCCCGTCTGAAAATCGCAGACCTGAAAACCGGCTTACTCGGCAGCCTCCGCTGCCGGCATTACGGAAATGAAGGTGCGTCCTTTCAGTCCCTTGTGGAACTGAACGGCGCCTTCGACCGTGGCAAAGATCGTGTGGTCACGGCCCATGCCGACGCCTTCGCCCGGCCAGAATTTCGTGCCGCGCTGACGCACGATGATGTTCCCCGGGATAACGGCCTGACCGCCATAAAGTTTCACGCCGAGGCGACGCCCTGCGGAGTCGCGACCGTTGCGGGAGGAACCGCCTGCCTTTTTATGTGCCATGTGTCTCTCTCCTTACTATCGGTTACGCGAGGGTCTTCGCCTGCTCGACCCACTCCGGCTTCACCTTGGTGGCCTCGAAGGTTTCCGGGTCGACGGCGGCGAGCTGTGCGTAGGACGTGATGCCTGCTTCGTTCAGTTTCTTGGCGGCGGCGGGGCCGACACCGGTGATCTGGGTCAGGTCGTCGCCTGCGGCAGCCGGTGCGGCTGCTGCGGGCGCGGCTGCGTCGTTGGACGCGGCCTTCGGAGCGGAACCTGCGCCGATTGCGGCCTTCACGCCGGTCTTGTCCGCGCCTTCCGACAGGATCTCGGTGATCCGCAGGACGGTCAGCTGCTGACGGTGGCCCTTGGTCCGCTGCGAGCTGTGCTTGCGGCGGCGCTTCACGAAGTGGATCAGCTTCTCGCCTTTGACCTGGTCGACGACCTCGGCCTGCACGGCCGCACCCGACACGAAGGGCGCACCGACGACGACGGAGTCACCGCCGAGCATCAGGATGTCGTTGAACTGAACGGTCTCGCCAGCGTCTGCGGCCAGCTTTTCCACCCGGAGGGTGTCGCCGGCTGCGACCTTGTACTGCTTGCCGCCGGTTTTCATCACCGCGAACATGCGCGTCTTCCTTTTCTCTGCCGCGTCCTTCGGCCCCCGATCCGGGCGTTGGCGGGGCGCCTGCCCCGGCCTCGAACTGCGCGTCTTTCCCAAGACGTTGGTTGATGTGCCCTGCATCGGGCGGGTATCTCAAAAACGAAAGGCGGGGCCTGAGCCCCGTCCTTTGGTCCGGTGCCTATACGCGCGGGCGAGAGGCCTGTCAAGCGTTGCGCGCCCGGCCATTGCTCACCCGGCGCGGCCTGCGCCTAGAGTTCCTGAGTCTGCATCTGCTCCGCCGCCGCAAGTCCCAGCGCGTATGACACCTCGTCGTACATCGCATTGAACCCGGCAAAGAGCGCGCGGTTCAGGAGCCGCCCTTCCGGCGTGGCGGACACCTCGATGTAGCGGTCGAGTTCCGCATCCGAAAGCGGCTCGTAGGCCAGCATCAGGAAGGCGTAAAGCCACTCGCGCGTGTCGTTGCGGGTCTCTTCCTCCTGCCCCCAGACGTCGGCAAGGATGTCACCCTCCGTCATCGACAGACCGCCACCGTCGACCAGCCCGCGGTAAAACTGGAAGGACGCGTTGAGCGCGCCGGCCACGTTGGCCTCGAGCAAGTCGTTCACTTCGATGAAACGCGTGAGCTGCTGCATCCGCGGCGCGTCGAGATCGGCGGCAAGGAAGGCCTGGCGCGCGGTGTCCTCGACCTCGTCGTCGATCATCGCCCGGCGTGCCGACAATTCGAGCTGCACAATGCGCGTGCCCGTGTCGGACGAGAAGAACGCGACCAGCGGCCCGGTGTCGGTGCCGTCCAGAAGCTCGGCGAAGTGGTTGCGCATGACCACGTGCATCTTCGGCACGTCGTAGATCTGCGACAGGAGCGTCTGCCAGCGGGCGTTGTGTCCGCCCTGGAACATGTCGTCGCCAAGGTCGGCCCCGTAGGCCAGCCCTTCGACGCGCATGATCTCGAGCATGGAATCGATCTGCAACGCGTCCAGCAGGTCGTCCATGCTGTCGCTGGCCGGATCGGCGCGCAGCGGCAGCGCGGCCACGAGGCACAGCATCAATGCGGCGGCGATGCGCAAGACCCCCGCCCCCGCGGGAAGCTGCGCGAATCTAGAGGCGATGGCCATGGGGTTGTCCGGGTCCTCGTGCGTGTTTGGTGCACTACAGGTAGCCCGGCGTGCGGGCGGCAACAACCGTGTTGCGCGGCTTGCGCGGCGCTCCGGCGAAATTCCGTTGTTTTGGCTGTTGCGCCCGCCTTTTGAATTGTCTAAACGCCCCTCTACCCAGACCCCCGCGGAGAGGTGCCGGAGTGGTCGAACGGGGCGGTCTCGAAAACCGTTGACCCTTCACGGGGTCCCAGGGTTCGAATCCCTGTCTCTCCGCCACTTGCCTTCGATTTCGTCCAGAAATCCGGCAAATGTCCCAAGCTGTTTGTTCAGTATGTCGCTGTCTTGGTGCAGGTCTGTCGGTGGACGTTTTTCGCTCGCGGCAGGCTTCGTTCGGCACGTGGGAGAGCGCAAGAGTTTGCATCGGATGCTGGCCCGCGATGCGAGGGGACACTCTGACGCAAGAAGGTTGCCTGCCTATTTTGGTCAAATCATCGTCATGGGTGCATGGAATTCGCGGACCGGCGAGATGGCTTGTCAAAGGCGTCTGGACGAAGCCGTGGCGGTTGGGCGGAAGCCCCGCAGGGTCTCCCGTCAGGACCGACACGGCGGCATGGTCGAGGTCTCAGTCCGCCACCGTTCAGAACTTCGTTGCCATCCTGGATGCTTGCGCGACGGGGAACCGGCTCCATATCTCATCCATTCCCCACGGACGGGTTACGGAGGCTAGGATGGGCTATGTAAAGACAGCGATGCTCATGGCGGCGATGACGGCGCTGTTCATGAGCGTGGGCTACCTGATCGGCGGCTCGGGCGGTGCGTTGATCGCGTTGTTGGTCGCGGCGGCGATGAACGTCTTCACCTGGTGGAACTCGGATCGGATGGTCCTGCGGATGCACAACGCGCAGCCGGTTGTGCGCGGCGACCGGTTGGGCCTGCACGAGCTGTCGACGGAGCTTGCGCGCAACGCCGGTCTGCCGGAGCCCAAGGTCTACCTGATCGACACGCCCCAGCCCAATGCCTTCGCCACCGGGCGCAATCCTCAGAATGCCGCCGTGGCGGTGACCTCGGGCCTGGTGCGCAGCCTCAGCCGCGAGGAACTGGCGGGGGTGATCGCGCACGAACTGGCACATATCCGCAACCACGACACGGCGATCATGACCGTGACGGCGACCTTCGCCGGGGCGATATCCATGCTGGCGAACTTCGCGCTGTTCTTCGGCGGCTCGCGCGAGAGGCTGGGCCTGATCGGCACGCTTCTGATGATGTTCCTCGCACCTATGGCCGCGGCCCTTGTGCAGATGGCGATCAGCCGGACGCGGGAATACGCCGCCGACAAGGCCGGCGCCGAGATCTGCGGACACCCGCTGTGGCTGGCTTCGGCGCTGGAGAAGATCGCCGTGGGCGCGGCGCGCATCGACAACGACGCGGCCGAGCGGAACCCGGCGACGGCGCACATGTTCATCATCAACCCGCTTCACGCCCACAAGCGCGACAACCTGTTCGCCACCCACCCGGCAACGGAGAACCGCATCGCCGCCCTGCGCGCGATGGCCGGGCACACAGGTGGCGGACGGGTGCGGCAGGCGGCGCCTGTCTCGACCAGCCGCGTGCCGAAGACCGGCCCACGCCACCGGTCAGGCCCGTGGTCGTGAGGTCGGCGGGCGCTAGGTGAGGCGCACACGGGCGGGCGCGGCGCCTGCTGGCCGCGCAGTCCCATGAGACAGGACAGTCCGGCCGCAGTCCGGGAAAGGCAGGTATCGCTCCGCCTCGGCCTTCGATAAGGTGCCGGAAAACAGAGAGGTTCAGATGGAGCTTATTGCAAAAGCCACCGCCCTGGTGGGCGGCACCGTCGCGTTTGTCCGCCGCATGGGGTCTCCGGGTCATCAGGCGTTCGGCGCGCAGCCCGAGATTCCGGAGGCCCGCGCGCAGGGCATCATGACGCTGAAGATGCCGGTTGCCGAAGGCTGGAATAACGGCCGCCTGCCGACATGTGCACCCGGCCTCAAGGTCAATGCGTTCGCCACCGGGCTCGACCATCCGCGCTGGATCGAGGTGCTGCCGAACGGCGATGTCCTCGTGGCGGAGTCGAAGGAACAGGCGGGGCCGCCGAAGACGCTGATGGACCACGCGGCACAGGCGACGATGCGGCGCGTAAAGGCGATCGGCAAGAGCGCCAACCGTGTCACTTTGTGGCGCGACACTGATGGCGACGGCGTGGCGGAGATCCGCAAGGTCTTTGTCGAGAACCAGAACCAGCCCTTCGGCATGGCGCTGGTGGGGAACCGCTTCTACCTCGGCAACACCGACGGGATAAAGATCTTCGACTATGCCGACGGCGACGACGCGCTTGTGGGCGACGGAGAAAAGCTGGTCGACTTCAAGCCGCACGGCCACTGGACGCGCAGCCTGCTGGTTTCGCCCGACGGCACAAAGATCTATGCGGGGGTCGGGTCGCTGTCGAACATCGGCGACCAGGGCATGGCGGCAGAAGAAGGCCGGGCGGCGATCTGGGAAATGGACGTGGCCACCGGCTCGGCGCGCATCTTTGCATCGGGCCTGCGCAACGCCGTCGGCATGGCGTGGGAGCCGGTGCAGGGCAAGCTCTGGACCGTGGTGAACGAACGCGACGGACTGGGCGACGAGACACCGCCCGACTATCTAACTTCCGTCGAGGATGGCGGGTTCTATGGCTGGCCCTACTGTTATTGGGGCAAGACGGTGGACGACCGCGTCCCGCAGGATCCGCAGATGGTCGCGAAGGCGATCACGCCCGATTACGCGCTTGGCGGCCACACGGCGTCGCTGGGCCTCTGCTGGATGCCCGATGGCACCCTGCCCGGCTTCGGCGCTGGCATGGTCATCGGCCAGCATGGATCTTGGAACCGGTCGAAGCTGAGCGGCTACCGGCTGATCTTTGTCCCCTTCGAGGCCGGCAAGCCGAGCGGCCCGGCGCGCGACATCCTGTCGGGCTTCCTGTCGGAGGACGAGAAGCTGGCCTACGGGCGTCCCGTTGGCGTCACGCTCGGACCCGATCGCAAGTCGCTGCTGATGGCGGATGACGTGGGCGACGTCATCTGGCGGGTGACGGCGGCGGACTGAGGATCGTCTCGCGGACAGTCGCGATGGCTGTCGTCACCGTCCCTTTTCCGGGGCGGTGACTGCCGCGGGCATCAATGCGCCGGGCAGGCACCGCGTCAACCCGATGCGACGCTCTCTTTGTCCCGCCACTTGGACACCGGGCGGGCCGTGCAGCCCGACTTTCGGCAATCAGACAGGCACCTGTCGCGTGTGCTTGATCCGCCGGAGGGCGAAGATCGTCGATGTGCCCGCCACGCAGTCGAGCTCCAGCAGGCGGCGCATCAGGATGTCCTCGAAATCGGCGATGTCGCGGACGACCATGTGCAGCATGTAGTCCCATTCGCCGGTGACCGAATAGACCTCCATGATCGCGGGTTCGTCGTCGACCGCCTGCTGGAAGGCCGCCCGGGCCTGTGCGTCCTGAGACTTCATCCGCACCTGGCAATAGACATCCATGCCGCGCCCGACCTTCGCCGGGTCCACCAGCCGCACCGGCGGGCCGATCACGCCGCGCTCCTCCAGGCTGCGGATGCGGCGCCAGACCGTCGCGGCGGAGCTGTTCGCCGCCTCGGCCAGATCCGCCACAGAGAGCGACGCATCGCGTTGAAGCATCGAAACCAACTTGGCCTCGACAGCGGACAGGAGATCGGTTTCGTTCATCATCGCGCCCCTCGTGAAATGAATCGCTCATATTGGACCCGCATCGCCGGTGCGTTGAAAGCCCTTTTCAGCCGAAACCGCGTATCATCTCCCCCAAGCGACACATGTCCGCACCGGGAGGAGACCGATGACAGACCAGACGCCGATCCTGAAGGATTACGCCCTGAGCGACCGTTACACGCGGACCGAGGGCCGGGTGTTCATGACAGGCACGCAGGCCATCGTGCGTATCGCGCTGGACCAGGCGCGCCGCGACCGGGCGCGCGGGCTCGACACACGGGGATACATCTCTGGCTATCGCGGCTCTCCGGTGGGGGGGATCGACCTGGAGATCGGGCGCAACGCCGACATCGTGCGCGACGCGGGCGTGACCTTCCTGCCCGCCGTGAACGAGGAATTCGGCGCGACGCAGATGATCGGCACCCAGCAGGTGGAAACCGATCCCGACAAGGAATGTCTCGCCGTCTTCGGCCTGTGGTACGGCAAGGGGCCGGGCGTCGACCGCGCGGGTGACGCGCTGAAGCACGGCAACGCCTACGGGTCCTCGCCAAACGGTGGCGTGCTGGTTGTGGCGGGCGACGATCATGGCTGTGTGTCCTCGTCGATGTCGCACCAGTCGGATGTCGCCTTCATGAATTTCTTCATGCCGACGCTGAACCCCGCCAACGTGGCAGAATTCCTGCCGTTCGCCGAATGGGGCTACGCGCTGTCGCGGTTCTCCGGCATGTGGGTGGGCTTCAAGGCCATCTCCGAGACGGTTGAATCCGGCATGTCCTTCGAACTGACGCCGGACCGCACCTTTGTCACGCCGGACTTCACGCCCCCCGCCGACGGCCTGCACTACCGGTGGCCCGACCTGCCCGGACCGCAGATCGAGGCGCGGCTGGAGCACAAGAAGAACGCCGTGATGGCCTTTGCCCGCGCCAATCCGATAGACCGCTCCGAATGGGGCCACCCTGCCCGCTTCGGCATCGTCACCACCGGGAAATCCCATCTCGACGTGCTGGAGGCGCTGCGCCTTCTGGGCATCGACCGGGCGCGCGCCACAGAGCTGGGCATCGACCTCTACAAGGTCGGCATGGTCTGGCCGCTGGAGCACGATGGCGCGCTGGAGTTTGCCCACGAAAAGGACGAGCTTCTGGTGGTCGAGGAAAAGCGCGGCATCATCGAGAGCCAGCTCAAGGAGTACTTCTACGACTTCCCCGGTCGCAAACCGCGCCGCATGGTGGGCAAACGCGACGAGACCGGGCAGCGGCTGATCCCCTGGACGCAAGAGCTTGGCCCGGTGATGCTGGCGCGGCACATCGCCGACCGGCTGGAACGCAACGGCATCGCCGACCTGCGGGACCGCGCGGCTCATGCGACCGACACGCCGCATCCGATCCATGTCGAGGGCGCGACCCGCACGCCCTACTTCTGTTCGGGTTGTCCGCACAACACCTCCACCAAGGTGCCCGAAGGCTCTCAGGCCTTTGCCGGGATCGGGTGCCACTTCATGGCCTCCTGGATGGGCCGCAACACCACTTCGCTGATCCAGATGGGCGGCGAAGGGGTGAACTGGGTGGCGCGGTCGAAATTCAACGGCAACCGGCACGTGTTCCAGAACCTCGGCGAAGGGACCTATTATCACTCCGGGTCGCTGGCCGTGCGGCAGGCGATTGCGGCGGGCACCAACATCACCTTCAAGATCCTGTTCAACGACGCGGTTGCGATGACCGGCGGGCAACAGGTGGACGGGCCGATCTCGGTCGAGGCGATAGCCCGGTCGGTGCTGGCCGAGGGGGCGAAAAAGGTCGTCCTGGTCAGCGATGAGCCGGACGGTCTGCCGCGCATTTCCGGTGTGAGCGCCTTCCACCGGCGCGACCTGGACCGCGTCCAGCGTGAGCTGCGCGAGATCCCCGGCACCACCGTGCTGATCTACCAGCAGACCTGCGCGACCGAGAAACGCCGTCTGCGCAAACGCGGCCTCATGGACGATCCCAAACGCTTCGCCGTCATCAACCCGCTGGTATGCGAGGGCTGCGGCGACTGTTCGGTGGAAAGCAACTGCCTGAGCGTCGAGCCGCTGGAGACGGAATTCGGCCGCAAACGCAAGATCAACCTCAACACCTGCAACAAGGACTTCACCTGCCTGAACGGCTTTTGCCCCAGCTTCGTGACCGTCGAAGGCGCGACGCTGAAGCGCGGCAAGGGCGCGGGGGATGCGGCCTTCGACCGATTGTCGGAAAAATTGACGGACCCGGAGGCGCCCGCGCTGGACCGGCCCTGGGACATCGTCGTCACCGGCGTGGGCGGCACGGGCGTGGTGACGGTGGGCCAGGTGATCGCCATGGCCGCCAATCTCGAAGGCAAGGGCGCGTCGGTGCTGGACTTCATGGGATTCGCGCAGAAATTCGGCCCCGTCATCAGCTACATCCGCATGGCAAAGACGACAGAGGCCGTGAACCAGGTGCGGGTAGAGCCCGCCTCTGCCGACGCGCTGATCGGATGCGACATGGTGGTCAGTTCCTCCCCCAAGGCGTCGCATACCTTCCACGCCGGCACCCGTGCCGTGGTGAACACGGCCGTGATGCCGACCGGCGACCTCGTACAGAACCGCGACGCGGACCTGAACGCGGGGCAGCGGTTGTCGGCGATTGCCCAGGCCGTCGACGCGCGCCGCCTGAAGACACTCGATGCCAACGCACTGTCAGAGGCGCTTCTGGGGGACACGGTCTTTGCCAACGTGATGATGCTGGGCGCGGCATGGCAGGCAGGCCTCGTACCGCTGTCCCACGAGGCGCTGATGCGCGCCATCGAACTGAACGGCGTCAAGCCCGACCTCAACAAGCGCGCCTTTGCCTGGGGGCGGATCGTGGCGACCGACCGGTCCGGAGCGGAGTCCGCCGCCGGGTTGACCGCCGCGCCGGTGATGACGCTGGACGAGATGATCGACCGCCGTGCGGCCTTCCTGACGGACTATCAGAATGCCGCCTGGGCCAATCGGTATCGCGGCGTGATCGACCGGGTGCGCGCCGCAGAGACCGCCGCCTGCGGCGCGCCCGGCCCGTTGACGGAGGCCGCGCTGAAGGGGCTTTTCAAGCTCATGTCCTACAAGGACGAATATGAAGTCGCCCGCCTGCACAGCCAGACGGGATTTGCCGAGGGGCTGAAGGACCGTTTCGACGGCGACCTTGTCGTAAAGCACCACCTCGCGCCGCCCATGCTGCCGGGCAAGGATGCCCGGGGACGCCCGCTCAAGCGCAGTTTCGGACCGTGGATCGGGCCCGTGTTCCGCCAGTTGGCGCGCATGAAACGCTTGCGTGGCACGGCGCTCGACCCCTTCGGCCATACGCGCGAACGGCGCATGGAGCGCGCCCTGATCGGCGAATACACGGCGCTTCTGGACCGGCTGATCGCCGGGCTCGGCCCCGATACAGTCGAAGACGCGGCGGAGATTGCAGCCATGGTCATGGAGATCCGTGGCTTTGGGCCGGTGAAGGAGGCGGCGGTGGACCGCGTCCGTGCGGATGTCGCCGAAGCCCTCGACAAACGGGGTCTGTGACCGCAGGCGATCGGATAACCTCCCGCCACGGCGCCCGTCACGGCGGTTGCGCGCGTTGATCCCCTGCCCTGCGGCAAGAACGCAGCCCTCTTTTTTAAGTGCTGGCGGCACGGCCCCGTCAGGCGGCCTTGCCGGTTTTCGTCTCGACGGGCTCCTCCGGCCGGGTCGCGAACCGCGAGACGAGGTCGTTAAGGCTGTCGGCGTCGCTGTTCAGCATCCGCGCGGCGGCAGTCGACTGCTCGACCATCGCGGCGTTCTGCTGGGTCACGCGATCAAGATTGGCGATGCCGGTGTTGATCTCGTTCAGGCCCTGCGCCTGATCGTCGGCGCTGGAGGCGATCCCCTCCACCATGCGGGACATGTCGGCCACCTTGTCGAGGACGTCCTGCAGGGCGGTGCCCGCCGCCTCCACCAGCCGCACGCCGTCGCGGACACGTTCGCCGGATCCCTGGATCAGGTCCTTGATCTGCTGGGCGGCTTCCGCGCTTCGCTGAGCAAGGCCCTGCACCTCTGAGGCCACCACGGCAAAGCCCTTGCCCGCTTCCCCGGCCCGCGCGGCCTCCACTCCCGCGTTCAGGGCAAGGAGGTTGGTCTGGAAGGCAATGTCGTCGATGACGGTGGTGATCTCCGAAATCTTGCCGGAACTCTTCTCGATCTCGCCCATGGCGCCGACCGCGGATTTCATCACTTCGCCATTGCGTTCGGCGATCTCGCGGGTGCTGTGCGCGGTCGCATTGGCGTCCGAGGCGTTCTTCGCCGCGGATCGCACGCTGTTCAGCATCTCCTCCATCGCGGCGGCGCTTTGCTCGAGGGTCGCGGCCTGTGTCTCTGTCCGGCGCGACAGTTCGCCCGAGGCGGAGGCGATCCGGTCAGAGCTTCCCAGAATGCTTTGGGCGCCCTCCTTCACCTCTTCCACAACCTCGCGCAGCCGGTCGACCGCGCGATTGTAATTGTCGCGCAGAGACGTGTATTCTTTGGGGAATTCCATCTCTATCCGGCGGTGCAGCATCCCGTGGGCGAGGCTGTCCAGCGCCTGCCCCAGTTCTTCCACGACCCGGATCTGCGACGCCATCTTTTCCGCGCGGCTTTCCTCTGCGGCACGTCCGGCGCGCAACACCTCCAGCAGACTGTCAAGGTTACGGGCAATGCCGCCGATCTCGTCCTTGCGTCCGCTCATGCCGTGCTGCGTGTCGTAGATACCCTCAGCCACATCCGAGACCGCCGAGGAGAGCGCTTTCAGCGGTCGGCCCAGAGCGCGGGACAGCAGGTAGAGCGTCAAGGACATCATCACTACGAAAGTGACCGCAGCCAGAACGAACATCCAGCGCGCCAGGGTCCAGACTTCTTGCATCTTCGCGTCGTAGGAGACCGTTAACCCGAAGACACCGATCACCGGGCCATCGGCACCGGCCATGATCGGGACCGCCCGCACGCGTCCGCCGTCCGCCGTCGAAACCGTCCCGGACTCGAGGACATCCGCAACGAGCTCCGACAGAGCGGCCTGATCGTCCTGAATGCCAATTTCCACCACCATGTCCCCTTCGGCGCCGAACACCACGGCGGCACCGGCGCTGTCGCCGACGCTCTCGAAAGCTTGGGTCGCAAGTTCGCCGATCTTGTCCGCCACATTGAACCGCAACGGCTTGGCCAGGTCTTCGGCTGCCTTGACGGCGGCGCGTTCCCCCTGAACGTTCACTTCGGCGACAGCCATCCGTTCGAGAAGGCGCATGGCATTGACGGACAGAACACCCGCGACGACGACGGTGGTCAACGCCATGATCGCGGCACAGCGGACGAAGATGGAGTGGCGGGCACCGGCCTGTCGGCCGTCTGAAGCTTGTTGCTCGGACATCGCATTTCTCTCAGGTTTTTCCCGATTTTTCCGCGCGGCGGGTGGGCCCACCGCGCGTCGATTTGGCTGGCGGAGGCTTACATCAGCGCTTCGGCGTCGATTCCGATGGTCATGGCGCCGATCGGGGCGCCGGTGTCCGGGTCGCTGAGGGTGATGGAGACCTGCACCTGGTAGGTCTGGCTGGATTCGTCGAACTCGATCTCCGAGACATGCACCGCGCCAGAACCCACGCTGTAGGTCTGCTGGTACTTGTCCTCGTCCCCCTGCCAGTAGTCGGAGGTGGCCTGCGAGGCGGCGACGTTCAGTCCTTGGGCATCCATCACGAACACTTCGGTCATCATGCCGCCCGATTCCGCCACCCGGGCGCGCAGGAGGTCGGACGCCGGGTTCATCAGGACCCCGTCCACCAGTTCGGACGCACCGGTGCCGACCTCGGCCCGCCATGTCTGGTCCATGGCCTCGATCATGGCGGCGTCGTAGTCCGCCGTATGCGCATTTTGTGCCGCCACCGCCGAAAGGATCGCCGGGTCCTGCGCCCACGGCGCGATTTGCGTGTCAATGAAGGCCTGCACGTTGGCCTCCGGCTCTGCCGCGAAGGCCAGTGTGGCCGACAGGCCGAACATGGCTGTGATGAGTGCTGAGCGCATCGGGTCTCTCCGGTATCTGTGTCTGGTGGCGCGCAGCCTACGACCGTGAAAGCAACCAGTCCGTAAAGGCACGCACCCGTTTTCCGGTCAATTTTCGCGACCCTTGCCCGGCCCTCGCCGAAAACGACGCGATGTCGCATTCGGCGCAGACGGCACGGCGCCAAAGCGGCCAGCATCGCGGCATGTCCGTAGCAGACCAGCCAGACGGAGACCTTTCGAGATGAACGCGCCTCTTACCCGGCGGGGCGGTGGTCGCCGTGCCCGTGTCGCTGCCAGATCCGCCGCCCTGGCGCACGACTTGCGGCCGGTGCGCGCCGGGCTGACCGGCGGGCGCTACAACCCGTTGAGCGACGCGGAGGTGCTGCGCATTCACCGCGCGGCACTGACGGCTCTGGAAGATATCGGCCTTTCCGGCGCGCCCGAGAGCGGGGTGAAAACGATGGTTGCGGCGGGGGCCCGGCTTGGGGATGACGGCCGTCTGCGCTTTTCGACCGCGCTTGTCGAGGACATGCTGGCCAGGGCAGCCCGGAACATCACGCTTCACGGACGCGACGCGGATCACGACCTCGACCTCTCGGGCAGCCGCGTGCACTACGGCACCGCGGGCGCCGCCGTGCACATGGTCGATCCGGCGGGCCGGTCATACCGAGAGAGCACGGTTCAGGACCTGCACGATGCGGCGCATATCGTCGACGCGCTGGACAACCTGCACTTCCTGCAGCGCCCCATGGTGGCCCGGGACATCCCAGATGCGCTGGAGATGGACCTGAACACGCTGTACGCCTGCTGTTCGGGCACGACGAAACACGTCGGGACTTCCTTCTCCGACCCGTCGCATGTCGACACGGCGTTTGAGCTGCTGCACCTGATCGCGGGTGGAGAGGCGGCGTGGCGCGCGCGGCCCTTCGTGTCGAACTCCAACTGTTTCGTCGTCCCGCCGATGCGCTTCGCCACGGAAAGCTGCCAGACGATGGAGGCCTGCATCCGCGGCGGCATGCCGGTGCTCCTGCTCAGCGCGGGCATGGCCGGAGCGACGGCGCCCTCGACCATCGCCGGGGCCATCGTGCAGTCGGTGGCCGAGTGTCTCGCGGGCGTGGTCTATGTCAACGCGCTGGCACCGGGGCATCCGGCGATCTTCGGAACCTGGCCTTTCGGGCTGGACCTCAGGACGGGTGCGATGAGCGTGGGCTCCGGAGAGCAGGCCTTGCTGACGGCGGGCTGCGGTCAGATGGCACGGTTCTATGGTCTGCCCGGGGGCTCGGCGGGCGGCGCGTCGGATTCAAAGCTGCCCGACATGCAGGCCGGGTGGGAGCAAATGTGCTCCAACGTCATGGCCGGGCTTGCGGGCGTGAACATGATCTACGAGGCGGCGGGCATGCACGCCTCCCTTCTGGGGTTCTGCCACGAGAGCCTGATCCTCGGCGACGACCTTGTCGGACAGGCGCTGCGCTGCGTGCGCGGGATCGAGGTCGATGACGACACCCTTGCGCTGGCCGAGATGCGGGACTTCTGCCTGAACGGTCCGGGGCACTACCTTGGCACCGACCAGACGCTGGGACGGATGCAGAAGGACCACGTCTACCCGTCGCTCGGCAACCGCATGTCGCCCAAGGAGTGGGAAGAACGCGACAAGCCGGACCTGCAAGACGCCGCGACACGCCGCAAGGAGATGATCCTGTCCATACCCTCCGCCGCCCGCTTCCGCGTCGATCTGGATCGCGATATCCGGGCGCGGTTCCCGATCCACCTACCGGCGTATTGACCCCACGGCCCCGGCACGTAGACCGGGCCGGAGCCAAGCGGGAGTCGCCTCATGCCCTATCTCATCCTCATCCTCGCCGTGGTGGCCGAAACCATCGGCACCACCGCGCTGCAGGCCAGCCAGCAATTCACGCGTCCCATGCCTTCGGTCGTGGTGGCCGTGGCCTACGCCGCGGCGTTCTACCTGCTGAGCATGGTGCTGAAGGTCATGCCCGTGGGTGTCACCTACGCGATCTGGTCCGGGCTGGGCATCGTGTTGATCGCGGTCATCGGCCGGGTGGTCTTTGGCCAGAAGCTCGACCTCGCGGCCGTGCTGGGCATGGGCATGATCCTGGCCGGGATCGTGGTGATCCACCTGTTCTCGCGCGCGTCGCCGCACTGAACGCCCCTGTCCCACCGTGCAAACGAAAACGCCCCGGACCATTCGGCCCGGGGCGCATCGTCAACAGACGGGACCGCGATCAGAAACGGAAGTTGCCGCGCAGCGAGAGGCTGTCCTGCTGCAGGTCGGTGTTGGTGGAGCCGAGGTCTTGGAAGTCCTCGTTCAGGTATTCCGCGCCGACGCTGAACTTGTCGGTCACTTTGTACTCCATGCCGAGGCCGTAGACCGGCGAGGTCGCCTCGCCGATGCTGGTGTTCACCTTGGACACACCGGCGGTGCCGTACACCAGCGCCTGGCCGAGATCGTAACCCATGCGGGCCTTGGCGCGGGACACGTTGTCCACGTCGAAACCGTTGACGCTCAGGTCGTTGTTGCCCTGGAACTCGGCTTCACCGCCCAGCACGATGCCGTTGCCGAACTGGTAGTCGTAGCCGCCGTGCAGGCCGTAGATCATGCCGCTCTCTTCGGAACCGCCGGAAGACGCCTGTGCGCCGCCGAGGCTGAGACCGGTATAGCCACCTGTCCAGTTGCCGACCGGAGCGGCCGGAACGACTTCGACCGGCGTCATTGGGGCCGGCTCGACCGGAGTGACATCGAGGCTGCCTGCGGAAGCGGCGGTGCCCAGTGCTGCGATCGCGACGGTCATGGTCAGGATGTGCTTTTTCATTTCCTTCGTCCTTTCTTTTGTTTTCACGCCTCGTTCCGGTTTTTCGGCCGGTCTGCTCGGGCGCTCGACAGCCATGTGGCCATCTCGTGTGCCCTTTCAACGGCTCTACCCCCCGTTTCCGTTCCCGATTTCGTGTGCGATTTCCGTCGTCTGGCCATTCTTGGCCAATCGGTGCCGATGACGTGAATGCACCCGGCCAATCCCCGCCTGTTCCGCGCGCGAAAACGTGAGGTGTGATCCGTCACATCCATGCAACAGGGGGGTTTGCGACCGATTGGCACTGGTGTTTTGGCCCGACTGTCGCTACGCGGGCGGCAATCCGGACAAGAGGAAACAGACATGCAATTGCGCAACGTCGCGATCATCGCGCACGTCGACCACGGCAAGACGACCCTCGTCGACGAACTGCTGAAGCAATCCGGCGCCTTCCGCGCCAACCAGGCCGTGGCCGAGAGGGCCATGGACTCGAACGACCTCGAACGCGAACGAGGGATCACCATCCTTGCCAAGGCGACGTCCGTCGAATGGAAGGGCACGCGGATCAATATCGTGGACACCCCCGGCCACGCCGACTTCGGCGCCGAGGTGGAACGCATCCTGTCGATGGTCGACGGCGTGGTGCTGCTGGTGGACGCGGCCGAAGGCCCGATGCCGCAGACCAAGTTCGTGACCTCCAAGGCGCTGGCCCTGGGCCTTCGGCCCATCGTGGTTCTGAACAAGGTCGACAAGCCCGACGCGGAGCCGGATCGCGCACTGGACGAAGTCTTCGACCTGTTCTCGGCCCTCGACGCCGATGAGGACCAGCTCGACTTCCCACACCTTTATGCCTCCGGCCGCTCGGGCTGGTGCGACACGGAACTGGACGGCCCGCGCAAGAACCTCGACGCGCTGTTCCGCCTGATCGTCGACCACGTCCCTGCCCCGAAGCAGGTCAAGCTGGTGGACGACGATTTCCGTATGCTGGCCGTCACGCTGGGCGCCGACCCTTTCGTCGGCCGCCTGCTGACCGGGCGGATCGAATCCGGCCACGTCAAGGTCGGCCAGACGATCCAGTCGATCAGCCGCATTGGCCAGAAGATCGAGCAGTTCCGTGTCACCAAGATCCAGGCATTCCGCGGGTTGCAGTTGCAGGACATCGACGAGGCCTTTGCCGGTGACATCGTGTCGGTCGCAGGCATGACCAAGACCACCGTGGCGGATACGCTGTGCGCGCTTGCGGTGGACCAACCGCTGGAAGCCCAACCCATCGACCCGCCGACGATCACCGTGACCTTCGGGATCAACGACAGCCCGCTCGCCGGTCGTGACGGCAAGAAGGTGCAGTCCCGCGTGATCCGCGACCGCCTGTACAAGGAGGCGGAGACCAACGTCGCCATCCGGATCAAGGACACCCCCGGCGGCGAGGCCTTCGAGGTGTCCGGCCGCGGCGAACTGCAGATGGGCGTGCTGATCGAGAACATGCGCCGCGAAGGATTCGAACTGTCGATCTCGCGCCCGCAGGTGATCATGAAAGAGGTCGACGGCGAGCTCATGGAGCCCGTCGAGGAAGCGACAATCGACGTGGACGACGAGTACTCGGGCGCGGTGATCGAGAAGATCACCGGCGTGCGGAAGGGCGAGTTGGTGGAGATGCGTCCCGCCGGTGCGGGCAAGACCCGGATCATCGCGCATGTCCCCTCGCGCGGCCTGATCGGCTACCACGGCGAGTTCCTGACCGACACCCGCGGCACCGGCGTGCTGAACCGCGTGTTCCACGGCTGGACGCCGCACAAGGGCGCCATCCCGGGCCGCCGCCAGGGCGTGCTGATCTCGATGGAGAGCGGCGAGGCCGTGGCCTACGCGCTGTGGAACCTGGAAGATCGCGGCAAGATGATGATCGGCGCACAGTCCCCGGTCTACACCGGCATGATCATCGGCGAGCATTCCCGCGACAACGACCTGGAAGTGAACCCGCTGAAGGGCAAGAAGCTGACCAACGTGCGGGCGTCGGGCACCGACGAGGCCGTGCGCCTGACGACGCCCATGTCCCTGTCGCTGGAAGAGGCCATCGCCTACATCAACGACGACGAGCTGGTTGAGGTCACACCGAATGCCGTACGGCTGCGCAAGCGCTTCCTCGACCCGCATGAGCGCAAGCGGGCGTCGCGCTCTGCCTGAACGGGTTTCGCCCTCTTGCGAGGGCGACCCGCCGGGGGTTTCACCCCCGGACCCCCGAAGGTATTTTCGCCAAGATGAAGGAAAGGGCCGGGACGCACCGGCCTTTTTCGTTTTGGGACGGTGGCGCGGCTTCAGTCGGCGGACACGGGTTCCAGCTCTTCGCAGCCGCGTGTCTGAACGCATTCTCCCGATGGCAGCGGCTCTGCCCTGCGCAGGACGCGCTTCGTGCAGTTGACTTCCCTGAGCAGCACATAGGCCGGTGCGATGAGGGTCTTTTCCTCGATGTAGATCGCCGGGTAATGCGTCATGGTGATCTGCCCCTTGTCGTTCTCGTCATGCACGAGACGTGCCTTGCGAACGAGACGCCGGGAATAGTCGTATTTCGCCTCGACGCTGATTTTCTTGTAGCAGCGCGGACCGGGCAGCCCGTCGATATCCGCCGCCGCTGCGGAGGAATTGGCAAGACACGCCAATGCCATTGTCCACGCCAAGACGCGTCCCATGTTGCCCCCTGTTTCAGCCCTGCCCGGGACTCTTCAATATTTCCGGCGCGTTGGCAAGTTTTCCACAGGCCGTGTCCGGAGAATTTCCGGGCCAGAAACACAAAGGCCACGGCAAGCAAAAAGGGCGCGGGTTGGCAGCACCCCACGCCCTTCGATTTCTTACCTCAGAGGAGGATTACTTGCAGGCGGTCTTCACGGCCACGTAGTGACCGGGGGCTGCCAGCGTCTTGTTCTCCTTGTAGACCGCCGGGTAGTGCATCTGCACCATCTGACCGTTGGCTGCGTGCTCCCACTCGGTGTGAGCTGCCATGATCAGGGTCTTGGAGGTGTTGTACTTGGCGGGGACCCAGACTTTGTCGTAGCACGCCACGACCTGACCTTCCCAAGCGAAGGCCGGAGCTGCGAGAGCTGCAAGAACAGCGGCGCCAGCAAGAACTTTTTTCATGATCTTTCTCCCAAGAAAAATTGTAGGTGAGAGAACCTTAGCCAAAGAAATTCAGGTGGCGCGACAGGAATTCCGTACTTGCCGCAGCAAATTTGACCTAGACCCCCGGATTCCCCCGGAAAATCGGGAATCTGTGGCCTGAGTGCCATATTTTTGCAACGGTTTCGCGATGTTGGCACGCCTTGGGCGCTTTCATTAGCGGAAACAATTCCAGATTCAGAAAAGGTTACTGTGGATAACTGCGCAATAATCTCAGTTTCCCTCGAATCAGCCACGTCTCAAAGACGGGCCAAAGGCCGGAATCCGCCTATGGCAAACCATCGCTCACACTGCGGTAAATTTCGGGCGGGAAGGCGCCGAACAGGGATCAAGAGCTGTGGATAACCCTGTGACCAACTTCAATTTCGCCGGATACGAGCACTTTGGCGCACCACCCGCCGTGGCCACGCATCGCGGTGTAGCCGCCCTGCCCCAGAACGGTTTCCATCCGCGAGCACGGGGCGCAGGGTGCGGTGATCTCCAGCACGACCTCGCCGATCTTCAGTCCGAATTCCCGCGCGGCCGTCAGGTTGAGCCCGGAGACGACAAGGTTGCGACGCAGCATGGCCGCCGTGACCTCCTGCCCGCAGAGGGCCGCGATGACAGGGATGTGTTCGGCCTGGATCAGCGTGACGGCGCGTTTGCCGCCGCGCCCATGGTCGCCGTCCAGACCGTTCTCCGAAACGGTACAGCGCGAAACGGACAGCGACGGCGCAAGGCGCGCAGGGCGGAGACCGATCCAGTCGATCCGCCCCGGCCCGGCAAAGCTGCGGCGAAGCTCCGCCAGCGGGATCACTCGGTGATCTCGACCACCATGAGGTCGCGTTCGGAGGCGCCACGTGCGTGTTCCAGCGCCGCCTGGTAGGCGTCCGAGTTGTAGCACTCCACCGCTGCCTCGACGCTGGCAAAGCGCGCGACCACATTGCGCGGTCGGTCGCGGCCTTCGAGCTGCACGTAACGCCCTCCGCGCGCGATGAATTCTCCGCCGTGGGCGGCGATGGCGGGTCCCGCCAGTTCGGCGTATTTTCCGTAGGCCTCGGCGTCGGTCACCGAGACATGCGCGATCCAGAGTGCTGGCATCTCATTTCCTCCAAAAAGAACTGGCCCCGGCGGGTGTCCGGGGCCATCTGGTTTGAAACGGTCTGCCGCCCCGGGGTCAACCCCGGGCCGTGCGTCATCCTGCAATCACGGCCCGTGCCGCCGCAATCGCGGCCTCGGCATTCGCGACCGAGGCGCCGCCGCCCTGGGCCATGTCGGGACGTCCGCCGCCCCCCTTGCCGCCCAGCTCCGGCACCGCGGCTTTTACCAGATCGACAGCCGAGAGCGTGCCCTTCAGGTCATCGGTGACGCCTGCGGCCACGGCAGCCTTGCCCCCGGCGTCGGCGATCAGCAGCACCGCACCGGAGCCGAGCCGGGACTTGTGCTCGTCGATCAGCGGCGGCAGGTCCTTGCCGGTCACGCCGGTCAGCACCTGGGCCAGGAACTTCACGCCGCCGATCTCTTCGGCTTCGGGACCCGCGCCTTGCCCGCCACCGGACATGGCCAGTTCGCGACGCAGGCTCGCCACCTCGCTTTCGAGCTTGCGGCGTTCCTCCAGCAGGGTGCGGACGCGGGCCGGGACTTCCGAGGCCGGTGCTTTCATCTCGGCCGCGACGGCGGCCAGCGTCTGGCCCTGCTGTGCCAGGTGGTCGAGCGCGAGCTGCCCGGTGAGCGCCTCGATACGGCGCACGCCGGCCGAAGACGCGCTGTCACCTAGGCAGACGAAGGCGCCGATGTCGCCGGTCTGACGGACGTGCGTGCCGCCGCACAATTCCAGCGAATAGGTGGCGCCGTCGGCCCCCTTGCCGGAACCGGGCTTTGCGCCCATCGAGACCACGCGAACCTCGTCGCCGTACTTCTCGCCGAACAGCGCCTGCGCCCCGATGGCGCGCGCGTCGTCCGGTGTCATGAGGCGCGTCGACACCGGCGTGTTCTGCCGGATGTACGCGTTCACGTCGCGTTCCACATTCTTGATTTCGGACGCGGAAAGCGCCTTGCCGTGGCTGAAGTCGAACCGCAGGCGATCCGGCGCGTTGAGTGACCCGCGCTGTGCGACGTGATCGCCAAGCGCTTCGCGCAGCGCCTCGTGCAGGAGGTGAGTGGCAGAGTGGTTCGCCCGGATAGAGGAGCGGCGGCCATGATCGACCTCCAACGCCAGCGCGTCGCCCTTGGCGAACGTCCCCTTGTTCACCTTAACGAGGTGGGCGAAGACCTTGCCACCGCCCATTTTCTGGGTGTCCTCGACGGTCGCGATCTCGTGCTCGTCTTCGAGGCGCCGCAGCCAGCCGGTGTCGCCCACCTGACCGCCGCTTTCGCCGTAGAAAGGAGTCTGGTTAAGGACGATCCAGCCCTTTTCGCCTTCAGCCAGTGACGTGACCAGCGCGCCATCCTTGACCAGCGCCAGGACCTGGCCCTCTGCCTGCTCCGTGTCATAGCCGAGGAAGTCGGTCGCGCCATGGGTCTCGGCGATGTCGTACCAGACAGCCGTGTCCGCCGCATCGCCCGAACCGGACCACGCTGCCCGGGCGCGCGCCTTCTGTTCGGCCATGGCGGCGTCGAAGCCTTCGATATCGACCGACCGGCCCTTTTCGCGCAGCGCGTCCTGCGTCAGGTCGAGAGGGAAACCGAAGGTGTCATACAGTTTGAACGCGGTCTCGCCGGGCAAAGCCGCGTCATCGCCAAGGCCCGACAGTTCCTCGTCCAGCAGTTTCAGCCCGCGATCGAGCGTCTGCTTGAAGCGGGTCTCTTCGCTCAGCAGAGTCTCTTCGATCATTGCCTGGCCGCGCGACAATTCCGGGTAGGCAGTGCCCATCTGGCGGACAAGCGCGGGGACCAGTCGGTGCATCAGCGGATCCTGCGCGCCCAGCAGGTGGGCGTGGCGCATGGCGCGGCGCATGATCCGGCGCAGCACATAACCGCGCCCGTCGTTGGACGGCATCACCCCGTCCGCGATCAGGAAGGAGGTCGAGCGCAGGTGGTCGGCGATCACCCGGTGGTGCATCTTGCCCGGCCCGTCCGGATCGACAGAGGTGGCCTGGGCGGATGCCTCAATCAGCGAGCGCATCAGGTCGGTATCGTAGTTGTCGTGTTTGCCCTGCAACAGCGCGCCGATCCGCTCCAGCCCCATGCCGGTGTCGATCGACTGCATGTCCAGCGCCTTCATCGAGCCGTCCTCGAACTGCTCGTTCTGCATGAAGACGACGTTCCAGATCTCGATGAAGCGGTCGCCGTCCTCTTCCGGCGATCCCGGAGGGCCGCCCCAGACCTCAGGCCCGTGGTCGTAGAAGATCTCCGTGCAGGGACCGCAAGGCCCGGTGGGGCCCATTTGCCAGAAGTTGTCCGACGTCGCGATCCGGATGATCCGGTCCTCCGGCACGCCGACTTTCTTCCAGATCTCGAAAGCTTCGTCGTCGGTGTGATAGACGGTGGTGTAGATCCGGTTCTTGTCGATCCCGAATTCGCGCGTGATCAGCTCGTAGGCAAAGGGGATCGCCTCGGACTTGAAATAGTCGCCGAACGAGAAATTCCCGAGCATTTCAAAGAACGTATGGTGCCGCGCGGTGTAACCGACGTTGTCCAGATCGTTGTGCTTGCCACCCGCGCGGACGCATTTCTGCGCGGTCGTCGCGCGGTCGTAGTCGCCCTTCTCGACGCCGGTGAAGCGGTTCTTGAACTGCACCATCCCCGAGTTGACGAACATAAGCGTCGGATCGTTGCGCGGCACGAGCGGGCTGGACGGGACGATCTGGTGCCCCTGCTTCTCGAAGTAGTTCAGAAATGTGGAACGGATGTCGTTCAGGCTTGCCATGTCTCGGGGCCTCTTTGCGGGCTATCAGGTCTAGTGGCCTGATGTATCTGCCGTGTGCGCATCTGTCCATGGCAACAAAGGGTTCGGTCCTGCCTTTGAGATATGCCGTCGCTTCGCCATGACATGGTATTCGCGGCTGGTGCGCACGATCCCGTCGATGGCAAAGCTGCCGACCCATCCAGTGGCCGCGTCGGGGCGGTTCCATCGGCCGCTCGGGCGACGACATATCACGTGGTTTGTGCCGCCAAGGCCGCCGAAGGAAGACGCGCTAGCGAAAAGCGGCCGCGAGGATCATGCTGAAAAGGGTTTCCACCTCTTTCTCCGCTTCCAATCCGGATGGCCGTGGTCGCGTCTCTTTCGGGCTGTTCCAGATGTGCGACGCGGCGGGCCGCGCCTTTCCTGGCGGGAGGAGCTCTTGTCCGGTCCCGACACCCACATGTCAATCGGTCGGACCGGGGCGGCCATCGGGGCCCCTTCGGGTAAAGGTGCAGGCGTTCGGCACGACAAAGGGCGCCCCGCAGGACGCCCTCGATTGACTTTCAGAGACGAACCTAACCCCTTGGTCTGGAGTAACTATTCGTCGTCATCGACCATGTCCGGATCATCTTCCGGCATGTGGAACTCCAGCCCGTGCGCTGCGCGGATCTTGTCCTCGATCTCCAGCGCGACACGGCTGTTTTCACGTAGGTAGTTCTTGGCGTTCTCGCGGCCCTGCCCGATGCGTTCATCCCCGTAGGAGAACCAGGCCCCGGACTTGTCCACGACACCGGCCTTCACGCCGAGGTCCAGAAGCTCACCCATCTTGGAGATGCCCTCGCCGTACATGATGTCGAATTCGACCTGCTTGAACGGCGGTGCGACCTTGTTCTTCACCACCTTCACGCGGGTCTGGTTGCCGACCACCTCGTCCCGGTCCTTGATCGCACCGATACGGCGGATGTCGAGCCGCACGGAGGAATAGAATTTCAGCGCATTGCCGCCGGTCGTGGTTTCGGGCGAGCCGAACATGACGCCGATCTTCATGCGGATCTGGTTGATGAAGATCACCATGCAGTTCGACCGGCTGATCGACGCGGTCAGCTTGCGCATCGCCTGGCTCATCAGGCGGGCGTGCACGCCGACAGAGCTGTCGCCCATGTCGCCCTCAAGCTCGGACTTCGGCGTCAGCGCCGCGACCGAGTCGACGACCACGAGGCTGACCGCCCCGGACCGCACCAGCGTGTCGGTGATCTCAAGCGCCTGTTCGCCGGTGTCGGGCTGCGAAATCAGCAGCTCGTCCAGATCGACGCCCAGCTTGCGCGCATACTGCGGATCGAGCGCGTGTTCCGCGTCCACAAAGGCGCAGACGCCGCCCTTCTTCTGTTCCTCGGCCACGACGTGCAGCGTCAGGGTTGTCTTGCCCGACGATTCCGGGCCGTAGATCTCGATGATCCGGCCCTTGGGCAGACCGCCGATCCCCAGCGCGATGTCGAGACCAAGGGAACCGGTCGAGGTCGCCTCGATATCCTTGATCGCGTTCTCGCCGCCCAGCTTCATGATCGAACCCTTGCCGAACTGCCGTTCGATCTGGGCCAGGGCGCTGTCCAGCGCCTTCTGCTTGTCCGCGTTGCGCTTGCTGTCCATACTGAGAAGATCTGCCGTTGCCATTCTTTGGCTCCTTATTCCACACGCACTGCGGCGCGGCAATCGCTGCTTTCGTTCGCCTCTTGTTCTCGTGAACATGAGCACAAAGGCAGAACATTACAAGTCATTTCTTTCCTTCCGCAGCTTGCGTTCTCAGGGTTAAAAGAACGTTGAGCAAACTGAGAGACTTACGCGAATGCTGGTGTTCTGGAAGCAACGACTGGTGATGCTGGCGGTGCCGAAGACCGGGACGTCGGCCTATGCGACGGCGCTTGGGCCGCTGGCGTCGATGGTCGTGTCCGACCCGCCAGAACTGAAACACGCCCCTGTCTACCGCTACAACCGCTTCTTCCGCCCGATGTTCGAGAAGGTCGGCGGCGCGGACATGGAGCTTCTGGCGGTCATCCGGGAACCGATTTCATGGCTCGGGTCGTGGTATCGCTATCGGCAGCGCGGGTTCCTAGACGGCAGGCCCACCTCGACCCGCGACATGACCTTCGACGATTTCTGCCAGGCCTACGCGCAGGGCGACCGCCCGCCCTTCGCCAATGTCGGCAGCCAGGCCAAGTTCGTGGAGCCGCGCCCGAACGGCGTGTCGGTCACGCATCTTTTCAAGTACGAGAATCAGTCCGGTCTGATCGGCTTTCTGGAGGACCGTCTGGGCGTCACGCTGGATCTTCCGCGCGAAAACGTGTCGCCGCGGCGCGACACCGATCTCTCCGCCGCGACCGAGGAAAAGCTGCGCCGCAAATGCGCCGAGGATTTCGATGTCTGGGAACGCGCGATCTGACGGCAAGGGTTTGTCCGGCCGATCAGCGACTTGCCGACGTCAGTTCAACTGCTCGTGCACCGTCTCTGTCAGTTCCGACAGCGAAAATGGCTTGGGCAGGAAGACGGAGTTCGGGATCGCCTCAGACCCTTCACCAAAGGCATCCTCCGCATAGCCCGAGACGAATACGACCCGCGTGTCGGGGCGGCTTTCGCGCGCCTTGCGCACCCATGTCGGCCCGTCCATGCCCGGCATCACCACGTCGGTCACGAAGATGTCGACGGCCAGCTTGTCGTCGTCCAGCGTCCGCAGCGCATCTTCCGCCGTCTCGGCCTCGATCACCGTGTAGCCGCGCAGACGGAGGGCGCGGGCCGCGAAGGCGCGCACCGGCGCTTCGTCCTCGACCAGCAACACCACGCCCGACCCCTTCTGCGGCAGGCGCGATTCGTCTTTGACCGCCGCCGGCAGCGCCTTTTCCGCAACGACGTCATGGGCGGGCAGCATCAGGGTAAAGCAGGTGCCCTGCCCGACCACACTGTCCACGAAGATGAAGCCGCCGGTCTGCTTGACGATGCCGTAAACCGTGGACAGGCCCAGCCCCGTGCCTTCACCCGTCCGCTTCGTGGTAAAGAACGGCTCGAACACTTTCTGCAGCTTGTCGGCGGGGATACCCACGCCCTCGTCGATCACCCGGACAGACACATAGGTGCCCGGAGCCACCACCGCGCGGTCGCGCTTCAACGGTTCACGCAGCAGGCGGCGCTCTGTCTCGACCAGGATCTCTCCGCCTTCGGGCATCGCGTCGCGAGCGTTCACCACGAGGTTCATCATCACCTGCTCAAGCTGCCTGCGGTCGCCCCGGACCGGCGGCAGCGCCGGATCGTGGCGCAGCGTCAGGCGCACCTTCTCGCCCACCAGCCGGTTCAGAAGATGCGCGAGGTCCGACAGCGTGTCCCGCAGGTCCAGCACTTCGGGCTGCATCGTCTGCTTGCGCGAGAATGCAAGCAACTGCCCCACCAGCGCCGCCGCGCGGTTGGCGTTCTGGTTGATCTGCACGAGGTCGCCATAATCCGGATCGCCCTGGTCATGGCGCAAGAGCAACAGGTCGCAATGCCCTGAAATCGCTGTCAGAAGGTTGTTGAAGTCATGCGCAACACCGCCCGCAAGCTGGCCGATGGCCTGCATCTTCTGGCTTTGCACGAATTGCGCTTCGAGCGTCTTGAGCTCTGTCGCGTCGTTCAGGACCGCGACCAGCCGCTTCTCGCCGTCCTCGGTCACGCGGTTGAGCGTCACCTGGACAAAGACCTCGCGGTCCGCGCGGGTCAGGCGCAGAAACTCCGACCGGTGCAGGCCGCGTCCGTCCGCCGCCTCCTGCAACCAGTCCTTGATGGCGCGGCCCAGCCCTTCCATGTGTTCGGCAAGCTGGCCGGGCGCCGTCGTGCTGCCCAGATCGAGCATCCGCCGCGCTTCCGGGTTGGCCCGCAGGATGGCCCCGTCGGGAGACACCTTCAGGAGGGGCACGGGCAAGCCGTCGAAGGTGCCGACGCTGTCTTCCGGCTCAGCCTCTGCCGCGATGGGAGAGAGCACCAGTTCGATCCGCCCCGCCCCGATATCGGTGGACTGCACCAGCACCCGTTGTTCACCGTCCGCATTGCTGAGGTGGTGCACGCCGCCTGACCGCAATGGCAGATCGACGAACACATCTTCAAGCCGCTTCGCCCGTCCGCCGACAAGACTGCGCGCGGCGGCGTTCATGTAAAGCACGGCACCGTTCCGGCCCAGCGACATCAGGGCCAGATCGCTGCGCATCGTTCCGGCGCTGCGCTGCGCCTCCGATTCCAGCCGCCAAAGCACCGCCTCGCGAGAGAACCGTTTGACGTATATGCGAAATCCTTCGGAGTGACTGGTCACATCTTCCATGGCGAAGCCGTTTGTCAGGCTCTTCTGCCAAAGCCGGTAGAGGATGCCCTCGCTGCTCGCGAAGACGTCGCGAAGCAGTTGTGACAGCGCCTCTCCCTTCGCGGGCTGGAAACGGCTGCGGGCGGCGGCGTTGGCGTGCCGCAGTTCGCCGCTGTCGTCGCAAATGAAGCAGAAGCCCGGCTCCGTCTCCGTGAATTCGGCAAGACGCGCCAGCATGCGGCGGTTCCGGCCGGACTGGTAGAGGTCCAGGGTCAGCCAGATCAGCGCCACACCGGACAGGGCACATGTCACGGCAAGGGCGGCCACTTGCACCTCTTGCGCGCTTGCCCATTGCGAAACCCAAAGCGCAAGGGCCGCAATGGCGATAAGGATCACCGCCCCGATAATCGGGCTCAGCCTATGCAACTTGTTGCCGGAACGGGCGATGACGTCCTCCACAACTGGCTTTCGCCTCGAATCGCTTTCATACATTCGACTGCGGAGAAGTTAATGCCGAATTAACCGCGACAGGAAGCGAGGCGAAATTCAGCTTCAGATTGCGGAATTCAGGCGCGACCGGAGATCAGGCAGCAGACGAAGAACCCGTCGCCACCGTCCGAAGGCAAGAACTGGCGCGACGGTCCTCGGCGCCAGCCCGGTCGTTCCGCGAGGAACCGGGCCACCTGAGCCTCGTTTTCGGCGGCCAGCACCGAACAGGTGGCATAGGCCAGGCAACCGCCGGGCGCGACAAACGATGCACAGGTGGCAAGGATGTCAGCCTGGATGCTCTGCAAATCCGTCAGGCGATCTTCGGTGAGGCGCCATTTGCCCTCGGGCGCGCGGCGCCACGCGCCGCTGCCCGAACAGGGCACATCGGCAATCACGAGATCGAAGGCCCCTTCGGGCTGTCGGGTCACCGTGACCTTCGCTCCGGCCCGCGCCGCCCGCTGCGGCAGGTCGGACATCCGGCCCGGATCGGCGTCATGGGCAAAGAGAGCGGCCCCGGGGAGCCGTGCGGCCAGAGCCAGCGTCTTGCCCCCGCCCCCGGCGCAAAAGTCGAGCACGCGGCCCGCCCCCTCTGGGGGAATCAGGTCGACGACCGCCTGACTGGCGGCGTCCTGAAGCTCCACCCAGCCGTCGGTGAAGGCCCCGGTGCGCACCAGTCCCCGCGCACAGGACAGGACCTCCAGCGCGGTGGGCGACAGTGTGTGTGGCGCGGTCTCTACCCCTTCGGCCGCAAGACGATCCCGCGCCGCCGCCAGAGCGCATTTCAGGGTGTTCACGCGCAGGAAGACCGGCGCCCGTTCGCGCAGGGCCAGCGCGGTGGGACCGGCGGCTTCGCCCAGATCCGACCGGAACCGGTCCGCCAGCCAGTCCGGCAAGTCCCAGGCATCGGCGCCGTCCGGCATGCGACCGGCGGCGCGCTCCGCCTCGGTCAGCGGGGCCGGTGCATGGCCCTTGCCGTCGAACAGTGTGTCGGGATCGATGCCGCGCAGGCGCAACAGCCCGAGCATCCGGGCGCGCCCATGTTCTCCGCCGCCCTTGACCGCCGTCGATCGCCACATCCGCAGCACGTCGAAGACATGGTCGCGTACGGCGGCACGGTCCTTCGACCCGGCAAAACGCGACGTCCGGCCCCATGTCGTGAGCGCCTTCTCGGCGGCCTCGCCCGCGACGATCCGGTCGATCAGCTCTGCGGCGGCCTGTATGCGGGCCGCCGGCGTCACAGGGGCACCCGCGCGAAGCCGCCCCTGTCCCGCGTGAGCCGCGCGAATTTCCGCGGGCCCAGCATGTGGCAGCCGGACCAGACCGATCCCTCTGCGGCGACGCGGGACAGCGCCTCCCGCCGCGTTGCGGCCGCCTGCACCGGGTCAACGTCATAACTCGGTGCCAGATCCGGGTCGGGCAGTTGCAGCGCCTCGGAATGCACGATGTCCGCCACGATCACCAGCCCGCCGATGCGCAGGCCGCTGTGGCCAGGCGTGTGCCCCGGCAGGTGCCAGAGCCGTATCCCGTGGCCAAGATCGGCACCGTCGTCCAGCGGCACGAGCCGCTTCGCCTCTGCCACGAGGCGGCCGCCGGGCGCATCCTTGCCGCGCCAGTGGTCCGCCTCGGCGCCGTGCATGAGGATCTCCGCCTGCGGAAAGATCAGCCCGCCTTCCCCGAAGGCGCCGCCGACATGGTCGCCATGCAGGTGCGTGAAGATGATCCTGTCGACGTCGTCCGGCGCAATCCCGAGCTCGGCCATGATGCGGACCGTATGGCCCGCGTCCGCGCCCACCAGCGAACCGCACCCCGTATCCACCAGGTCGATCCCGCCCGGGTGGCGCAGCAGATATGTGTTGAAGGCGATGTCGATGTCCCCAAGACCCCACGCCTGAAGGCGCGCACCGCGCGTCTCCGCGTCGAGCGTCGGGAAGATCTCCGGCGGCAGAACCTTGCCGCCGTCGGTCAGGCAAAGGACTTCGACATCGCCGGAGACGAAGCGATCCACCGACGGGTTCAGCGCGTCGTCCATCAGCCGATCCGGTAGTTGGGCGACTCGCGGGTGATCTGCACGTCGTGCACGTGGCTTTCCTTCAGGCCGGCGCCTGTGATCTTCACGAAGGTGCAGTTGCGCCGCATGTCCTCGACCGTCGCGTTGCCGGTATAGCCCATCGCCGCGCGCAGGCCGCCCACAAGCTGGTGGATCACCGTGCCCGCCGGGCCCTTGTACGGCACCTGCCCCTCGATGCCCTCGGGCACCAGCTTGTCGGAGGCCGCGTCCTTCTGGAAATACCGGTCCGCCGAACCGCGTGCCATGGCGCCAAGCGACCCCATGCCGCGATAGGCCTTGAACGACCGGCCCTGGTACAGAATGACCTCGCCCGGGCTTTCGTCGGTGCCCGCGATCATCGAGCCGACCATGGCGCAGGAGGCCCCGGCGGCGATGGCCTTGGCGAAGTCGCCGGAGAACTTGATGCCACCGTCGGCGATCACCGGGACGTCGCCCGCCGCCTTGGCGCAGTCCATGATGGCCGTCAGCTGCGGCATGCCGACACCCGCCACCATCCGCGTCGTGCAGATCGAGCCCGGTCCGATGCCCACCTTCACCGCGTCGGCGCCCGCGTCGATCAGCGCCATGGTGGCCTCTGCCGTCGCCACGTTGCCCGCAATGACCTGCACTTCGTTCGACAACCGCTTGGCCCGCGACACGGCCTCCAGAACCCCACGGGAGTGGCCGTGCGCGGTGTCCACGACGATGATGTCGACACCGGCGTCGACCAGTGCCTCCGACCGCTCGTAGCCCGCATCGCCGACGCCCGAAGCCGCCGCGACCCGCAGCCGCCCCAGCGCATCCTTGCAGGCGGTCGGGTTCAGCACGGCCTTCTCGGTGTCCTTCAGGGTCAGAAGCCCGGTCAGCTTGCCGTTCTTGTCGGTGACAAGCAGCTTTTCGATCCGGCGTGCACGCATCAGGCTGATCGCCTCCTCGCGGTCGGCAGGCTCGGTCAGGATCGCCAGCCGCTCCGTCGTCATCATCGCCCGGACCGGGGTCTCGTCTTTCTGGGCAAAGCGCATGTCGCGGTTGGTCACGATCCCCACGACGCGATGCTTCTCGTCCACCACCGGGAAGCCGGAAAAGCCGTAACGCTCCGTCAGCGCCTTGGCGTCCGCCAGCGTCTGTTCCGGGGTCAGGGTGACGGGATTGTAGACGATCCCGGATTCGAAGCGCTTCACCCTGCGGACCTCGCGGGCCTGCGTCTCCACATCGAGGTTCTTGTGGATCACGCCGATGCCGCCAGCCTGCGCCATGGTGATCGCCATCCGGCTTTCGGTCACGGTGTCCATGGCCGAGCTGAGCAGCGGAATGTTCATCTTGATCGACTTCGTCACCCGGGTACGCGTGTCCGCCGTGGACGGCAGCACCACGGATGCGGCGGGAACAAGAAGAACGTCATCGAAGGTGAGCGCCTCGCGAATCTCCATTGGAAGTCTCCTTTGGGAGGGGATCGGTTGGCACGTCCCTATTGCATGGCCCGTGAGGGAGGGAAACCCCCAAACCGCCGCCACGTCATGAGGCCAAGGCGAGGCGCGGTGCGGGCATGTAGCGCCCAGCGCCCCGACCAACCTGGCCTGTCTTCGGCCGCGCCCGGACCATGGGAGGGCGCGGGATGCGGAAGCCGAAGGCACCTGCGCCCAAGGACAGACCCGCCGCCCGATCCCGCTTGCCCGGTCTCGTTCACCGTTGCAGGGTCGCGCAGAGAGGAGATCCCCATGACACATGGCTACGATTCCGGCCGCCTGAACCTGCCCTTTACCGGCATCTGCACCTTTGCCCGCAGCCCGTACCAGCCGGACTGGAGCGCGCTCGACGCCGATGTCGCGATCCTCGGGGCGCCCTACGATGCGGGCACGCAATGGCGCGCGGGTGCCCGCTTCGGTCCGCGTGGCGTGCGCGAAGCGTCGACCCTGTTCAGCTTCGGCCATGCCGGCGCCTACGACCACGAGGACGACGTCACCTACCTCGAAGGGGTGCGGATCGTCGACATGGGCGACGCCGACATCGTGCACACCGACACGGAGACCAGCCACGCCAACATCCGCAAGGGCGTGGAGGCTGCGCTGAAGGCAGGCACCCTGCCCGTCACCATCGGCGGCGACCATTCAATCAACATTCCCTGCATCGAGGCCTACGAGGGCCAAGCGCCTTTCCACGTCCTGCAGATCGACGCGCATCTCGATTTCGTCGATGTCCGGCACGGCGTGACGCGCGGCCACGGCAACCCGATGCGCCGCGCCTCGGAAAAGCCATGGGTCAGCGGGTTGACGCAGCTCGGCATCCGCAACGTGTCCTCAACCGCGCGCGAGGGATACGAGGACGCGCGCGCAAGGGGGTCGGACATTCTGTCCGTGCGGCAGGTGCGCAAGCTCGGGCCGGAGGCGACCGCCGCCCGCATTCCTGAAGGCGTGCCGGTCTACATCACCATCGACATCGACGCCTTCTGCCCGTCGATCGCGCCGGGGACGGGCACGCCCAGCCACGGCGGTTTCCTCTACTATGACGTGTTGGAGGTCCTCCAGCAGGTCGCGCGGTCCCACAAGGTCGTGGGCATCGACCTGGTGGAGGTCGCCCCGGACTACGACCCCACCGGCTCCACCTCCATCCTCGCGGCGCAGGTGCTGCTGAACCTCCTCGGGTTCATCTTCGCCAAGGGCTGAGCGACACAGGAACCCGCGCCGGGACAAATGCGCGCGCCCCGTCTAGCGCGCGGCCCGTCCGCAGCGGAAAGATCAGCCATCCTCCGCCGCGTCGCAGCGTCCTTGCGGCAAAAGCCCTTGCCGTCACGGCCCCGTCGCGGTTTGCTGGCATCCGAGCAGCAGACATCCGGAGGCACGACAATGACCGCCCCACTCAAAGGCTACACCATCCTCGACCTGAGCCATGTCCTCGCGGGGCCCTTCTGCACCGTGACCCTGGCCGACATGGGCGCCACCGTCATCAAGGTGGAGCCACCCGAAGCCGGCGACGACACCCGCGCCTTCCCGCCCTTCAAGGACGGCAAGTCGGCGTATTTCGCCGCGATCAACCATGGCAAGAAATCCATCGCGCTCAACCTCAAGGAAGACAACGACCGCGCGATCTTTGAAAAGCTGCTGCCGCGTGCCGACGTGATCGTCGAGAACTACCGCCCCGGAGTGATGGAACGGCTGGGCTACGGGTGGGAGACCCTGCACGCCACATACCCCCGGCTGATCTATGGCGCTGTCTCCGGCTTCGGCCACACCGGTCCGGACGCCAAGCGCCCGGCCTACGACATGGTCGTTCAGGCGCGTGGCGGTGTCATGTCGATCACCGGCGAGAAGGACCGCGACCCAGTGCGCGTCGGGGCATCCATCGGCGACATCGTGGCGGGCATGTTCCTGACGCAGGGCATCCTCGCCGCCCTTCTGGACCGCGACCGCACCGGAAAGGGCCGCAAGGTCGACGTCGCCATGCTCGACAGCCAACTCGCGATCCTGGAACACGCCGTGGCGCTGACGACCGTCACCGGCAAGGCGCCCGGCCCGTCCGGTGCACGCCACCCCTCGATCACCCCCTTCGAAACCTTCCACGCCTCCGACGGGCTGTTCGTGATCGCCGCCGGAAACGACCGGCTGTTCGAACGGCTCTGCATCGCGCTGAACCTGCCGATTTCCGACGACGACCGCTTTGCCACCAACCCGGCACGCTGCAAGAACGCCCGCCTGCTGAAACGACTGATCGAGGCGGTGACGCTGGAAAACACGCGGGCACACTGGATCGCCAAGCTGACAGCGGCGGGCATTCCGACCGGCCCCATCCAGTCCATCGACCAGGTGCTGAAGGACCCGCAGATCCTTGCGCGGAACATGGTTGTCGATGTGCTCGACAAGAATGGGCGGCAGGCGTTCAAGGCCGCAGGCAATCCGATCAAGATGACCGACGCGCCCGATCCGACCTCACGCGGTCCGGCCCCGGACCTCGACGGGAACCGTGGCGAAATCCTGCGCTGGCTGGAGCAATCCTGACCCGCCCCCCTCCTGTCGGGCCGGCGCAGTGCGAAACCGTTGACTTATTCATATATTCGTAAATGATATTTCGAGAGTCCGTATGGGCTCGTGAACGGCTGCGGGGGCAGGAGGACACCCCCCGCACCAAGGGAGGACAACCAATGAGACTAATCGCAAAGGCGCTTTTCGCGCTGACGTTCGGTATTTTCGTTTTGGCCCAGCCCGCGCTGGCGAACGAGCGCTACGGCACGCAAAAGGTCGTCTACCACATCAATGGCAACGGCGGCAAAGACAGCAAGGCCTACATGGGTGCGATGCGCAACATCCAGAACCACATCAACGCGGTGGGCGCCGAAAACCTCGACGTCGTCGTGGTGATGCACGGCAATGGCGTGGGCCTCGTGATGAACGCGAAGGACGACGACCGGCTGCAGACCTCCATCGGTTCGCTCAAGAGCCAGAACGTCGCCTTCCACGTCTGCAACAACACGCTCGAAGGCCGCAACATCAACTACAGCGACGACCTCTACGACGTCTGGGAGGAAGACATCGTGCCGTCCGGCGTGGCAGAGCTGTCGCGACTTCAGGCCATGGGCTACACCTACATCAAGCCCTGAGACGCACCGTTTCGGTTGACGGCAGACGGCGGGGCCCACGGGGCGCCGCCGTTCGCATTTCAGGCCCTCTCCGCCGCAATCCCGCCGCCCCATGCCGCGATCCGGCCTTTCGCTCGCCCGCGCAGCCGCTATGTTCCGCGACGACGGACCCAGACTGTACGCGGAGCGACCATGGCCCAGGACCCCCTCGTGATCTTCACCCCTTCGGGCAAACGCGGTCGTTTCCCGGTGGGTACGCCCGTGCTGACCGCGGCACGGCAACTGGGGGTCGATCTCGATTCGGTCTGCGGCGGGCGCGGCATCTGCTCCAAGTGCCAGATCACACCGTCCTATGGCGATTTTTCCAAGCACGGGGTGCACGTCGCGCAGGACGCGCTGTCCGAATGTAACAGCGTCGAGGAACGCTACGACCGCGTGCGCGGGCTAAAGACCGGGCGTCGCCTCGGTTGTCAGGCCACCGTGCAGTCCGACGTGGTGATCGACGTGCCGCCCGAAAGTCAGGTGCACCGCCAGGTGGTCCGCAAGGCCGCCGCCGACCGCGTGATCGAGATGGACCCGGCCACCCGCCTCTTCTACGTCGAGGTGGCAGAGCCCGACATGCACGATCCGACCGGCGACCAGCAACGGCTGGCAAAGGCGCTCTCCGAACAGTGGGAGGTCGACGACCTGGAGGTCGATCCGAAGATTCTGCCCGTCCTGCAGAAGGTCCTGCGCAAAGGCGACTGGAAGGTGACGGTCGCGCTGCACCGTTCTCATGCCGAAGCCCGCCCCCGCCTGATCGCCCTCTGGCCCGGCTTGCACGAGGCCGGGATCTTCGGGCTGGCCATCGACCTCGGCTCCACCACCATCGCCGCGCACCTGACGAACCTCGACACCGGGGCTGTCGTCACCTCGGCGGGCATCATGAACCCGCAGATCCGCTTCGGCGAGGACCTCATGTCCCGCGTGTCCTACGCGATGATGAACCCCGGCGGCGAACGCGAGATGACCGCCGCCGTGCGCGAGGCCATCGACACTCTGACCGCCGACATCGCGAAGGAGGCCGGGATCGACGCCGGGCTGATCCTGGAGACGGTGTTTGTCTGCAATCCCGTGATGCACCACCTGCTGCTGGGCATCGACCCGGTGGAACTGGGACAGGCGCCCTTTGCGCTCGCGACCTCCGATGCATTGCACTTTTCGGCGGTGGAACTGGGCCTGACCGCCCTGCCCGCACCGGCGCGGATCTACATCCTGCCCTGCATCGCCGGGCACGTTGGCGCCGACGCCGCCGCCGTGGCACTGGCCGAACAGCCCGGCAAGTCCGAAGACCTCGCCCTGATCGTCGATGTGGGCACCAACGCCGAGATCCTGCTGGGCGATACCTCGCGGACGCTGGCCTGTTCCTCGCCCACGGGTCCCGCCTTCGAAGGCGCGCAGATTTCTTCCGGCCAACGCGCCGCCCCCGGCGCGATCGAGGCGATCCGCATCGACCCGGCGACCAGGGAACCGCGCTTCCGTGTCATCGGCTGCGATCTCTGGTCCGACGAAGACGGCTTTGCCGACGCCACCGCGCAGACCGGCATCACCGGTATCTGCGGTTCCGGCATCATCGAGGCGGTGGCCGAGATGCGCATGGCCGGGCTGCTCGACCCCTCGGGCCTTATCGGCTCGGCGGAGGCGACGGGCTCCGAACGCTGCCTGCCCGCGGGCCGGACGCACGAATACCTGATCCATGACGGCACCGCCGGCGGCGGCCCGAAGATCACCGTGACCCAGGGCGATATCCGCGCCATCCAGCTTGCCAAATCCGCACTCTACGCCGGGGCGCGGCTTCTGATGGACACGCGCGGCGTCGACAAGGTCGACCGCGTGGTGCTGGCCGGGGCCTTCGGCGCGCATATTTCTCCGAAACACGCCATGGTGCTGGGGATGATCCCGGACGTGCCGCTGGACAAGGTGACATCGGCAGGCAACGCCGCCGGAACCGGTGCGCGCATCGCGCTATGTTCGCTCAAGGCACGGCGCGAGATCGAGGCGACAGTACGCCGGATCACCAAGGTCGAAACCGCCATCGAACCGAAATTTCAGGAACACTTCGTCGCCGCGAACGCGATCCCGCACGCCACCGATCCCTTCCCGGAACTGAAGAAGGTGGTGCCCCTGCCCCAGGTGTGCTTCAACGCGGGCGGAGACGGATCTGGCGGCGGGCGCAGGCGGCGCCGCGGCTGAACTCCGGCGCGCCGACGCCACCGCGATCGAGGCCCTGTCCGGCAGTGCGGCGGCCTCCGAATTTGGCTTGATCCCTCCAGGGAGTTGAGATAGCCAATCCGTCGCGGCGGGTATGATGTAATGGTAGCCTGTCAGCTTCCCAAGCTGAACGCGCGGGTTCGATTCCCGCTACCCGCTCCAGTCGAAACCCCTCGCAAAACGTTGATTTAATTCGGAAATACCGCTTATTTCTGCGGCATGATGCGCGGCAAATTGCAGGCCCGCAGGGAATAATTCGGAAGAACAGGCGACGAACATCCCGAAGAGTCCCGAAGAAAGTCCCGAAGGATGTTCACGATTCGAGCGCGACGGAACCGGACCGCGTTACAGGTCCACATCAGTCCGCCGCTTGTCATCCTTATCAAGATCGGCCGACGGCATAAGCGCAGGTTACAGAATGGGCGGAGAGCCGGCTTTCGCTGCGACTATGTTGAATGGCTGCTGTGCGCAGAAAGCCGGCAGAAATAATCCTCAACTCCTCAACTGCATAAGGAGATAATATTAAAGCGGCCGCGCTACTGATTTAGTCAAGCCGCAAGCATATTTCGTCTGGCAAGAAAATATACGCAGCGACTCAAAAGAACATGCCCGATAGAAGTTCATATAAAGCGCTGCCACCTGCACCTTGAATGACGCTAATTCCATTGCTGGATGCGAAATCCATTACGCGAGCCGCCCTGCTTGAACTTGCTGGCCTTCCATTTGGTCGAAGAATCCTTTCCAGTTCAATCAGCCTGGCTTCATTGAGTCTGGAAACCTCCCCAATTAGCTTGCTATAATCTTCAAAGTCAACCCCGAGTCGAGAAAGCTTTCTTTTATCAACCGAAATGCTGAGGAGGATCTCCCCAATTCGAATCGTGTCTGGTATGCTGCCTCCATAATTTTGATTGTAGTCGATTAAATTATTCCTCTTTATCCCCTCCAATATGTGGTCGATTTCCACGTCCTCTAGGCTATGCTTGCACTCGACGCGAAATTTTCTTTTCTCTCTAGCCCTCTTCAAATAGTCAAAGCTATGGTAGTAGCCGGCGTCACTTTTACGGCATGCGAAGCAAGGGCAGGGTAGCATTTCTACAACCCGCGGATTGTTGAGGGAATTGTGAATTGCAGCCAGTTCGCGGCGAATAATTGCCAGAAGGTGCGACTTATTACCTTCCGAAATGGTGATAATAAGCTTCCGCTGCAGTGGCTCGCTTACGACACTTGCAATAGCCCCCTCCCTTTGCAGCACAACCCCCGTACGCCAAAAAAAATCACCCTTTATGATATCATTACACCTTACAATAAACCTTGAGATGATTCCGGCCGGCATGAAATCATAATGATACTCAAATCTAAGAGGGCTGTCCACTTCAGCTATGAACGGCTTCCGATGACTTAAAAGCTCAGGGATAATGAATCTACCAGTATCGCCCACCTCAAAGCAGAGCTCAAAGCGCTTCATCAGCTCAACAAGATAAAGGTGGTTGCGATCCCCGAACCCGCGCCAATGTCGCTTAAGGTCGTCAAATGAAAATTTTCCGAAATTCTCTTGAACCTCCCTTACGTCAACAAGGTGATAGACTGCACCAGTAGCCCACTCCGGATCTAGGAATACGATCTGCTCAAGGATTTTATTGTCGGAAAAATGAAGAAAAACCCCCAAATCATGGTAATATTGACCCAAGTATTCAGCCGACTTTTTGTCAATGCCCTCCCTGAGACATATTTCCAGGTATTGTTCTTTGTAAATAAATTTTTCGCCCAGAGCCTCCAGTTCGGCGCGCACCCTATTCCAGCTTTCCGGCAAGACATCGCCAATGTGATCAAGCTTTCCTACTTCGCCAAGAATCCTTCCTCTGAGATCAATGATGCCTTGCCCCGTTGCAGCACTCACATTCTCAAATGAACGAACATTAGGAAATTTTTTGACAATCGAGTCTTCATCAATTGTCGTCATACGTTCATCAATCTTATTTTGCACACAAATTATAGGAGATCGCTCACTAAGCAGAGAAACCACATTCATCCAGTAGTCGAAATTCAGGATATTGTCCTCTTTCCGCGCGTCCCAGATAAATAGATAAAGGGACCTCTTGGTAAGGAAAAATTGATGAGTGCTGTGATAAATCTCCTGACCGCCAAAATCCCAAACGTTCAAGGTTAGAGGTTTCTCACTCTCGCCCTTAATGGGCCAAGAAACTATTTCAATACCCTCCGTGGTCTCCGTGTCCTCATCAAAAACATCTCTAACCAGCCTCTGCATTAAGGCGGTTTTACCTACCGCCCCCTCCCCCACGATTATTAACTTCGCTTCTCTCAGCTCTATCGTATTGCCTCTCTCTCCAAATGCATGCAGGTAGTTTATTATTGCGCCAGGGCCTCTATTGAGTATCTCTATTGGAACGTTTTTTATTTCGAGATTGTTTACCACCAATCTCTTTAATGATGTCATTCTTACAAAGCTGTCCGGAATTTCGGCAAATAAATTTCCTGAAAGATTCAGCGTTTGCAGAGACTTAATGTCCACTACGCATTCAGGGAACTCACAAAGGTCCAGATTGTCAGCAATAAGGGTCTTCAAGCTGCGCAATGCGGCCAAAGAGGAGGGAAGGCCATTAAATTCGTTGCTGCCCAACCTCAGGTAACTTAGGTTCGTCAATGACCCGAGCTGATCTGGAATATAGTTGAGTTTGTTCATCCCAACGTCTAAGTTTTCCAGATGGTGGAGGTGGCAAATTTCATCCGGCAAGTGCAGCAGTGCATTGTTGGCCACTGATAGGGAGCGAAGATTAATCAGCCCCTCCACGAGCCTCGGAATTTCACTTATGCCATTATTATTTAGGTTCAATTCCCGTAAGTGTGTCAGGCCGAAAACTGCAGGGGGAATCTCCTTGAGATCAAGCCCGCTCAGTCTAAGAGATCCAGTCAAAACGTTTCGCTCAAGATCAATGAGCTCATCGACGGTTAAGTTTTCGGAGTTTTTCATTCTTACCCTTTACGTTCAAACCAGTCAACTCAACCCAAGCTGATTCCTTGACGTCAATATGGTCACCATTGGGGTCGCTCCTGTCAATTTCTGTTTCCCTTCCAAGCAATTCGTCGCTCAACTCTTGTTTGAGGTATCATGCCTTTTTGATGAATTGGTTGCGTGGGATCGATTAGCGACTATTTGGTGGGTGGGCGCACATCTTTTCGCCGGTAAGGGCTGACACCGGTCATCCGCTGCACCTGGCTTCAAGGTCGGCTTTGGGCCGGGAGCGTCGGCGGCGTTCTCATCTACACGAGGGGCGGGAAGCGGTCCTCCGCTGCACTTGGCGCGCATGACCGCTCTGCGCGGAGAGCGGAATTCATCAACGTTTCTTACCTCATGACAAATTCAAATCACCGCAAAATGAACTGAGTTGAAACGGTTCGGATTCGGGTTTTCGCAAAGAAGATATTGGCACGCGAAGACAGTCCGCACGCGCGTCTCCTCCCCTTGCCCAGAGATTCGCTGCGCGTGCATCTTTCGCTGCGCGGCTTGGCGTGAACGCGCCCGGAGCGGGGAGAACGCAACGCACACAACTCAGGGGTTAGTCACGCTGTTCACCTCAGGGTATACGTGAATTTTGCAAAGAAAATTCGTGAGTTTCCATTTAATGTTTCTCGAAACGCTTGCCTCGAAAGGATAGTCTGACGCATTTTCGCCTGAATATATCTTTCGATTTTTCGGCGCACCCCGGTTGTGTTTCCGCGCCTCCCCTAGAAGGGCTTCATTTTGACGACGATTACCCAGGCTCAGATCGACGAGCTCCGCAGCAGCGCATCCTCCGCACTCAACGCATTCAGCAGCGCCTATGCCACGCAGGCCCTGGCCGAGACGCTGCCTCTGATCGGCACCAGCCTTGGCGGATCCGCCAATGACGCGACGCAGGTGGTGGGCGACGTGCGCACGGCGCTGCTGGCGGCGCTCGATACGCTGTCCGGGGCGGCGGATTACACCGCCGCGCAGCTGGAGATCGCCGTCACCAACCAGCTGTCGTCGCTGGGACTGTCGGGCGTCGTGGTCTCGGCCAACGTCAACGGCGATACCGTCACGCTGACGCTGGGCGCGTCGGGCGAGGAAACCGCGTCGATGGCCATTGCCGGCGATCTGGCGATGCCGGGGATCGACATCTCTGTCTCCGGCACGACCGAGGTCGCCGCCGCAGCAGCGCTGGCCCTGACGCTGGGCGTCGACACCTCCGGTTTCTTCATCGAAACCGCGACCTCGGGCCTCGACCTGTCGTTGGGGACGACCTCGGTCAGCTACGGGGCGACCGCCTCGCTGGGCATCCTGAACTATAGCGTGGCGGACGCCGGGACCGACCTTTCGCTGGACTTCGACGTCAACCTGATCGACCCGAACAAAGACGGCAAGCTGCGCCTGTCCGAGCTGGGGCAGGACTTCCTAGACGTGTCGCTGACCGGCGACGCCGATATCGTCATGGACCTGACCGCCGATTTCGGCACGGGCGCCCTGCCCTCGGTCTCGGCCACCTTGGACGTGGACTGGCAGTTCATCTCGGCCGAGGTGAATCCGACCGACCAGAACATCACCTTTGGCGAGCTGCCGACGGTCGTCATGCGCGACGTGACGCTGGACCTTGGTACTTTCCTCGAAAACGTGATCCTGCCGATCTTCGACGCGATCGACCCGCTGATCGAGCCGGTCAAGAAGGCGCTCGACGTGCTGACGGCCGAGATCACCTTCCTCAAGTACTTCCCCGACTGGCAGACTTGGCTGGATTTCAACGACGACGGCACGGTCAACCTGCTGGACCTGGTCGAGCTGGCCGCGCCGAATATCGACCTGCAACCGCTGTATGAATTCATCGACCTGGCGCAGGACGTGGTGGACTGGGCCGCCTTCCTGTCGGAGGCCAACCTCGGCGAGGCCGGTCTGAATTTTGGCGACCACGAGCTGTCCACCGGGCAGGACATGCGCGCGCTGGCGTTCAAGCTGGCCGATGCCGGGTTCGACCTGCAAGGCACGGCAGACAACCTCGTCGAGGTGGTGGATTCCGTGTCCGGCAACGGCTGGGGCGTCGCGGGGGCGGACGGCACCACCCCGCAGGAGATGCTGCAAGAGATGGTCAACGGCGCGACCTTCTCGCTGCCGATCCTGCAAGACCCGACGCAGGCCCTGTCGCTGCTGCTGGGCGGCGACGCCGACCTGGTCGAGATCTACTTTCCCAAGGTCGGGTTCGGCATCAGCAACGACAGCATCATCAACCTGCCGATCTTTCCCTTCGTCACCGTCAACATCGGCGGCGAGATCGGAGCGGATTTCGACCTGGCCTTTGGCTACGGCACGCGCGGCCTGACGCAGCCGGGCGCGACGCTGCTGGATGCGCTGAACGGTCTCTACATCATCGACGGCACCGGGCCGGAAGCGTCGGTCCGCGCCTCCGTGGATCTTGGCGTGTCGCTCGACGCCTATTTCGCCAGCCTCTATGGCGGCGGGCATATCACCGGGACGATCAACCTCGATATCGCCGATGACATCCAGTCGGAACAGGGACGCCTGTACTACGACGAATTCCTGGTGGCGGTGACCTCGAACCCGTTCAGCGTCTTCGACGCCTCTGGGTCGATCACGGCGGGGTTCAAGGTGGCGGCGAAGATCCTCGGCGGCGACGTGGGCCGTCTGGAGACGCCGGAATTCACCTTGTCGAACTTCAACTTCTCTGGCCGGTCGGAACTGTCCTCGACCGCGGCGCCGCTGGGTTTGGCGGTGCTGTCGGGCAGCACCCTGACGCTGAACGTGGGCGCGCTAGCGGGCAACCGTCTGGTGGGCACGGCCACGGACGGCGCCGAGATCGTGCTGGTCACCGATGCCGGCGGCGGCATGATCTCTGTCACCGTGGACGGCTACACCGAACTCTTTGCAGCCCCGGCGCTGGTCGTGGCCGATGGCGGGGCCGAGGCCGACCAGATCATCTGGAGCGACACCCTGACGCTGGCGGCCTCTATCGCGGGCGGTGACGGCGACGACATGCTGGCGGGTGGCGCGGCGGCGGACACGCTGGACGGCGGCGACGGGGTCGATACGCTGTTCGGACGCGACGGCGATGACGTGCTGCTGGGCGGTCTGGGCGACGACCTGTTCTACGGCGGCGCGGGCGGCGACACCATCGACGGCGGCGGTGGCGAGGACATGGTGACCTATGTCCTGTCCGGGGCGGCGGTGAACGTCGACCTGACTGCGGGCACCGGCACGGGAGGCGAGGCCGAGGGCGACGACCTGACCTCCATCGAGGTGCTTCAAGGGTCGAACCATGACGACACGCTCTCGGGCAGCTCGGCGAACGAGATGTTCATCGGCCTCGTGGGCAACGACGAGGTGTTCGGCGCGGGCGGCGACGACGTTCTGCTGGGCTCGGAAGGCGACGATACGCTCGACGGCGGCGAAGGCGCCGACATCATGGTCGGCGCCACGGGCAACGACATCTACTATGTGGACGACACCGGCGACGTGGTGGACGAGGACCGCTATGGCGAGATCGGCACCGGCGGCGACGGCGGCGTGGACGAGGTCCGCGCGGCGATCAGCTGGTCCATCGCCGCGGGCACCCAAGCCAGCCAGATCGAGAACCTGACGCTGATCGGCGCTGCCATTTCCGGCACAGGCAACGACAAGGCCAACGTGCTAACTGCGAACCAGCTGGGGCTGGAAGGCGGCTCGCTGTTCGGCGGTGGCGGGAACGACACGCTGATCGGGTCCGAGGCCGGGGAATACATGGACGGTCAGGCCGGGGCGGACAGCATGACCGGCTTTGGCGGCGACGACCAGTATGTCGTGGACCATGTGGACGACGAGGTGATCGAGGTCGCAGGCGGCGGCAACGATGTGCTCCATTCAAAGCTGCAAAACTTTGCGCTGGACGCTTTTCAGGACATCGAGGTCCTGCTGGTCGATCTGTCGGTGACGGACGGCGACCTGACCGGCAACCAGCTGGACCAGACGCTGTTCGGCGCGCTGGGCGATGACACGCTCGAAGGCAAAGGCGGGGCCGATGCCTTTATCGGCGGTCAGGGCCGCGACCGGGTGACCTATCGCAGTTCGGCGGCCGCCGTGGCCATCGACCTGACGCTTGCCACGCAAGCGGGCGGCGAGTCCGAGGGCGACAGCTACAACAGCATCGAGGAAATCGAAGGTTCTGGTTTCGACGACACCCTGACGGGCGACGCGAACGACAACGAGTTCTTTGGCCTTGTGGGCAACGACACGCTGTTCGGCGCAGAGGGCAGCGACACGCTGTGGGGCGGCACCGGCGCGGACAGCCTCGACGGTGGCGCGGGCGTGGACACGCTGGTGGGTGGCGACGGCGACGACACCTATGTGGTCGATAACGCCTTGGAACAGGTGACGGAACTTGGCACCGGCACCGATCTGGTCGAGGCCTGGGTGGACTGGACGCTGGACACGCCCAGCCAGCAGCAGGTCGAGAACATGAGCCTGTTCGGCGATGCGCGCGTCGGCACGGGCAACGCGCTGGACAACGTGCTGACCGGGACAGACGGCAATGACCGCCTGAACGGTCTGGCGGGCGCGGACACCCTGAACGGCGGCAACGGCGACGACACCTATGTCGTCGACAACGCGCTGGACCTGGTGCAGGACAGCGACGGCCATGACCTGATCGAGCTCCTGTCGGCGGGCACCAACACGTTTGACATGGCGGCGCAGGCCCCCGGCGTCGAGGACCTGACCGTCACCGACAACGCCCGCGCCGTGACGATCACCGGCAATGCGCTGGACAACGTGATCACCGGCAACGGCTACGGCGACACCATCAGCGGCGGGCTTGGCAACGATACGATCATCGCGGGCGCGGGCGGGTCCGAGCACCTCAGCGGCGACGAGGGCGACGACGACCTGCGCATGACGCTGGCCTCGCGCGGGACGCATTACATCCACGGCGGCGACGGGGCCGCTGACATCATGCGCATGGACTGGTCCACCGCCACCAGCGCCATCACCTACAACGAGACGTCAACCTCCACCTATTACCGCGTCTACCAGAACAACGCCTATACCTACGCCTATTTCGACGGGATCGAGTCCTTTGACCTGCGCGGCGGCACGGGCGGGGATTCCCTGTACGGCGCGGCGCTGGACGACACGCTGCACGGCGGCGCGGGCCATGACCGGCTGTACGCCTATGCCGGGGCGGTGGATGCCTCGGGCGGCAGCGGGCATGACCTTGTCGTCAGCACGTTGCTGACCGCCGCAGGAGCGGACCTCGGCCTCGATTTCGAACTGCGCCTGATCGACACGCAGGCGGGCACCGTGACCACCAACGCAGGCACCGCCATCGAAAGCCACTGGGAAGGGATCGAGCAGATCCGCCTGACCACAGGCGCGGGCAATGACCTGCTGGATACGCGCGGAGTCGCGTCTTACAGCACCTATTTCAGCACCTCGAACCGGTTCGACGCGGGTGCAGGCGACGACACATATGCCACCGACTTCCTCGCGCTGGGCAGCGCGAATTTCATCGCGGGCGAAGGCTATGACACGCTGATCCTCGACTGGGGCGATGCCACGGGGGCGGTGGATTACAACGCCACCAACGGCTACTACCGGACCTACAAGAACGGCTACAACTGGATCTACCAGAGCTTCTCGGACATCGAGGAAATCGACATCACCACCGGCGCGGGGGCCGACCTCGTCTATGCCGTCGGCGGGCGCGACCGTTTTGTCACCCAAGGTGGCAACGACCAGATATTTGGCACCGACAAGGGCGACACGATCCTCGCGGGCGACGGCCACGACTGGGCCGACGTCGACCTGCGCTTTGACGCCACCGCGGGCGAGACCGACCCGGTCGAGGACATCACGCTGGTGCTGGCCGCTACCCAGTCCGACGCGGCGGTGTTTTTTGCGGGCACCGAGAACGAGACCCACGTGCAGGGGCTGGAGCAGATGACCCTGCGCACCGGCGCGGGCAACGACACCTTCGACACGCGCGGCGTATGGTCGTACAGCAGCTACTGGGGGCGCTCGAACCTGTTCGACGCGGGCGCGGGTGACGACACCTACGCCACCGACCGCCGCGCGCTGGGCAGCGCGAACTTTGTCGCGGGCGAAGGGTACGACAAGCTGATCCTCGACTGGTCCACCGCCACGGGAACCGTGGATTACAACAGCGCCAATTCCTACTACCGGACCTATTACGAAGGCTACAACTGGATCTACCAGAGCTTCTCAGACATCGAGGAAATCGACATCGAGACCGGCTCGGGCGCCGACAGTGTCGAAGCGGTCGGTGGGCGCGACCGGTTCGTGACGCAGGGCGGTCACGACCGCATCTTTGGTGCCGACAAGGGCGACACCATCCTCGCGGGCGACGGCCACGACTGGGTGAACCTCGATTTGTCCTTCGACGCCGCCGCCGGCGAGGTCGAGATCGTCGAGGATATCGTGGTCAACGTGCTGGCCCTACAGACCGAGACGGCGGTCTACTTCGAAGGCACCGCGTACGAGACCCACCTGCAAGGCATCGAGCAGATCAACCTGACCACCGGCGCGGGCAACGATACCTTTGACGCGCGGGGCGTGGCCTCCAGCAGGGCCTATTGGAACTACTCCAACCGCTTTGACGCGGGCGACGGCGACGACCGCTACCTGACCGACCACCGTGCGCGCGGGGCGGCGAACTTCCTCGCCGGGGCGGGCTATGACCGCCTGACCATCGACTGGAGCGGCACCGACCACAGCACGGAACTGCTGGGCAGCGGCGCCTACTACCGCACCTACATCAGCGGTTACGATTACATCTACCAGTACTTCTCGGACATCGAAGAGCTGGACATCACCACCGGCAACGGCGCGGATGACGTCTGGGCCGTGGGCGGGCGTGATCGGTTCGTGACCAATGGCGGCGACGACCGCATCCACGATGCGGACAAGGGCGACACCATCCTCGCGGGCGAGGGCCACGACTGGGTGCGCCTCGACCTGCGCTTTGATCCTGCGACCGAAACCGAGGTGGTCGAGGACATCATCGTCGACCTGTCCGACCTGCAAACCAACACGGCGACCTTCTTTGCCGGGACCGACTACGAGACCCAGCTGCAAGGGATCGAACAGGCGCACCTGTGGACCGGGTCGGGCAATGACGTCTACGACACGCGGGGCGTCTATTCGACCGTGTCGCGCTTCAACTACTCGCAATATTTCGACGCGGCCGACGGCGACGACCAGTACCTGACCGACCACCTGTCGCGCGGCAACGCGTTCTTTGCGGCGGGCGACGGCTACGACAAGCTGACCATCGACTGGAGCGGCACGGACCACGCGACCGAACTGTTCACCCCCTCGGGCGGCGCGCAATATTACCGCACCCACATCAGCGGCTACGATTACATCTACGTCCGCTTCACCGATATCGAGGAACTGGACATCAAGACCGGCAACGGCGGCGATGACGTCTGGGCCGTGGGCGGGCGCGATCGGTTCGAGACGCAGGGCGGCAACGACCGCATCCATGGCGCGGACAAGGGCGACACCATCCTCGCTGGCGACGGCCACGACTGGGTGAGCCTGGACCTGACCTTCGACGCGGCGGCGGGCGAGGTCGAGATCGTCGAGGACATCGTGGTCGACCTCTCGGCGCTGCAATCGACCACCGCGACCTTCTTTGCCGGGACAGAGTTCGAAACCCAGTTGCAGGGCATCGAGCAGGCGCATCTGTACACCGGGTCGGGCAATGACGTGTACGACGCGCAGGGCGTCTATTCGACCGTTTCGCTGTTCGGCTATTCCAACTACTTCGACGCGGGCGATGGCGACGACGCATACCTTGGCGACCACCTGTCGCGCGGGACCTCGTGGTTCGTGGCGGGCGACGGCTATGACAAGCTGACCCTGGACTGGAGCGCCACGGGCAGCAGTACGGAGTTCTTCAGCAACGCCACCAACACCTGGTATCGCACGCATATCAGCGGCTACAACTACATCTACCAGTACTTCTCGGATATCGAGGAGCTGGACCTCACCACTTCGGACGCGGGCGACGATGTCTGGGCCGTGGGCGGGCGCGACCGCTTTGTCACCAACGGCGGCAATGACCGCATCCACGGCGTCGACAAGGGCGACACGATCCTCGCGGGCGACGGCCACGACTGGGTGCAGCTGGACCTGACCTTCGACACGGCGGCGGGCGAGGTCGACCCCGTCGAGGATATCGTGGTCAATCTCGGCTTCCTTCAGGGCGCGACGGCCACCTTCTACGCCGGGACCGAGTTTGAGACCCAATTGCAGGGCATCGAGCAGGCGCATCTGTACACCGGCGCGGGCAACGACACCTACGACACGCGCGGCGTCTATTCGACGGTGGGGTACTTTGGCTATTCCCACTATTTCGACGCGGGCGACGGCGACGACCGTTACCTGTCGGACCACCTGTCGCGCGGGACTTCGTGGTTCGTGGCAGGCGACGGCTACGACCGTCTGACGCTGGACTGGAGCGGCTCGGGCAGCAGCACGACCCTGCACACCAGCGGGTCCAGCACCGGCTACCGCACGCATATCAGCGGTTACGATTACATCTACACCTACTTCTCGGATATCGAGGAACTGGACCTCACCACTTCGGACGCGGGCGATGACGTCTGGGCCGTCGGCGGGCGCGACCGCTTTGTCACCAACGGCGGCCACGACAAGATCCACAGCGTCGACAAGGGCGACACCATCCACGGCGGCGACGGGCGCGACTGGGTGCAGCTGGACCTCACCTTCGGGGCCGGGGAAACCGAGGTGGTCGAGGATATCCTCGTCGACCTCTCGGCCTTGCAGTCCACCACTTCGACCTATTTCGCGGGCACCGATTACGAAACCGAGCTGTCCGGCATCGAGCAGATCCACCTGTACACCGGGTCGGGCGACGACACGCTGGACGTGCGCGGCGTCTATTCGCACCAGACGACGCTGGGCTATGCCAACTACTTCTCGGCCGGGGACGGCGACGACGCCTACCTGACCGACCTGAACGCCATCGGCAACGCGACCTTCGCCGCCGGTGCGGGCTATGACCGGCTGACCATCGACTGGTCCGGGGCCTATTCGGCGGTCACCAACATGAGCGCGACCAGCTACCGGACGCACATCAGCGGCTACGACTACATCTACCAGTATTTCTCGGATGTCGAGGAACTGGACATCCGTTCGGGCGCGGGCAACGACAACCTCGTGGCTCTGGGTGGCCGCGACCGCTTCGAGACCGGCGCGGGCCATGACCGCGTCGAAGGCGCGGACAAGGGCGACACCGTGCTGCTGGGCACCGGGCAGGACTGGGCCTCGCTTGACCTGCGGTTCGACCCGGCGACCGAGACCGACCCGGTGGAGGACATCACCATCGTCCTCGCCGACCTTCAGGGCACCGAGGCCGTATTCTTTGCCGGAACTGCGGACGAGACCCGGCTGGAAGGCGCGGAACAGCTGTGGCTGTATACCGGAGCGGGCAACGACACCTTCGATGCGCGCGGCGTCTATTCGCACACCAACACGACGGGCAAGTACAACTACTTCCTCTCGGACGCGGGCGACGACAGCTTTGCCACCGACCTGAACTACGTCGGCTCCGCCTATTTCTACGCGGGCGAAGGCACCGATACGCTGACGATGGACTGGAGCGCCGCGACCAACGGGATCTCGCGGGGAACCACCTCGGGCGGCACCCCCTACTACCGCGTCGTCCATGCCAGCGACTACCGCTACATGTATTACACCGATGTGGAACGCTTTGACCTGACGGGCGGCAACAGCAGCGACGATCTCGTTGGCGCAGCTCTGAACGACACGCTGTCAGGCGGCGCGGGCCACGACACGCTGACCGCGGGCGACGGCGACGACCTCGCACTGGGCGGCGCGGGCAACGACCGAATCCAGCTGGGGCTGGGCAACGACACGGCGACCGGCGGCGCAGGCAACGACTCGATCTACGGCTCTACCGGAGGCGATCTGAACGTCGCCACCTATGCCGACGATGCCTCGGGCATCTACGTTTTTGACCTTGGCGGCGGCGTCTTCGAGGTGCGCACGGCGACCGAAGGCACCGACCGGCTGGAGAACATCCAGGTCCTGCGGATAGGAACCAATGGCACAGCCACCGACCACCTGATCGCCGACTTGGTCAACGCCGCGCCGGTTCTGGGGGACGACACAACCGTCCAGATCCAGCAGGACGGCGGCGGCGCGATCTTCACCGCCATGGCCACCGACCCGAACGGCCATGCGCCCAGCTACAGCCTCTCCGGTCCCGACGCCGCATTGTTCACCATCGACCCGGCCACCGGGGCGATCACTTATGCCGGGGACCTGTCGCAGCCTCTGCCCGCCAGCGCCGCCGGCACGCTGGAGTACAGCCTGCTGATCACCGCTACGGACGGATACCTGTCCGACACCCAGACGCTGACCGTGACAAGCGTTCCGAATACGGCGCCGGACGCAATGGACGACACGGCCACGACCTCTCAGGGCTATGCAATTAGTATCGACGTCCTGGCCAATGACACAGACCCAGAGAACGAAATACTGGTGTTCCGCACCATCGAGAATGCAGCGCATGGCAGCGTCGTGGAAGTCGGAGGGGCACTCGTCTACACCCCGGATGTCGGGTTCTACGGTTGGGACAGTTTCGTCTACGAAGTTGCGGACAGCGGCGGCAACACCGACGCCGCGACCGTCAATATAACTGTCAATCGGATGGAGCTCGTCACGGACATCGGTGACGACCATGGCTGGCAGAGCATCACGCGCATCTATTCGCCCGCCGGACACATACTATCGAGCGTGCTCGTGTTCGACGACGGGCGCATGGCAACCACCTTCTTCACCGGTGGAGTCCGGTCCTCGATGATCCAGACCGACCCGCTGAACGCCCAGACCTGGGTCGATCAGGCGAAGACCTACGACGCCGAGGGCAAGTTGGTCTCGCGCGTGGTGACCTATGATGACGGGCGTCTCAAGACGATGGATTACATCGGCGGTACCCGCTCGGCCTATGCCATGGACGATCTCGGCGACGCCTTTGACTGGACCCGGATGGAGCGCGACTACGACGAGACCGGCGCGCCGGTGGAATACCGCAAGGCCTTCGACGACGGGCGCATGGCAACCACCTTCTTCACCGATGGTGTCCGGTCCTCGATAATCCAGACCGACCCGCTGAACGCCCAGACCTGGGCCGATCAGGCAAAGACCTACGACGCCGAGGGCAAGTTGGTCTCGCGCGTGGTGACCTATGATGACGGGCGTCTCAAGACGACGGATTACATCGGCGGTACCCGCTCGGCCTATGCCATGGACGATCTCGGCGACGCCTTTGACTGGACCCGGATGGAGCGCGACTACGACGAGACCGGCGCGCCGGTGGAATACCGAAAGGCCTTCGACGACGGGCGCATGGCAACCACCTTCTTCACCGATGGCGTCCGGTCCTCGATGATCCAGACCGACCCGCTGAACGCCCAGACCTGGGCCGATCAGGTGAAGACCTACGACGCCGAGGGCAAGTTGGTCTCGCGCGTGGTGACCTATGATGACGGGCGTCTCGAGACGACGGATTACATCGGCGGTACCCGCTCGGCCTATGCCATGGACGATCTCGGCGACGCCTTTGACTGGACCCGGATGGAGCGCGACTACGACGAGACCGGCGCGCCGGTGGAATACCGAAAGGCCTTCGACGACGGGCGCATGGCAACCACCTTCTTCACCGATGGCGTCCGGTCCTCGATGATCCAGACCGACCCGCTGAACGCCCAGACCTGGGCCGATCAGGTGAAGACCTACGACGCCGAGGGCAAGTTGGTCTCGCGCGTGGTGACCTATGATGACGGGCGTCTCGAGACGACGGATTACATCGGCGGTACCCGCTCGGCCTATGCCATGGACGATCTCGGCGACGCCTTTGACTGGACCCGGATGGAGCGCGATTACGACGAGACCGGCGCGCCGGTGGAATACCGCAAGGCCTTCGACGACGGACGCATGGCAACCACCTTCTTCACCGATGGCATCCGGTCCTCGATGATCCAGACCGACCCGCTGAACGCCCAGACCTGGGTCGATCAGGCGAAGACCTACGACGCCGAGGGCAAGTTGGTCTCGCACGTGGTAACCTATGATGACGGTTCGGTTTCGTATTGGGCAGACATTGGAGATAGCATTTTGTGAACGATGTATTTGGGGGGCATACAAGACCCGCTGCGTTTCACGCAATGCAACCCGGAATTCGGAAAGCCCACTCCACTGCGGAAAGTGACGGGCGGCAAATTTTGCTTTGCAGAAAATGTAAAGATGGGCTGGGACCGGTCATACGCTGCACCTGGCTTCAAAGTCGGCTTTGGGCCGTGAGCGACGATGGCTGCGGCGCGCCAGGTGCTCGGCTCGCGGCGCCGCCGCAAGTCGGGTTCGAGCCCTTTACGGACGGTAGCCCAAGTCCTTAGCATCAGCAAAGCCTGAAAAAGGAGATGGCGATGCCCGAAATTACTGTGCTTTTGACTTACCTTGCAGTTCTGGTCGGCTTCGTCTTCTTCCCGGGGCCGTCGATCCTGCTGACTTTGGCACGTGCCTCAACCTCGGGGACACGGGCAGGAGTAGCGACGAGCCTCGGTATTGGCCTGGGAGATGTAATACACACCGTTCTGGCCGTCATAGGGGTGTCAACCATCGTCATGGCGTCAGCCAATGCTTTTCTGGCAGTGAAATTGCTGGGCGCTGGATATTTGATCTACATCGGCCTCCGTAGCATTTTTGATCGGACGTCTCTCCAGGGCCAGCCTGATTTGCCACTGATCACTCCGCGCCAAGCATTTCGTCAGGCATGTCTCGCTGAAGTGCTGAACCCGAAATCGGCCATGTTCTTCTTGGCGTTCCTGCCGCAGTTCGTTGTTCCCGAACAAGGAAATGTCGCCCTGCAGCTCTTGGTGCTTGGCCTGCTGTTCGTAGTGGTAGGGACCGCCGCCACGCTTTCGGTGGCGGTCGGCGCAGGCGCTATCGGAGCAACCTTGCGCAGCAACCCCGGGGTACAGCGTTGGCAAGGAAAAGTAGTCGGCACCCTGTACTGCGCTCTGGGTATCCGACTTGCATTTCAGCCGCGCTGATCACTGTCTGCTTTGTCCGCTCAGCCGACCTTACGATCCCGCCAGGGTTCGCACGCGCGGCGAACGGCAGCTTTGACGGGCTGCGCCGCGGCATTCTGATCCAGGGCATGCGGCCCACCAACCTAAACCGCCGTGCCTCCCCTCTTGCTGATCATGTGTATCGCTGGCTGGGTGATCGTCGCAGCGCCGCTTCTTCTCGTGTCCTGGCGACGCGTATTAACTCGGCCTTAACCTCCAAACGGCTACTGTCTTCTTGATGCCAGTCTGATGCAAAAGGGCATCCCCTAAAGTTATCAACCCATTGAAGCTTTACGCGAGGCCTCCGATCCCATGGGTCGGAGGCCTAACCCCGTCCCCAAACGCAACAAGCCCCGCCCGGCTGTCACACCGGGCGGGGCTTTGTCGTATCTGATGCCTGATGGCGGGTTCTACTGGGGACACCCTCAGTGATCGCAGGCGCGGTGCAGTCCCCCGCTGTTAACTATTTGTTAAACACTCATTGTTACGTCGCTGCCATGACCCCCGCCAACCTGAACCGCCGCCCCTACCCGCTTAAAGGCCGCGCAGTCGATGCGATCATGTTCATACTGGGTTGGGCGCTCATGATTTTGCCTGTCTTCTTGCTGATTGGATAGGCTGCGGCAACGTCCGAAGGCTCAAGCATTGTCGCCACGAACCCGATCGCGGCTAACGCAAGAAGCACAATGCACATGGCGACGAGCACGTAATTGAACCAAGAGTGATTGTAGAAGGGGGTGGGCGCGTAGCAGCGGCCACAGCGCATGGATCCGAATCGCAATGAGTGATTGCATACGCGGCACGAGAACAACCTCAGGACTTTCACCTTTTCACCTCTTAAACTGCGGCACTGAGACGGAACCAAACTGCTTTAAGTTGAGTGACGCACCAAGGGCTGCAACGACGGTCTAGAAGCAACGAGTAACGATTTTGCGCCAGCTTCCGGCGCTGCCGCATCGCTGTGCGACGTAAAGACAAATCTCGCCTTGGCACCATGCGACCTGCGATCTGGTCGCGCTGTTTGGCGTTGCCCTACGGCGCCGGCCACCCCGGACACGCGGCCCTGTAGTCTCCGATCTGCGCGATCAGCCTCTGGGCCGTGTCGGCAGTGTCGGTCCTGGACGGCAGGAACAGCCCCTGCCCCCAGATTTGGCAGAGCGTCTTCTCAGTCTCGGTACCGGATGTCGGGCGGTCGAGCCAGGCGGCGCATCCGCTCACGGTCAACACGAGTGCGCAGGTCAGAGCTGCGGCGGAGATCCCTTGCATCGGCCTTGTCCTTTGCGGTCCGGCGGCCGCGACGGGCGCCCAGGTGGAAGAGCAGCAGGCCCGCGATCAGCAGGCCCAGGGTGTGGGTGAAGGCTTGGCCCAGGGCGGTGCCGGCAAGCCCGCGCATCACCGGCCCAGGTGCGCGCCGGTGCGCGCGTCTTCGAGGCGGGCGGCCTTCATCTGCCGGATCAGGATGTAGCCCAGCCCGAGCGCGCCGAGCGCCAGCAGGACCGGCCAGTTCTCCTGCAGGGTCGGCAGCAGGCCTTGGGTTTCCGCGAGGAGATCCCGCAGGACCGGCACCGCAGCCAGCAGCCCGCCCCCGGTCAGCGCAACCTCGGCCGCATCGCCGCCCTTCATCGTGCTGGAACCTTCCGCCCGGAGATCCGCGGGCGCGATGTCGCGCAGCGGACGGGGCTGGGCCCGGGCCAGCGCCGCCCAGGTCAAAGCGCCTGCCACAGCATCGGTGGCAAGGCCGTTGTCCGCCTGGAACGCCAGCAGCGCCGCGCGCGTCAGCGTGTCGAACCTGCCGTCACGCCGGCCGGCGAAGTAGCGCAGCCCGGCCAGGTCCTCCTGCAACACGCGCACGTCCGCGCCCCGGTCGCCGAAGCGCAGCACAGGCCGGTTGCTGGCAGGGGCTGCCTCGCCCAGGAGCGCCTTGATCTTCGCGCGCAGGTAGTCGCCCACGGGATAGGCGCCCACCACGTCGGGCTTGTAGGGCAACCGGGTGATGTCCCACTTGCCCAGCTGGCGCACGCCCAGCGTCGGCTGCACCTCGGCGTGGGTCAGCACCGTCTCGCGGGTGACCGGGATGCCGTGCGCCCGGCAGAGTTCTGCGACCAGGGCGCAGGCCGCATCCACCTGCACTTCCGTCAGCGGCGACGGACCCGCGCTGAACGGGACCTCGATCGCGTCCCGCATCCCGCACAGGGCGACGCCGATCGAGCCTGTATTGAGGTTGCGGGTATGCGCGGCATAATCGCCGTCGCTGGTCACGATGTTGTCGGCCAGCGCCTCGGTGCCGGGAACGATCCGGCCGTCGTGTTCCACCAGCCGGTGATAGTGCTGGCGGTCGACGGCGCTGGCCCGGCCGCCGCCGGCCGTCCAGTGGAGGATGATGCGATTCAGTCCGGTCATGGGACAGTCCTTCTTGCTAGGGTCGGCGAACGAATACCCGCCAGGCGGCCGACCAGATCAGGCCGTGCATCCCGAGGGAGACGGCGATCCAGCTCAGCGCGCGGGGTGGGCGGTAATCGCGGATGAACTGGACGTGCTCGGCCGCCTGCAGCAGCAGCGACACGGACATCAGCGCGGCGAACAGGCGCATCATGAACGTGATCCGCAGCGGGCGGCACAGCCGCATCACGAGAACCGCCAAAAGCATGGCGGAGACCACGTTGACCGGCACCAAGACATAGCTGACGGCGATCATTTGCGTGGCTCCTGATTGCTGCGCATCCGGGCCATTTCGCGCAGCAGAGCCACCAGCCAGTCGTTGGACGATAGCAGCCGCGCGATCACTTCTAGCACCCACCAGATCACGAAGCCGGTAAGCGCGCTGCGCGCCAAGACAGCATCGAGGTCTTCGCCTGCCATCCAGCCCATGAATGGCAGGCTGTCCGCCAGAGGCGAGAAGATCACCCCCATCGTCACGCCGACGAGGGCGCGATACAGGGCAGCCCGCGTGCCCTCCGGTGCGACCATGATCAGCGACGCCAAGACGCCGACGAGTGCGCCGATCACACGGACGGCTGCGCCATAAACCCACTCGTTATCAGGTGGCATGGTCAAACCTCCGGTGCACAAAAAAAGCGCGCAGAGCGCGCGGCAAGTCGTCGGTGGTCATTCGACCCCCGTATTTTCGGTCCCTGACACCCGGTGCTAGAGCCAGCCACGCAGCGCCGACTGCCACGCGGTGAAATACCGCGAACCAAATGTGCGCTGGGACGCAGCATTGAAGTGGGCGAAGTCTTGTCTCACCAAGCCGCTGGATGACGCACACGCCGTGTGGATCAGACGGCCAGGCAGTCCAGCGAGCGCCGCGTTGATGGTGTCGCGCAGCGGGAATGTGCCAGTGTCGAGGTCTTGGGCAATCTCCCCGACCACGAAAGGCGTCTGGGCCGACGCTCCGACGATCGACGTGCGATAGCCGCCAATCGCTTCGTCCAGCAGATCGGCGAAGTTGGCGGTCGAGTTCTCTGCGTCATCTTCACCGTCGTGGTGCAGGATGCCACCAAGCACGCATTGCGGGTATCGCCGCATCACCTCATCGGTGCGTCTCACCGCAGCCAGATAGAGGTCATCTCCGATACCCCAGCGCCCCAGTTCGACGCCACCCTGCAAGTTGCCAAAGCCGTAGCCCGTTCCGCTTACAGCGCAGGGGACAAAGATCAGTTGCGCATTCGGGAATTCGGCAGCGAAGTCGATTGCGAACTGTACCGACAGACCCATTTCTCCGGCATCGCTGCTCAGATGGTCCAGATGTGCCGTACACGCTGCCAAGCTTCCGGCCTGTAGCCACTGCTTGTAGGTGGCGGGATGACCTGCGCCGCCGTCAAAAACGCCCTGACCGACCATGTTCGACTGGCCAATAAGCGGAAGCACAATAGGCGATGCGCCAAGCATCAGCGCGCCGTAAAGCCGTCCCTGCTCGGTGTAGCGTCCGCGCAAGGCCAGCGACGGCAGGCCAAGCCGCGCCTCCTTAACCTCTTCTGCAAGATTGGTCGTGCCGGTTGCGCTCTCCTGCCAGACAGCCATTGCCTCAAGGTTGGCGGACAGCGCGTCCGCGTCGGACAACGCGCTCTCGATCACAGAGACGGCGCCGATTTTGCCGTTAAAGAAATTGGCCGGACTGCCACCGTTCCGGAAAGCGCCGATCATGGCGACCGCCGCCGCACCGGTCACACTCCGCGCGCCGCCCTTCACGACACGCTGTCCGTTCAGCCACGCGGAGAATGTGCCGCCAGACCACGTGACAGTGATCGAGGCCGGTTCATCCGTGACAGGGCCAAGAATGTTGCCACCAGGCCCGACAATGTAGTTTCCAGAGGTGGTGCCAATGTAGATTTTCAGCGCGTTGCTGCCATCTACCAGCGACAGCAGCCCGGCGGCGGCGGTCAGCAGCCAGGGCGTCGGTTGAACGGTCACAGTAGCCGTGAAGCCCGCGGAAAAGTCCCCGACCATTGCACCCAAGGCTGCGCTGTCGAGATAGTCATCGGACCCATCGAATTGCAGTGCGGGTCCGTGTCCAATCCACGACAGGCGCGGGCGCGCGGCATCTGCGGGCGCGGCCATGTCGTAGCTGTTGGCGCTGTCAGCAAGCGTCCCGACCAACTGCCCGACTTCCGAAGCTGTCGCTGGCGCCGTGCGCTCCACATATACTTCCGCCAGATCGTAGTACGCACCGTCTGCTGCCGTGATCGCATCTGTCACAACGTTGGCGGTGTAGTCAGGCCCCTGCACGGCGCCCCGAAGATCTTGCAGCTCCGACACCGCCGGGAACAGGCCGGTGCCGGAAACCTCGACGGCGGGCTGATAGGTGTTTGCGGTGCGCGCAAGTATGTCTCCCACGTCGGGCAGTGTAGCTGGGCTGATGGAAAAGCTGTCGGGGTCCGTCCCCAGCGCTCCGCGCCGCACCGATCCACCGGACGCACGGCGCCAGCCGTAACATGCCCCTGCGGGAAGCACGAAGGCCGCCGGCGCAAGGGCCGTCTCGCCAGCACCCGCGACCGTGAGCAGTTCGGAGACATAGCGGATTTCACCGACGGGGGTTGCCACGATAAGGTTGCCCGTCCCCGCCCCGGTAAGATTGACCGAGACGCTCGTTACATAGATGTCGCGCGCGGTGTCGGGCACCACAAAATATGTCGTGATGTTGGCGCCGAAGTTGCTGTCAGCCAGAGAGGCGTCGCCGTCCGTGATGGCCTCTCCGCCGTCGAACACCTGGCTGATCTGGTCAGAAGTGACGGTGCCGGCAACCGCCGCGCCAACAAAGGCCGTTGTCGCAATTTGCGTCGTCGAAGTACCCGCGGGCGCAGTCGGTGCCGTGGGCGTGCCAGTAAAGGCCGGGTCTGCCAGCGGTGCCTTTGCGTCCAGCGCGGCCTGCTGAGCTGTCGATACCGGCTTGTCCGCGTCCGGAGTATTGTCGACATTGCCCAAGCCGACATCCGACTTGGTCAAGACCACCGCACCGGTCCTGCCTGCGACGGACGTGACGGCGCCCCCCTCCCGCTTGAACCAGTCCCCGGCGTACGTCGAGGTGCTGGCATTGTCGATCAGCGCGATGATCTGGTCACCGGCGACAAACGACACGCTGTCGATTGTTCCGGTATCCGTGGCTTCCCAGTAGTCACCGGTCTGCGCAGTCCCGCCGCCGGGAAAAGAGCCTCCCGAGGGTGCCCAGGCGCCCTGCGGAGTCTCGGCGCCGGACGTCGCTTCCAGCGTGGCGATCCGCCCGCGCTCGACTTCGAGCGCGGTGGCCCTCGCATAGTCAGATTCGATGTCCGAGACGCGGTCGCTGATGGCGGTGACACCCGCAACGCCCTCCTCGATCTCCTCCATCCAGTCGCCAAGGTCTGTCTGATCGACCTGATGATCGGACGCGGGCGGATTGCCCTGCGCGATCGTTCGCCCAGGTAGAGCCATGGGTGACACCTCTCGTGTGAGTGTTAGACGATTGTTTCGGTCTCGGGACCGGACGCAGGGCCCGCGACACCCGAGGCGTTCACAGGAACGGCCCAGAAGTAGTAGGTGCCAGCCGCCAGCCCCGCGTCCTCGTAGGTGCTGGACTGGTTCGGACCGATGTAGTCGGTCGCAATGAGCATGGCCGTCCCGAAATCGGAGACTGTGTTGCGATAAATCCGGGTGGCATAGTGGTTCGGATCGTTGGCCGTGGTGAAGTCTATGGTCACATCGCCTGCGGCTTCGGTTACGGAGAAGGCCGCGAGAGACGCAGGCGCCGTGCTACTGCCAACCGTGACAACTTCCGCCGCAGGCTCAGGCGTCCAATCGCTCGGGTTGCTAAGAAGACCTGCGTATGCGTTCCGGCCCTGCACCTGATAGGTGGTGCCATCCAGAAGGCCGGTGATGATGAGCTCCGTAGCTCCATCGGTGATGGTCTGGCTCTGCCACTGTGTCGCCGCCACCGCCTTCCACCTGACCTGCTGCCAAAGGTAATCCTCCTGCACCCCCCACTCGGTGACAATGCTGCCACCGTCCCCTGCCGTCGCAGTGAATCCGGTCAGATGCTCACTTGCAAACGCGCTGTCGATGGCCTCGAACTCGGGGCGATCAGGCTCCTCCGTAGAGGCGTCAAAATCGAAGTCCTCCGGCTCCACCGAAATTGCCGTCAACTCGAAGAGACCCGAACTGGCGCGAACAAGGGTTCCGACCTCGAAATATTGAGCGATGCCCATCCCGGTGTGCGTCAGGGTAAAGAACCGCTGCCCAATCAACTCGTATCCCATCAGGCCGATGGTGCCGGAAAGGTGATATTGCGGGCGCCGCGCCTTGGCGATCCGCTTTGCCAGTCGGGAGGCTTGATTGTGGTTACTGACGAGGTAAAGCTCGGGCTCGTCCTTCACTACGTTGACGCCGGCATCTTCCACCCACGTCCCAGAGGGACTTTCCCTCCATGCATTGTCTGGCTCGACAAATTTTACCGACACCTCTGTCGGAGCATCGGCGCCCCATTGGCCTTCCGTCACTTCAAGATCGAGAAAGTCAGAACCGCTCAGGGTGACGGTTGGCGCGATCCACCGGCCAACCTTGAAGCCCACCTTCCCGTCCGTACGTTCGTAGACGAAGGCGTCACATGCCCCGGCCATCTGCGCGCGCTGTGTCTCGAACTCCTGGTCGTCCGAGATCGTGCCGTTGATCTCCCACCGCGCCAGCTGTTCGCCCTCCGCGTTCAGGACAACCTCGTCGCAGACGTCGGCCTCCTCCGCGACCTCGTCCCAGTCCACCTGCCCGCCCAGCACCTGCGTGATCCAGTACGCCATGCAGAGCGCCGCGTTGGCGGTATACTTGTAGGTGTCGTCGCGCGGATCGTAGATTTGATTGAGCCCGTCGATCACCGGCGCGTAGACCCACTGCCGCCCGTTCGGATAGACGCTGCTGAAGTTCTGCGGCGAGCTCCGCGCCGCCCAGACCACGGCGCCCGCCAGCCCCGCGAAGTCGAAGTCCTCGGTGATCTCGGTAAAGGTCGAGACCAGGCCGGCGTTGGCGGTCTGCCCGGCCTCCCCCCGGAACACCTCGATCCGCCCATAGGTCTTGAGGATGTCCGGCGCGGTATGCCCGCCGCCATCCCCATTGGTCAGGAAGTTGGACGACCCGAAGTCCGTCACGGCACCGTCGAGCCCGACGGTGTATTCGTCGATCCAGTGTTCGGCGATGCCCTCGATCTCATGCGCCGCCAGGATCACCACGTAGTGGCGACGGCTGCCCGATGCCTGCGTGAAGCCGAGCGGCCCGCCCTTCCGCGTGCGCCCGAAGACCCATTGCGCATAAGACACCGGCTGGGCGAAGTTGCCCATCTGCGCCGAGGGTTCCGGCACGTTGAACCTCGGCACGTCGAACTTCGGCGTGAAGGACCCGGCCAGGGCCGAGAGCCCGACCCCCAAGAGGGCGCGGCCCAGAACCGATCCCCCGATCGCGCTGCCGATGGCAAAGCCCGTCGAGTAGCCCACCGCGCCAAGCTGGCCGAGGATCCCCGCCACCGGGAAGAGCGCCCCGCCGGTCAGACCCGCCACCAGCGCCGCCACGGGCGGCATGGCCCGCGCTTCGGTCGGTGTCAGCCAGGTCGACGCCAGGAGCGCCACCGCCAGCGATCTACGCCGCATGGTCCATCCCCCAACAGGCCAAGGGCCGCACCAGGGTCGGTGACAGCGTCGTCGCCCCCTCCGGCCCCTTGCAGCCCCAGCAGTCCCCCAGCCAGAGCGCCCCGGCCGGCAGGGGCCGCTCCTTGCGCGGGATGACGATCACCGCCACGTCGCCGACCTCCGGTGCCACGACCCGCGGCAGCCCCCCGACACGGGCCAGGCAATCCTCGATGACCTCGACGGGACGGGTGAACCAGCCGCAGAGCTGCTGGCAGGACACCGCGTCGCAATACGCCCCGCGCAGCGCCGCCGCGGGATCCTCGCCGCCCTTCACCAGCATGTGCCAGTCCGCCAGCCCGAGGCAGCAGTCGCTCTGCCCCCAGACAAAGGGCGTGGCCATCCAGGTATGCATGATCCGGTAGACAAGTCTCATGGGGGCGGGCCTCATCCGAAGAGCTTCTCGGTTTCGAAGTCGACCGTCGGCATGTACTTGAGCGACGGGTTTTCGGACCCGGTCAGCGCCTTGTGGCCTTCGGTGTTGAGCGCCGTGCGCCGCGCCGCGCGGCGCCCCTCGGACCACGCCTCGAACGACAGCGTGATGCGGCGGTCCTGCGCCCCGGAGAACGTGTAGCTCAGCTGCCGGCTGATCCGCGTCATGTAGCGCACCGGCGCAAACCGCGGCGCCTGGAACTCCGCCACATCGCCGATCGGCTGCAGGTAGAAGCGGACCTCGCGGCCCTTGACGTAGTCGACCCCCAGCGCCTTCATCTGCCGGACCACGTCGTCCATCACCGGATCCTGGAAGTAGGACATCGACAACGAACCTGACGGGGCGATGCCGCCGATGGCGCTTTCCAGCGCCGTCACCGACCCGAGCGCCGAGCCCAGCCAAACGGTCCCGTTCACGTCGGTGAACCGGCCGTCCTGCCCCAGCAGGAAGCGGCAGGGGCCGTCCGCCGTGTCGATCTCCACGAGGCTCAGGAAGCCCAGGACGCCCGCACGCGGATCGAAGCCCGCCGGGAAGAAGCTCATCGGCCAGGCACCTCCATGAACCGCAGCTCCGGCATCGCCCGATGGCTGCGGTCGTAATCGATGCGCCCCATCCCGCTCTCGGCCGCCTCGAAGACCCCGACACCGCGCAGCTGGAGGATGTCGCCCTGCGCGATCGCGGCCCGCAGCGGCATCTGCACACCGAGCTCGAACACGGCGCCGCCCCGGGCGCGCACGTAAGTCACCTGGAACGGCCAGGACGCATGGCTCATGATCTGGCCCACCACCGGCACAAAGCCGTTGCACGACGTGACATCGACGCGGATCGCCTCGGCGCCCGCGGCATGGTCCCCGGCCGCCAGCGCAAAAGGCGCATACTCCCAGCCCCTGCCGTTCGTGAACAGGTTCCCCGCGGCAGACGGCTTGCCCTGCGCGATCACCGTGCCGCCGGCGCCTGTCGCCGAGATCGGGAAGACCGCAGGGTCGTCCATGCGGATCCGGTAGATCCCCCGGCGCCCCTGCGCCATAGCCCGGATGGCACGCCATTGGCCCAGCTGGGCGCGGCCCAGCTTGACCTTCGGCGCCCCGATCCAGCGCGGGAAGCCGCTGAACTGCGTGCGCGTCGTGCCTTCGTTGAAGTCACCCAACGACGTCTCCCGCCAGTCGATGTCCCAGTCGACGTTCAACACCCGCAGGAACGCCGGCGGCAGGGTCACGATGGGGCGCTGCATCACGACGTCCCCCGCGCCTGCACCGCGTCGAGCTGCCCGCTGAAGCCGCGCTGCAGGCTCTGCATGCCCGCCCCCAGCATGCGCGCCGTGACATTGCCGGACACGCGCTCGATCACCGGAACAAGCGCCCCGCTCCCATCCATGCGCACCGCGACCTCGACCCGGCCGCCCCCGCCCTGCCCGGCCCCCGGTCTGGTCAGGTCGTCGACCCGCTCGTTCGGGTGCATGACCGCCATGAACCCGCCCTTGCCGTCGAGGCCTCCCGAGCGCGGCCCGGGCGGCGTGTAGCCGCCGCCGTCGAAGCTGAAGACGCTGGAGACCACGTTGCCCAGCAGGCCCTTGAAGCCGCTCCCCTTGCGGGCGAAGCCGCCGGTGCCGAACAGCGCATATTCGATGGCCGCGCGCTTCAGCGCCACGCGCAGCTGGTCGGCGGCGTTCTTCTGCCCCATCAACGCGTTCACCAGCGCATCCTTCACCGGCTGGGCAATGCCCATCAGCTGGCGCTGCGCCTCCGTCGCCTTGTCGAGGTTCACTTTCAGCCGGGCCAGTTCCCGGTTGTGCGTCACGGAGCCGATCAGGCCTTTCTCGCGCAGCATGTTGGCGCGCGCGACCTCGGCATTGTAGCGCTCCAGTGCCGTCTGGTTCGCCTCCGTCATCCGGGCGGCCTCCTGCATCAGGCGGTTCTGTTCCTTCAGCGCCGCGCTCTGGCCGCGCCCGCCACGCGCCGCCCGCGCGGCTTTCGGCGGTGTCCAGTTCTCGAGGAACTGCGCCGCGTCCCGGGTTTGCCAGTCGTAGAAGCTGCCGCCCATGGCACGCGGATCGCCGCCACGGCCGCCTTGCGGCGGCGCGGTCCCGGGCATGCCCTGAGGCCCCCAGGAGGCAATCCCGCGCGCGAGATCGAGCCCCATCCCGAGGTTGCGCACAAGTGCGATGGACTCGTCCACCGCCGAGCGGATACCGGCCCCCACGTCGGTCTTGCCCAGCGTCTCGCCGTTCTTCGAGGCCTCCAGCAGCGCATCCACGAGGTCCACCGCCTCGTCGCCACCGCGGCTCAGTTGTGCATTGACCAGGTCGAGCTGCGCCTGCTGCTCGCGGATGGACAGCACCAGGTCCTCGTTGGCGCCAAGCACCTGCCGAACAACCGCCAGGCGGTCCCGTTCCAGGGCCGTGTAGGTCGCCTGCGATCCCAGGTCGCCGGCGGGTTGGTTCATCGCCTCGGCGCGCAGCTCCGCAATCCGTTCGACCTGCAGGAGCGCGTCCGCGAGTTGTGTGTCCAGCGCCGCCCGGTCAGCGGCAAGAGACGCCTCGACATCGCGCCTCTGCCGCTCGAGCTTGGCCTCTTCCAGTCTGGCCAAGGCCTCCCGTGCCCGGGCCTCGAGGCTCAGGCTCCGCAGGATCGACGGCGTGACAATGTCCTGGTTGGTCTTGGACAGCAGGATCGCGGCGTTGTAGCGCCGCTGCGCCTCTGCGGCCTCTTCCAGCGCAGTGCGCGCGGCCCCATAGGCCTCCTGCAGCCTGATCTTCAGGTCCTTCGCCGCATCGCCCGATTTCATCAGGTTCGGCAGGAACGCCGTCGCAAGACCCGCAGCCGCACCGATAACCAGCGGTGCAATGCCGCCAAACCCCGCCAGGATGTCCGGCAGCTGGATGGCCACCGCCCCCATCAGGTTGCCCGTCGCCGTCGCCTGCTGGCCGATCTGGTTCACCTGCAACAGCGCGTTGCGCAGCCCGTGGTGCGACCGCACCGTCGCGCTGTCCATCAGTTCCATGGCGCTGGCAGTGGCCCGGGTCCGCACCTCCATCTGTTTCAGCACCTGCGCCGCCTCGCGCTTCGACACCACCCCGAGCGCGACCGCGCGCGCCACCTGCGCCTCCGCGCCGGCGTAGCGAATCTGCGCGGCATAGGCCGGATCGACGCTGGCCTTCAGCGCGCGGAAGCTGCGCTCCTCCGCCCGGATCCGCCGCTCGAAGACCTCCGCCGACCGGGCCGCGGACTTCGACGACGTGTCGATCCTCTCGTGGGCCTCCTTGCCCGCCTGGCCGATACCCCGGAACTCGGACTTGACGCGCGCGCCGCCCTCGAGCTCCGCGCGATAGGTCACCTTGCGCTGCGTCACGCCTCCCCTCCTTCAGACGATCGGTCGTTCAGCGCAGCCGTCATGGCACGCTCGATATGCGGCATCAGCACGGCCGTCGCCATCGGCGGCACACCCATCGCCCGCCCCATGGCCATGACCGCCGTCATGTCGTAGCCGACCACCTGGCCCGGCACCGCGCGCACCTGGCCGCCGCAATGCATCGCCAGGTCCCAGACCTGCTGCCCCTCCACGGTTTGCGGCGCCTCGACCACCATCGGACAGGTCTCGCAGCGCTCTAGGCAGCTGTCGCAGTAGCCGGCGCTGCCGAAGTGCCACTCGGCGCGCCGGAAGAGCCGTTTCCCTCCGCGTCCGCCAGCAGCGCGGGCATCAGCACACGGTCGCGGAACGCCGTGTAACACAGGTCGTCGTCCAGCATGGCAGAGAGCCACTCCGCGTCCGGCGGGACCGGATCGCCGCTCTCGTCGGCCACCCCCTCCCAGTCGAGCACGACCCGCGGCGCAAGCGCCTTGCACCAGTCGACGAAGGTGATGACACGGGTCTCCTCTGCCTCGGTCTCTTCCGCTTCGGCCTCCGCGTCGCCGGTCTTGCCGAACAGGTCCTCGCGGACCGCTTCCATCTGCGACGAGGTGACCGGGCAGCAGAGCACACGCACGCCACGCGCCAGGTCGTGCCAGGCCGGATCGGGGTTCAGCTTCAGGCGCAGCATCAGTAGGTCTCCACTTCGTTCACAAGGGTTGCGGTCAGCATCGGGTCGCCGTCGGCCTCCCGCCCGGCCATCCACTGGAACTCGGCCTCGATGCCACCCGGCCCTTCGATCGGGCGGCCCGGCACCGACAGCTTGACCCGGCCAAGCGCCAGCACCAGCGAGGCTCTCGCGCTCTTCGTCCACTCCAGCGAGATCGCCTGCGCCGTCCCGGCCTTCGCCGCGGCAAAAAGCGTCTCCGAGAAGAAGCGCAGCCGCATCGTGCCGCTGCAGGCGGACCGCATCGGGTCGAGCCCGCCGATGAACCCGTCACCGGTGATCGTCTCCACCGGATCGAGATTGTTGTTGTACTCGAACGACAGGCCGACAACATTCGCGGCCGCCGCGCCGTCGATCTTGGCCACGCCCTCGCGCTGCATGAAGCGCGACGGCACCTCGCCGAAGCTGCCGGGCGTCCCCGCCGCGGTCGCCGGTGTCGGCGTGGCCGCACCCTGCGCAATGACGCCGACGGTGCCGTTCAAGCGCCCGCCGCGCTGCATCTCGATCTGCAGCCGGTTCGCCCGCGCCCCCGAGAACATCTCGAACGACGGCACATCCGGCACCTGCCGCTCCAGCGACATGCTGGGCAGGCTCCAGGCCCCGGACCGGAACACATGGCTGTAGACGCCCGTGGCCTCGCTGGTGGTCGGATCGCCCAGCAACGCCTTCAGCCAGAAGCCGGTGGCGTCGACATCGATCGGGATCGCGATGTCGCCGTCACAGACCGGGTTGTCGAGATCCGGATCGCCGGGATCGCGGCTGCCGACGATGTCGTCTTCCAGCAGGCCCTCGCGCCGCGCCAGCCCGTTGGTCATGTACGGCAGGTAGACGAACCCGCTCGCAGGCGTCGTCTTCTCGACGCTCTCGAACACGCCCGCCATGGCCGAGCGCTCACCTCTTCCTCGCGCCATGGCGCACCTCCTGTCAGGTCAACGGATCGGCCACGCCGTAACTCAGCGTGGCCACGATGGTATCGACGCGGAGCGTCTCGCCGCCCTCGACGCGAATGTCGTCGCTGCCGGTGGGCTGCGCCTCGACCCAGTCGCAGAGACCGTCCAGGCCACGATCCGCGTGGATCGCGGCGCCCAGCTCCTGGCGGATCACATCCGCCAGCGTCTCGCGGTCCTCCGACGCCTGCGTGTAGATCTCGAACGCGACCCGGTGGTCGTAGTGGTACGTGAGCGGCAGCGTGACCTCGGCGAGGTCCGGCACGCCGTCGCGCATGATCACCAGGCCCGCGCCCGGGATCGCCTGCGGCAGGACCGCGTTGCGCAGCACGCCCGGCGTCACGGCAGCCGCAACCGCCCTGTGCAGCGCCGCGAGGCGCGTCTCTATTGCGCCCCTCACAGCACCCAAAGGCATGCTCAGCCCTCCAGCCAGCCGGCCAGCAGGCCGGGAATGCGGTCGGTGACGGCCTCCGCCGCCGGCACCAGGTCGGTGCGCTTGCGCAGCGTCACCTGCGGCACCAGCAGGAACACCGGCACGGTCTGCGCACCCGTCAGCACGCCATCCTTGCGCCGGCGCCCGCCCTTGCGGCGCGCCTGGCCACGCTTCGTCAGCCGGGCATCGTCCACCACCAGAAGCGCCGAGCGGCGGTTCTGCCGGTAGACAAACCGCAGCCGCTGGCCCGTCCGGCGCTCGAAGTCGAGCGGCGTCATCCGCCGGCCAAACCGACCCCGTCCCGCCGCCTCCAGCGGAATGGCCAGCCAGAACCCATCCCGCGACCCGATCGTCGCGCCCTCGTCATGCGCCGCGACGATCTCCGGCGCCTTCGTCCAGACCAGCGCCGCCGCGTTGAGGCTGTTGGTGCCTTGCGGATAGCTCTCCGACCGCACGGTGTTGCCCAGCCGGTTGCCCAATCCGCCCGCGGCGATGTCCTGCCGCCAGGCGGACTTGAGGTCCCGTGCGACAGACCGCATCGCCCCCATGTGCGCGCGTTCCATCCGCTCCAGGTCCCGCGCCATCATCTCACCCACGTCGACGTCCGGGCGAACGGTCAGTCTCATGCCGGACGGGTGTCCAGTGACCACGACAGTCTCTCGACGTCCTGGTCCGGCTCACCCTGAACGATACGCGTCTCCCCCCGCCACAGGATCACGTCCCCGGGCCGGGGATTCTCCACCGCCGAGACCGCAACCTCGAGCACGACCGTGGACGCATGGACCTTTGCCAAGCCGAACCCCACCTCCACGTCCGGTGCCGTGGCGATCGCCCGCACCGTTTGCGCCAGCCCGGTGGCCAGCGGCGTATAGGTCACGTCCTCGGCCATGTTCGCATCGGCATGGAGCACACCGAGACCCGCTTCGAAGGCGTTCATCGCCTCAGAACGACCCGTTCAGCCGCACCTGGCCGGTGGTGTCGCCGGCACCGGACCCGACAGCCGCCATGGCAACCCCGATCAGGGTGTTGCTGCTCACGACAGTGGTGGTCCGGAAGTTGGTGTTGTCCCAGTAGACCTTAGCACCCACGGTCCAGGCCTGCGACCCGACCTTGGCGATGTCGACCACGCCCGTCGTCACCAGGACGACATCCGCGCCGCTCTCCGCATCACCTTCCGCCACGCCGAACATCGATCCGACCAGCGCGCCTTCGCCCGAGGTCAGCGCCCGCGGGGCCGCCACGACGACCTTGTCGCCATCCTGCACATAAGATTTCATGGTGTTTCTCCGAACACATGGGATTGCCATGACCGGGCGGACCCGCCCGGCCTCCGACGGCCGTCAGGCCGCAATCGCGTCACCGCCCGGGATCAGGCCCCGGCGTTCTTGTACATCGTCCGGAAGTCGAGCGGCGCGACGCCCGCATCGATGCGCACCTTCAGCTCGACACCGTCCGAGGTCCAACCCGTCTTCTGCTCGATGTACGGCGACTGGACGCCATCGAGATAGGCAACCTCGATCGTGTCGAAGGCCGCGGGGTTCGCCGCCAGGTACCACGCGGTCGCGCTGGCATCGTCGAGCCGCGCATCCGAGATCACCTCCGCCATGCCCGCCACCGGGTTCTTCGCATGCCCCTTCGTCGCCGTCGGATCGACCGTCGAATTGATCAGCTGATCGAAGTCGGTCTCCAGCGCCGCTGGCGAGAGAATATAGGCCGGCCGGATGTTCAGCGACGGACCGCCCTCCCGTTCCTTCTGGGTCTTCATCGCCGTGCGCCCCGCCGACAGCGTGGCGATGGACGGCGCAGCACCGGACCCTGCAAGGTTGTTGTGGTCGGCGTGGAACAGCGCGGTCCCGTCCGACATGTTCGGGTTGCCGGTCAGCACGCCGTACACGAGGTTGCCGATGGTGCGGCGTGCCGCACGGCCCCCCTTCATCGGGATCGAGCTCAGCATCGACAGGTCGTCGTTGATGATCGCCTGGCGGGTGATGCGGAACAGCCGGCCATAGGTGGCCAGGGTGATCGGCTCCCCCCGGTCGCCCACGGTGCCGTACGTGTAGTTGGCGCCCTCGACAACTTCCGGCAGCGCGTCGAGCAGCCCCAGGCCAACCCGCGTGGTCGGCTTGAAGTCGGTAAGCGTGCCGACAGAGGTCCAGAGTTGGAAGGTCTCCTCCGCCTCCTCCCAGCCCTTCAGCGCAGCCTTGCCCGCGATCGAGGACAGGATATGGGCAAAGTCGCTGGTCGTGTGGCTGCCCGCCTGGGTGAACGCCATCCCCACCATGTCAAGACGGCTAGCCGGGGACCGGATCCCCAGCAAGTCCAGCGACTGCCGCGCCAGTTCCGACAGCGTCAGGCCGGTGAACTCGTTGCGCTCGCCACCAAGGCCCGCACGCGCCATCACGCCGAGCTCCGCACCCTGCACGAACTTCTCGCGCGCATCGGCCTGCACCGTGGCGGTCTGGCGAGCGCCGCCAATGCCCCGGGTGTCCGCCTGGGCCTTCGCCGCAAAGGCATCCACCGCGGCCGTGCGGAAGGCGTCCACGCTCATGCCATCCTCCTTCGCCTGCGTCACAAGCGCCTCGTCGGCACCGAGCTGCTGCGCCACGGTGTCGATCCCGGCAATCCGGGCCCGCTCATCCTGCGCCGCCTGCTGACGGATCGCCGCCGCGTCGACGGGGGTCGGGGTGGGCGCCACGGGGGCGGCGCTCTGCGTCTTGTCAGCCATGTCGGTCTCTCCTTTGATGGCATCCTCTGCGGCGTCCGCCGCCTGCACCTGCGCCGCAACCGGTGCAGGCGTCTCCTGCGCGGACGGATCCGCGGTTTCCCCGGGGCGATACACCTGGCCGAAGGACAGCGGCGGACCCGCGTCCGACTGCACGCGCGACCCGCGGTCCGCCGGCACCGCACACATCGAGATCTCGACCACGCGGATCTTCGAGAAGTGGATCACCTCGATCTCGCCACCGCCGTCCAGATCTTCCGTCCTGGCCTCCTGTTCCAGCACCTCGAAGCCCGCACTGACGTTGCGGAGGATGCCTTGGGAGACGCGCTGCCAGATCGGCTCCACGTCCTCGGTGTCGGCGAACCGGATCACGGCACGGCCCTCTCCGTTCTTCACCCAGGCATCCTCCACCACGCCGATCACGGCGCGGCTGTCCCAGCTCTGGTGGCTGTCGAGCACCGGCCCCGATGCCTTCAAAAACGCCAGGTCGATGGCCTCGGGCGTGACATCGATGCGCGTCGGCATGCGCCTCACGTCCCCCTTGTGCCAGACCCAATGATTGACCAGCGCGCCGGTGGTGAACACCACCTCGACGGTGCGGGCTTCAAGGTCGAGCGTCTGCAGCGCCGCCGCCTGGATCATCCGCGCAGGCACGCCCGCCTCTCCGCCACGTGTCGGTGTCGTCATGCCTCGTCTCCTGTGCCTGTCGGGGTTTCCCCCGCGATCCCGGCGCGCATCCCGCGCCAGCGCTTCTGACCCGCCATCACCTCTTCCGGCGTCTTGCCGGTCGCCTCGATCACCGCCTCGGGGTCCGCGATGAAGTTCTCGATCTCCAGAACCGCCGCAGAGACGTCCTTCTGCGGATCGACCCATGGCCGCTTCGGCGCGATGTACTTCGCCCGCGGCGTCAGGCGCGTTGTCAGCTCACCATTGATCGATGCCGCCTGCATCACGCGCCGCCAGGCCGGACGGCCGCTCTGCTGGACCATCAGGTCGGCCTGCCAGCTGTCGACCAGCCGGTTGAACTCGATCCGGCCCTCGCGCATCGAGCTGTAGTTCGCCCGCGACATGTCGCCGGTCATCTGCATGTACGTCACGCCGATGCCCGCCGCGACAGCGTGCAGCCGCTCCTTCATGTGCTCCACGAGCCCGGGGCTGGCCGGCGGTGCGTTGAACTCGACACCCCAGCCCGGCCGCGCCTCCAGCACCATGCCGGGCTGCATGCGCTCGATCGGCGATCCCGATGCACTGCGCAATGGCACCGCCGCATCCCCCGTCGCAGGCGCGATCGCCGCACCATCGGGCGCCGCGTCCTCATGCGCGTTGTGCACGACCATCGAGATGCAGGCCTCGAGCTTTTTCCGGACAACCTCCGCCTCGGCCAGGTCGTCGAGATCCCGCAGCACCGTGGCAACGGGCGCAAACCACGACACCCCCCGCACCTGGCCCGGCCGCAAGACCTCGAAGATGTGGTCGACGTACTCCGCGGACACGCGCCGTGTCGTCTGTTTCCAGCCCGTGGCGGCATAGCTGTCGCCGGGGTGCCCCTCGAACAGGTGATAGGCCACCCGCCGACCCAGCGCGTCGAACTCCACGCCCTGCACCACCCGCCCGCCACCGGGCAGATCCTCGTTGCGCTGATGATCCAGCAGATCCCCCTCGACGATCCGGCACCGCCAGAACAGCCGCCCGCGATCCGAGACCGGGAACCACAGACGCAGCGCCTCTCCCCCCTCGGCCACCGTGCGCATCACCAGGCGCTGCTGGCCGTAGAAGTCCATCTGACCCTCCGGGTCGCAGTTCTCCTGGAACCGCTCCCACTGGTCCCGGGTGATCCGCTGCAGCGCTTCGCGCGCCTCAAGACCCGCGATCTCGTCGGCCAGGCGCGGGCGCACCCCCGAGCCCGCCACATGCGAGGCCACCACCCGCACCGCGCGGCTGGCGAAGGGGGAATTGCGCACCAAGTCGCGTGCCCCGGCCCGCAGGAACGGCAAGGCCCCCTGCAGTTCCGTGGCCGCCGAGGTGTGCGGCCGCGACCAGCCCGCCATCCGCCCGCCGACACGCGCCGCGTCATAGGCCTGGATGACCTCGGCCCGTTTCTCCGCACTCACCCGCCGCAGGTCAGCCTCCGCCCGGCTCGCCTGCAGCCACGCGCGAACGGTCCCGATCCCCAACATCCGCTCAGTCCCTGTAAAACGCGCCGATGCTGACGCCGACAGCCCCCCGCCCCGCCGCAGCACGTTTCCGGGCGCGCCAGTACGACAACGCGCGCTCCATCTCCGCCTGGCTCTGGTAGGTCACCTTGCGCCCGTCGCTGTAGGTGACATCGCGCACCCCCTGCGCCATGGCCGTCTCCAGCGTGTCGATGGCACTGTCCGGTGTTACAGCCATTCGCTTCCCCTGCCGTTCAGCCAGTCATCCTCCGGGGCCGCACTCTCGCGCGCCTCGGGTTTGGGTTTCTCGGGCGTGCTCCGCGGTGTGTCTGACGGCGCCACAGGCGCGACCACCGGGACGGTTCCGTCGAACAGGTCCGCCTGCACCTCCTGGGGCTGCGCGCTGCGCTCCGCCTCAAGCGCCGCCCACTGGTCCGCCGTCAGCGACAGCCAGCCCTTCCGCCGTGCCGCCGCTTCGGCGTAGAGCATCGTGTCGAGCCCCTCGTTCCGGCGTGTCGGCTCGACGAGCTCCCAGCGGGCATTCACCACGCCGGACGCGCTGCGCCGGAGCACCCGGACCTCCGAGGTCACCATGCGGTAGTATTCGTCGCCCAGCCCCCGGGCGAAGTGCACGTAGCCGCGCGACAGCGGATCGTCCTTGTCCAGCCAGCCGTAGAAGTCGCCCTTCAGCTGGCTCACGTTCAGCATGAACGCGCGCTTCTGCCGGCGCCGGGCCTTCCCGTCCGCCCGGCGCTCGAACTTCTGCGGCACCATCGTCGGCCCGTTGGCACTGTTCGACCCCTTGACGATGATCACCCGATCCCAGGGCCAGCGCCGGGCCCAGGACCAGACCGCATCCGTGTAGGTGCCACCGTCGATGGCCAGCATGTCGAGAGGCAGGCGCAGGCCGCGCTCCGTCCGCCACGTCGCCTTCAGGTGGCCGTCCAGCGCCGACCAGCACGCCTCGTCCGCGATGTGATGCGGCACCACGATGTAATCCACCGGCCACCGCTGGTGGTTCGGCCCGTGCGCCACGATGTGGATCTCGGTGCGGTCGCCCTGGCAATCGACACCGGCGGTCAAAATCACGCCCCGGGCCGGCACGATGCTGCGCGGCAGGCCCTCGCCCTCCGGCCGGTTCTCCACCCGGTCGCGCAGCTTCTCCCAGTCCGGGCCCTTGCTCGCGACCGCATAGGGCAGGCCCAGAACGTCGTTCCAGAAGGTCTGTTCCGTCTCCGCCTCGACGGTGTGGGCCATCGCCTCCTCCGTCTCGCCCGTCAAAGACAGCTGCGTCCAGCCCATCACCCGCGCATATTCCACCGCGATCGACGCCCAGTCCCGCTGCGGCACGTAGGCCCGCCACAAATGGAACCCCGGGTGATCGCCACCCGGGTTCGTGGCCACCCACCGTCCCTGCCCGACGATCCGTTCCTTCTCCGCGTGCCCGATCACCCCACCGCAGTCGTCGCAGGTGAAGCATGCGGCGTGCAGGCGCTCGGGATCGAGGTTGCGCCGGAAGTTCTCCCAGGTCAGCGGCGCCATGTGGCCGCAATGCGGGCACGGCACATGGAACAGCCGCTTGTCGCTCCGCTCATACCGCCGGGTGATCCTGCAGGTGCCGACCAGCTGCGCCGTCGAGATCGCGAGGATCTTCGCATCCTCGAACCCGCTTGCCCGGCTCTCCGCCAGTTTCTCCGGATCCCCCTTCGGCGTCATCTCGAACTTCGACAGGTCGTCCAGCGCCACCAGCCGCCGCGACGTGCCGGCAAGGTCGTCCGGAGAACCCGCCGAGGTCACTTTCAGCGACCCGTTCCGCGTCAGGGTCTCCTGGTTGAACTTCGCGTCCTTGTTGTCGCCGCCCCGCCCGTCCCCGAAGAGCCGCCTCAGGCTCGGCGCCTGCCGGCGCATCGGCAACCACTTGTTGTCGACCCACTCGGTGGCCGCACTGTGCGTCGGATGCACCACCAGGCTGTCGAGCGGTCCGTACTCGTGCCACGCTCCGATCACCGGGTTCAGCACCGACACCGTCTTGCCCCATTGCGCCGATCCCCGCACGCTCACCTCGCGGCACGGATGCTCCGGGCTCAACACCTCGTGGATCTCGCGCAGGAACGGGAACCGCCCGATCCGGAACGGCCCCGGCATCGGCGAACGCTCGTCGAAGACGATGTTCTCCTCGCACCACCGCGTGATGTCCGGCGGCGGCGGCGGTGCCATCGCCTCCGCCAGCGCCGCGGCGATCACCGCCTCCGCAGAGGTCAGGAAGCCCATGTCAGAAGTCCGCTTCCCGCTCTTCGTCGCTGGCCCCGGCCGCCGCCGCCACGCCCGTCAGCGCCTCGGACCTCTCGCCACGGTGCGCCCGCCACTGGTCGATCAGGATCGACCGCACCTCGCGGTAATCCACACCCATCACGTCCGCCACCCGCCGGGCCGCGTCGCGCAGCATCGTCTCGACCTGCGCGATCTCCTGCGCCAGCTGGCGCTTGGCCTGCCGCGCGGCCTCCTCGGCCAGGACCATCGTCCCCTCGTCGAGGACGTTCTGACGCCGCAGGCGGCGCGCCTCTTCCTCGACCTTCTGCGTCCGCGCCAGCTCGTAGCGGTCCGGATCCCGCGCGGGAAGGACATCGCCGCCCGGCTTGCGCGCCGGCGCTTCGGGGGGCGCTTCGGGGAGCGCTTCGGGGGGCGCCTCGCCCGCCTCGATCCCGCGCAGGGACCGCCGCGTCGCCGCGCCGTTCCCCATCATCTGCCCCTTGTCCAGCCGCCGCCCCAGCGCCTCGGCCGCCTTCACCAGGTCGAACCGGCGCGCCCGCCCGTCCCCCTGGTAACACCCCTCAAGCTTGCCCTCGCTGACGTACTGGCTGACCCGGCCCTTCGTGACCCCGAGCTCCTTGGCGAGCTCCGTCGTCGTCAGTCCGGCCATGCGCCGCTCCCCCTGAACATGGTCCCCGTTGTTTAGGCGCGCCCCGAGTTTAGGCTTCCCAACTCGTTTACCCGCGCGACCCCTCTGCGCTTCGCCCGCCCGTATACATTCAGCCGCCGGAAGGACCCGCCCGGTTGCCACCCGTCGCCCTTTGACGGCAGGTGGCCGCGAGCAGCGCCCCAACCGGAGAGCCCAAAATGTTTGCAGCACTCAGCGGCTTCGCAGCCATGATGCTGTCGGCCTACGCGGCAACGATATTCGCCAGGGGCGGTCTCTACCTGCACGCCTCGGCCTGCGTCGTCGCTGGCCTCTGCACGTTCGCCCTGCTCAAGACCCTCGCCGACATCGCCGGCCATCTCGAAGCCCTCGGGCGCGATCTCAAATAGAAACGCCCGGCGCCATCTCTGGCCCGGGCGTACTTGGTGATGATGACATAGTGCTACGTCCCGGGTGACTCGGCTGTCAAGACGTTTCGCGAGGCACGGCCAGCCCGAAGCCCCGCATCCGCTCCAGTGCACCCGCCAGCTCCCGCTTCAGGATCTCCACGATCCGGCCGTTCTTCGCCCAGCCATGACGCCGGGCAACCTCGGCAAGCGTCATCTCCTCCACGCACACCGAGCGGACCAGGTCAGCCACCCGGATCGTCGACCGCATGCCCCCCTTGCTGGGCCGCATGCAATCCTTCACCACTCCGGCGCCCACCCGCCGCTCCAGCACGCGCAGCCGGGCCATGTCGCGCGAGACCGCCTCCGACACCGACAGACCGGTGCCCGGTCCACCCCGGCCGGTCCTCTCCAGGCTGCAGCACCTGACCCCGGACGCCGCAAGACGCTCCACCAGCGCCGCGTAGTCCCGGCCCATCTCCACCTGCCCGACCGTGAAGGGCGGCACAAACACCGGGCGTCGGACACCGCGACCCTCGACCGGCAATCCCTTCGCCCGGCGCTCCGCCTCCCAGCGCCCCAGCCGCGCCGGAAACGACCGGCGCGCAGCGCTGTGCATCCGATCCCACGCGTCGAGGCGATGCACCCGCAACCCGCTCGACCTGTCCGCGTAAACCCGCGGCCCGCTCGGGGTCATCACCGCCTCCGTCGGAACGGCCGTCCGGCAGGCGCCACGCGCCGGCGCGATCGGGATCTCCGGGCTGGCGCCCTCCTGCGGCGTGGCCCGTTCGAGAACCGCCGCGCAGGACCGGCGCTCATCCTCCAACCGCCACCGGTACGGATACCGCGTGAACGCCGTCCCGATGGAGTTCACCCAGATCACGCTCATGCCACCTGCCCCACTGCGATCTGCTGGCAGAGCACTTCCTTCTCCTCCCGGCGATAGAGCCAGGCCGCGTCCGCATCGCTCAGGCACCCGCCGGTCTCCTGCCGGCGCCGCAGCGTCGCCGCCCGCTCGACGTCACCGCGCGCCTGCGACCGCACGAACGCGCACACGTCGTCGTTCGGGAACCGCCGCGTCTTGCGGACCTGGTCGAGCAGCTCCGGCGCCCAGCCCTCCGCAAGCGCGCTGCGCCCGGTGCGATGCGCAAAGACCGACCGGATCAGCGGCGACGCCCCCGGCTGCGGCGGGCTGATCTCGCGCGCCCGGTCGAGGATCCACGGACCACCCGGCCAACGGTCCTTCCCCGCCCCCGCCGGGTTCGTCTCCACCACCTCGCGCAGCGCCTCAAGGTCCACCGCCGACATGTAGGCCAGCCGCTGGCACAGGCTCCGCTGCATGTCCCCGAACGCATCCACCTTCAGACCCGAAGGCCGCATCAGCCCGATCCGCATCAAGGGCTCGATCAGATGCTCCCTCACCCGCGCCTCTCCCGCCCTTTGCTCCGCCTCGTCCATGTCCATGCCTTTCTCTGCAAGATCCCGAGTTATCCACAGGTGCGACCGGTCTGGTGTCCGGCGCCGGTAATTATCATTTTCGTGTCCTTATCCTTATCGATGTGGACACTAACTTAGTGTCGCGGACTGTCCGCTAATGTCTGCCGGACACTAACGGACAGTCGCTTCGCCTACTGAGGGAACCCTCCCGATCGCGCTTTCTGCATGCAGGCCTGGATCGCGAGGTGCAGATCCTCGACGTTCCGCCGCTGGCCGCCGCGCTGCGACACGCGATTGTCTATCTCGTTCGAGATCCACCGGATTTTCCGGGGATCCTTCGCCACCTCCGGCGCAACCTGGCCCACATCCTCGGTCAGCCGCTTCAGCTTCCGCGCATGTGACGCCGCCTCGGTACGCGCCGCGCTGTTCGCACGCGACGCCAGGGCCGAGAGCACGATCCGGGTCACCACAGGATGCATCAGCCGGACGTCATCCCCGCAGCGGCACCGGTGCCACCCGTGCAGGGGACCAAACGGCATGCTGCACAGGCGTTCGAAGTGGCCTGGATCCACGCAGGGCTGCACCATACGCGCCAGCCGCGCGAGATCGTCCGGCAACGTGCCGACCGGCGTCTCGCCATGCGCCACGTTCACCAGTTCGAAGAAGATTGACTTGGATTCATGACTGCCGTGCCACCGCATGTCCGATGACAGCCATCGGCGGAACTCCCACATCAGAAAGCCATGCGAATCCAGACGCTCGCTCGGATCGACCGGGTAGTCTTCGAGCGTGCCAACGTCGACCGGACGCAAGTGCCGCGCGCTCATCCAGGCCTCCTGGTCCAATCCGGGCAGTGAGGCCTGAGCCGGCGGCCCGGCGCGTGCAGCGAGGTGCCGGGGCCGGACGAAACGGCGGCCAGCGTCAAAGCAATGTCCCTTCCGAAAGATGCCCGGTGGCGGGCGTGAGACCCACGCACCGGGCAAGGTTCAACAGGGAGGTGGCAGGCGTGACCCGGCCTGCCAGCGGGAGGGAAAGGACCGCCGGGGCGCGCCCGTGCGAGGGGACAGTCGCGCGTCCCCGGCGGTCAAGATGGCCGGGTCGCAACGGACCCGGCTCAGGCTTCGCCACAGGCACGGCGAAACGATTGGCGCCCGGTCTGCACCCACCTCCGCACCGGGCAGGGAGGGTGCACATCGCGGCGGCCCGAGGATCGACCAGCCGCAACGGGGTTGTCTGGCGGGCGCATGCCATGACGGCAACGCCCGCCACCGGCCCCGTGAGTGTGGAGCGGCCGGAACTCATATCTGCACCCCGTCGGAGGCGTACTGCGTCTCGAGCGATTGGACGAGCTGCGCCATCGCCTCCGCCGCCTCGCGCGCCTCCTGCAGCGCACGGACCTGCCCCCCGGCATCGCCGGACTGGGCAGCGACAACCGCCGCGGAAATCGCCTCGCCCGCCTCGCGCGATGCCGCGCTGGCGGCATCCAGCACCCGCAGGCCCGCGCGGGCGGCCTCCGAAGGCGCACCGGACCCGCGCAGCCGCGACACCGGGTAGCGCCCCGCCGCATCCTCCAGCGCCCAGATGTAGACCGCCGGCCACTGGTGCTGCCCGGACAGGATCTTCGACAGCGTCCCCTTGGACACCGACGTGCCCAGCCGGGCGTTGATCGTTTCCGCCGCCGCGTCCAGGCACCCGAAGGTCCCGTCGATCAGCGCCGACATCGCCGCGTTCACCTGACGCGCATCAAGCATCCTCAACCTCGTTTCCTTGGAAGGACGACCAACTGGGCGCAGTCTCTAGGGATGACCAACCCTGCAGCATATCAGTGCCCCTCCCCGGCCATTTGCGGATCACGCGAACGCGCGGTTCCGGGTACAGCCAGGCTCGGGGCGGACAACGCCATACGCGCGGGGAAGTCGTCGTCCTGGATGATGCTGAAGCCCCCCTCGTCCCTCGCGTCGAGGTGGTCCGCCAGGCGGCGCAGCAGCCTAGCCAACGTATGCGCAGAATGAACCGTGGCTGAGGCGCCGGGATATGCTTCGCGCGGCGGATCATGCTGCCTTGCACCGCCGGCGTCCGTCATGAGCGCCCGCCAGTTCCTCAGGAGTGACCTTGAAGCCGCGTTTTGCCGCTCCCTCTACCAAAGCCAGCCAGAATTTGCTCGGAATGCTGTTCCGAGAAAACCAACGGTGAACAGCGACCATCTGAATCTTTTGATCAACCGTCAGCACATCAGCGTGGATGGACGCTCTATCCGGCCAGCGACTTAGGATGTTTATCGGAGACAAGTCACGCATGGCCGACAGGGATATGACCGAAACGGTCATTCGTCAATCCGCCAAATTGGAAATTGAGACCAAATCGGTCACAGCGCACATTTGCGCCATGGCAAACGCTGCACCGCAACAACTACCCGATGAGGTTGTAAAGGAGATGCGCCCAGAGCGGATCGGCTATCGCCTACGCCTATTGCGGGAAGCTTTAGGGCTGTCGCCATCCGAGATGGCCGACATGCTCGGCATCGAACGAACCTACTGGTCTCGGTTTGAAAACGGACGCCGGGCCATTAATGACACAACAGCCGCACTACTGGTCACCACTTTCGGCGTCACACTCGACTTCCTAATTCTCGGCCGAGCCGACAAATTGCCCGTCGATCTCGCCATGCGCATCCGCCAGGTTTCCGAAAAGTAAACCTCATCCACAGTACACCCCAAGTCGCACGCAAGGATTGCCGCCTCGCGCAAAAGTTGATTCGTCGTCCAGTACATTCACCCCACCACAAGCACTCTACGTGACCCGCTGACCGACAGGCAGCAGACGGCCATAAGGTTAGTTTTGACCATTTTGGTCACTATCCAGATTGACAGTGACCGATTTGGTCACAATATTGACCCTCGTCAAACCCGATGGAGGTCCCTCCCGTGTTCACCGAGTCTCTGGAATTTTGCCCCACCCGATACCGTCGGATACTGGCATGACACGATCAATCATGCACATACCCAGTGGCCGCCCTGCGACATCCCTAGCGCCGCATGAGGCCGCCGCGCTGATCGTTGGCGATGCTCGTCCCAACCCGATCATCGCGGTGCACACTTGGGCCACGCTGAAAGCAAGACAGCGGCTCGAGGACGACACCTCCGCCCGCATCGATGATGCCCGCGCCCATCGCCTAAGCGTCCTGCGCGCCCGTCATCCCGAATGCTGGGCGCCGATCCCAGCAGCGCGGGACCATCGCACGGTGGCTGAGGCGGTTACCGCCGCCCTGCCCGCCATCCGCGCCGCCGTCGCCCGTCACTCCGCGCAAGGCAATGCAACATGAGCCGCGCCCGCGACCGACTGGTGATCGACCTGCACATCGCCGGGTTCCGGGTCGAGCCGCGCGGCTTTGCCAAGAGCTTCGGCGCGCCCGAGCCGGATCTGCACACCTACGACATCCGCCGCCAGGACGGCGCGCTGGTGACACGGATCATCGTGCACGAACTCGGCGAACAGGGCATCGACACCTTCTACCTGTCGACCGCCGAGACGGTGACCGAGGATGTCACCCGCATCATCGACATGGCCGCCCGCCAGATGGCGGCAGAACGGGCGGTGGTCGCATGAGAGCTCCACGCCAACTCGCACGGCTGCTTACCAGTGATGAAGCCGCGGAGTATCTGAGGGTCTCGACGAAGACGCTTCGCAAGCTGCGCCGTAGCGGTCTACCCTTCGCCGAGATTTCTCCCGGTTGCCACCGCTATCGAGAGGACGATCTGGCCGCCTACGTCGCAGCGAAAGTGATCTCGGAGACACCGCCATGCCGTACCGCCCCAAAGGCTCGCGCTTCTGGCACTACGACTTCCAGATCCGGGGTCGTCGATTTCACGGAAGTTGTGGCACTGAAGACTTCGAAGAGGCGAAAGCCGTAGAGGCAGCGGCACGCGTCAAGGCGAAGCACGCTCCACAGATCACCGGACGTTTCACCCTGTCGGAAGCCTTCGGCACCTACTACAGCGACGTCTGCGCCCACCAGCCAAGCGCGCGCACCGCAATGAGCCACTTTCGCTCCGTTCTGGGCGTCATCGACGGCAAGACCCACCTAGACGCACTCAAGCAATCCGATCTGACCCGGTTCCGGTCCGTTCGCCGCTGGCATGTCTCTGGCGCGACGATAAACCGAACATTGCAGGCGATGGGGCGAGCGCTGCGCTACATGGAAAAGCACCATGGCGCGAAGTTGGCCGAGCTCGACTTCAAGGCGGTGAAACTGGCCGAGCCGAAAGAGCGCGTCAGGTCCTTGACGCTTGCCGAGCAAGGGCGTCTGTTCGAAAAGCTGCGGCCGGATCTTCTGCCACTCGTGAAATTCGCTCTGATGACCGGAGCGAGACAAGCGTCAATCTGCAATCTACGCTGGCGGGACATCGACCACGACGCCGCACGGATGACGCTTCAGATGAAGACGGACAGCAAAACCGAGGCCAAAACCATGGCCTTTCCGATGAGCCGGGAGATAAAAGCACTGATCGGCGCCCTACCCCGCGCCGAGCATCCTCCGCACCGAGATTATGTCTTCACCTTCGAAGTGCAGAACAGGAAAAAGCCTGAGCGCCGTCGCATCATCCAGAACTCGACGGCGTTCGAGCACTTCGCTGCGGCGGTCAACGCCGCGGGGATTGAGGACTTTCGCTTCCACGATCTGCGCCACACCTTCGCGACGCGCATGCTTCGGCAGACCCAGAACCTCAAACTGGTGAGCCGTCTCCTGGGACACTCAGAGATCACGACGACAAGCCGGTACGCACATGTTCTGGACGACGATCTGGCTTCTGCGCTGGATGGGTTCTCGGCCCTCCAGAATGACGAGTCCCGAAGATTCTCCCGAAGACAAAAGAAAAGTGCAGATAATTCATAACGTTGCTAAGGATGCGCTTGGCTTCCCAAGCTGAACGCGCGGGTCCGATTCCCGCTACCCGCTCCAATCTTCCTGACAAGACCGAACCGATGCGCCTCAGGTCACAGATCCGTGACCGCGCGAAACCGTCCGGACCGATCCTCCGTGGCTTTGACATCGCGGCGCACTGGTTGCCGCTGTCCAAAGAGGAGGACCTTCATGAAACGCCTTTCCACATCCGTCGCAGCCACCGCACTTGCCCTCGTGCTGGCCGGACCCGCCCTTGCCGAAAGCCACGCGATGGAGAACCCGATGGTCGGGGGCGCCGCCATGTTCGCCGACAAGACCATCGTCGAGAACGCCGTGAACTCGGCCGATCACACCACGCTGGTCGCGGCCGTGCAGGCGGCGGGTCTTGCCGAGACACTGAGCGGCGAAGGTCCGTTCACCGTTTTCGCCCCCACCAACGCGGCGTTCGACAAACTGCCCGACGGCACCGTCGACACACTGCTGATGCCCGAAAACAAGGATCAGCTTACCAAGGTCCTGACCTGTCACGTGGTCGGCGCCAATGCCATGTCCGACGCGATCGCAGGAATGATCGCCGACGACGGCGGCACCCACCCTGTCCCCACGCTTGGCGGCTGCACCCTGCAGGCGAAGATGGACGGCGACATGATCACCCTGACCGACGAACAGGGCAACGTCGCCACCGTGACCATCGCCGACGTCAAGCAGTCGAACGGCGTGATCCACGTCATCGACACGGTCATGCTGCCTGCCGCCGAAGAGAGCATGGACCAGGGCATGGCCGGACAGGACACGACCCAGACCGCGATGGCGGACGCCCCCATGGCCTCCGAGACCGATGTGCCGATGGTGGGCGGTGCGCCGATGTACCCGTCGAAGACCATCGTCGAAAACGCGGTCAACTCCGCCGATCACACCACACTGGTTGCCGCTGTGAAGGCGGCCGACCTTGTCGACACGCTCAGTGGCGAAGGTCCCTTCACCGTCTTCGCCCCCACCAACGCGGCGTTCGACAAACTGCCCGCCGGCACCGTCGACACGCTGCTGAAGCCGGAGAACAAGGACCAGCTCACCAAGATCCTGACCGCCCACGTGGTGGCGGGCAACTGGTCGGCCCAGTCGATCCGCGAAGCGGCCCGCAGCCAGAGCGACGGATTCTATCACTTCAATGCCGTTTCGGGTGACGCCCTGTCGGCCAAGGTGACGGCCTCCGGCAATATCTTCATCTTCGACGAGAACGGCGAAGCCTACGAGATCACGCAGGCCGACGTGAACCAGTCGAACGGCGTGATCCACGTCATCGAAGGGGTGCTGCTGCCGCGGTAACCCCGCTTCCTCGGCAGAACCGCACGGCCCGCGCCCCCCCGGCGCGGGCCGTGTCACATGCAGGCGCCCTCAGAGCACGGCCCTCAGCCGCGCCTTCAGCACCGCCACGTCCGACCGAAGATCGTCCCGCACCGGCCCCTCGCGCGGCGCATCGGCGAGCGTGGTCAGCAGCGTCTCGTCCGGGATGCCCTTGCGGTGCCAGTGCAGGGCGCGCAGAACCGCCTCTGCCGCGTCCGGCAGCCGGTCTGGCGCCACCTCCCCCGCCAGCGCGCCCCATACGGCGGCCCAGCAGCGCGCCGTGCTCCACGGGTTGTAGCCGCCCCCGCCCGAGACGATCAGGCGCGGCGCAAGCGCCCGCAGCGCCAGCGCCGTCGCCACATGCGCGCGGTTCGACAGGGCCAGGCGCGCCAGCGGATCCTCGGCCAGCGCATCCGCCCCGCATTGCAGAAAGATCGCGTCGGGCCGGAAATCCGCCACGGCGGGCAGGATCACCTCCTCCAGCACCAGCGCGAACTCCGTATCGTTGAATCCGCGCCCCACGGGCAGGTTGAAGGCCGCGCCCCCCGCGTTGTCCCCCAGCGCGCCGGTGAAGGGCCAGCGCCGCGCTTCGTGAACAGAGATCGTGCGCACCCGCTCGGACCCCGGAAAGGCGGCCTCCACCCCGTCGCCGTGATGCGCGTCGATGTCCACGTAGGCCACGCGCTTGAGCCCCATCGCCAGCAGCCTGCGGATGGTCAGCACCGGCTCGTTCAGAAAGCAGAACCCCTCCGCCCGATCCGGCATGGCATGATGCTGGCCGCCGCCCGGATTGTGGACCACGCCGCCGTCGGCCACCAGTTCCGCCGCCAGCATGCCGCCGCCCACCGCTGTCGCCGGGCGGCGGTACATCTCGGCGAAGACCGGGTTCGACAGCGTGCCCAGCCCGTGCCGGTCGCGCACCTCGGGCGACACGTGCTGCGCCGCCTCCGCCGCCATCAGCGCCGCGACGTAGCGGGACGTGTGGAATCCGGTCAGCGCTGCGGGCTTCGCACGGGGCGAGGTCAGCATCCGTCCGGGCCCCAGCCACCCCAACGTCACCGCGAGATCGGTCACCGCCGGCACCCGCTGAATCGAAAGCGGATGCCGCGCGCCATAGACAGATCCCCGGTAGATCCGCGAGGTGATGAAACGTGCCCCTGTCATGCGTCCGTTCTAGCCTCCTGTGTTGCAACGGAAAAACCCGGCAACCGATTGCCCCGCCGTCAGCGCGGGTGTATCGGATGCGCCATGTACTTGCCCAAGATAACGCTCCGAGTCGTCCTGCAAACCGCGATGATGCTGGCCATAGGAACCATCGGCGGTCTTCTGGCCTACTGGGTGCACTGGCCGATGCCCTGGATGTTCGGCGGGCTGTTGGCGGCGGGCGTGACCGTGCGGCTGGTGCAACCGAAGGTGATTTCCGACTACGCCTTCCCGATGAACTTCCGGACCTTCTTTGTCGCGCTGATCGGCGTGATGATCGGGACGCAGGTGACGCCGGACCTGCTGTCGCTGGCGGGCGAGCTGCCGATCACGCTCTCTGCGCTGGTCTTCTTCGTCGTGGCGGCCCACCTGGGCAACATGACGATCTTCCATCGCATCGGCGGATACGACAAGGCGACGGCCTTGTTCTCCGGCACTCCCGGAGGGCTGATGGAGAGCATCTTCATGGGCGAATCCGCAGGCGCCGACACGCGCGTCCTGACGGTACAGCAGTTCCTGCGGATCATCCTTGTCATCACGCTTCTGCCGGTCGGGCTGTCGCTGTGGATCGGCCACCCGGTCGGCAGTGCCGCCGGGTTGACCATCGGCGGGGACAAGCCGCCGGTCACGCCGCTGGCACTGGGGATGATCGCGATCACGGCGGTGCTGGGCCTGTGGATCGGACGGCGTATCCGCCTGCCCGCCCCGCAACTGACCGGGCCGCTCTTGCTGGCGGCCACAGCCACCATCACGGGCATACTGGACCTGCACCTGCCCTTCTGGCTGATCGCCACGGCGCAGCTCGTGATCGGGGTCAGCCTCGGGATGCGGTTCAAGGGCGTGGATGCGGGCCTCCTGCGCCGCTCGCTCTGGCTGGCGGCGCTGTCGGTGTCCTACATGCTGGTGCTGGGGATGACCTTTGCCATCGTCCTGCAGCACCTGACCGGCATCGCCTTCCTGCACCTCTTCATCTCCTTCGCGCCGGGCGGCGTGGCCGAGATGTCGGTGGTCGCGCTCTCGCTCGCCGCGAACCCGGCGCTGGTCAGCCTGCACCACGTGGTGCGTATCCTCATCACCGTGGTCGAGATGCCGCTGGCCGCGAAGGTCATGGGACTGCGCACAAAGCCGTATTGACCCCCGAGCCAGACGACGCCTCGCGATAACATACCGGCCGTCTCAGCCCTCTGCCTTCTCCATCAGCTCCAGCCACTCCTCCTCGGACGCGGCCAGCACCTGCTGACGTTCGACCAGGGCTTCCGTCGCCTTCCTGAACTTCAGCGGCTCCTTCGTGAAAAGGTCCGGCGCGGCAAGGAACGCCTCCAGCTTGGCGATCTCCGCGCCCAGCCGGTCGATGACCCCGGGCAGTTCCTCCAGCCGGTGCTTCTCGGTGAAGCTCAGCGCCGGTTTCTCTGCCGGTTTCGACGACTGTACGGGCTGCGCGGACTGTGACGCCTCTCCGCCGCCCTTCTTCTTCGCCTTCTCGCGCCCGCCCCCTTCGGCCTCGCGCTTCTGCGTCCGGTAGTCCGACCAGCCGCCGGCATAGACCACGGCGCGCCCGCCGCCTTCCATCGCCACCGTCGTCGTCGCCACCCGGTCGAGGAAATCCCGATCGTGCGAGATCAGGATCACCGTGCCGTCGTAGTCGTCGAGGATCTCCTGCAAAAGGTCCAGCGTCTCCACATCCAGATCGTTGGTCGGTTCGTCCAGCACCAAAAGGTTCGATTCCCGCGCCATCAGCTTCGCCAGAAGCAGCCGCGCCTTTTCGCCCCCCGACAACGAGGCGACCTTCGCCCGCACCTGCCGTTCGTCGAAAAGGAAGTCCTTCAGATACCCCACCACGTGCTTCGGCACACCCCGCACCATCACCTGATCCGACGAACCGGAGACCCGCATGTCCTTGTCGGTGGTCAGCGAATCCCACAGCGACTTTTCGGGGTCGAGTTGCGAGCGGGTTTGGTCGAACACCGCCGGCACAAGGTTCGTGCCCAGCGTCACCGTGCCTGCATCCGGCGCGATCTCTCCCATCAGGATACGGATCAGGGTCGTCTTGCCAACGCCGTTCGGCCCGACAAAGGCCACACGGTCGCCGCGCTGCACCTTCAGGTCGAAGCCCTTCACGATGGACTTGTCGCCAAAGGCATGACTGACGCCCGTCGCCTCGATCACCTTCTTGCCCGACTTGGGGCCAGAAGCGAGGTCCATCGCCGCCGTCCCCTGCCGCCGGATCTGGCCCGACCGGTCCGCGCGCATGTCCTGCAGGCGCCGCACCCGGCCCATGTTCCGCGTCCGCCGGGCGCTGATGCCTTCGACCGCCCACCGCGCTTCGGACTTGATCTTGCGATCCAGCTTGTGGCGGGCGATGTCTTCTTCTTCCCAGGTCTTGTCGCGCCAGGCCTCGAAAGCGGCAAAGCCCTGCTCTTGCCGCCGAACGGCGCCCCGGTCGATCCACAGCGTCGCGCGCGTCAGCTCGGTCAGGAACCGCCGGTCGTGCGAGATCAGCACGAACGCCCGGCGCGTGGCCTTCAGCTCGTCCTCCAGCCATTGGATCGCCTCGATGTCGAGGTGGTTGGTCGGCTCGTCCAGCAGCATCAGCTCCGGCTCCTCGGCCATCAGCTTGGCCAGCGCCGCGCGCCGCCGCTCCCCGCCCGAGGCGGTGGCGACCGGACGGTCGGGATCGAACTTCAGCCCTTCGGAGGCGCGCTCCACCCGGTACATCTCCGACGCCTGGAGCGTGGAGGCCGCAAAATCGCCCAGCGTCTCGAAGCCCGACAGGTCCGGTTCCTGCTCCATGTAGCCGACGGAGGTGCCGACGGGCACGACCCGGTCGCCCCGGTCCGGCTCTACAGTCCCGGCCATGACTTTCAAAAGGGTGGATTTGCCCGACCCGTTCCGCCCCACGAGCGCGACCCGGTCGCCGGGCTGGACGTTGAGGGACAGGGCGTCGAAGACCGGCTCACCACCGAAGGTGAGCGACACGTCTGAAAGCTGAAGAAGCGGTGCAACCATGCGCGCGAGCTATGCCTGCCCGTCCGCCCCGTCAAGCGTCGTCAGGCGTCCTCCGGTCCGCCCGCCACGATCAAGGACCCGGCGATGGTCCCGGTCATCCCGCGCTGCGCTTCGGCCATGAAAGGCGACAACGGCCGTCTGGCCTCCGTCCCCCGGTCATACCGCCACGCCTGAACGCCGCACCACCCGACGTAGGGCGGGGCTGGGCGCCGCCCTGCTACCCGGCCACAGCGCGCAGCAGGCGTTTGCGCGCCTCGGGAATGCGGGCGATCTCCACCCCGGTAAAGACGTGCAGCGTGTTCATGTCGCGGTCCACCACCGCGTGATCCGACACCCAGCCGCCCATCAGCAGATATGTCCGCAGCAGCGGTGGCATCCGCATGAGCGCGCTGCGCGGATCGGGCTTGCGCCGCAGCAACCTGGCAAACGGATAGACGTCCTCCGCCTTGACCCGTGGCAGCCAGCGGGCGGGCGCCAGATGCCGCGCCTTCAGCATGGCGAACGCATCGGAATAGGCGCGCGCCTCCGTCCCGGCGAAGGAAGCGCATCCAAACAGCATCTCCACCCCCTGCCCGTCGACATAAGCCGCCATGGCGCCCCAGGCCACGCGCAGCACGTCCGGATCGTGCACCTCGGGATCGACGCAAAAGCGGCCCATCTCGACCATCGGCCCCTCGAATGCCTCCAGCCGCGAAAGATCGTAGAACTGAGCGGCGTAGCTGCGCCCAATCTCCCGCCCGCTGTCCAGACGCAGAAAGCGGAAGCAGCACACAAGCCGCCCGCTCCTGAGGTCCTCGACCAATACGTGATCGCAGATGGCGTCGAAACCGTCGGCATCCGGCCCGGCACCCTCGCCAAGGAACGCCCGTCCCCGCAACGCCTGCGCGGCGGCCACGTCACCGGGCGCGGCGGCCAGCCGGGCGGCATATCGCCCCCGGGCCAGAAGGATAACAGGAAGGGTCATCGCGCCGGCGTCGGCATGGGCCTCCGCCGCCAAGCCCTCCCCGGGCACCGCGACGTCATGACAAGGATGCGTCGCGCCGGGCTGCGCTGCCCGGCGGTCAGGATCACCCGCCCAGCATGTCACCCAGGTTGATCCCGCCGATGTTGCCAAAGAGCTTGCGGATGAAGCTGATGTCGCCGTCGGATGTCTGTGTCACGCGCTTGGTCAGCGGCACCACGCGGCCGTCTTCCAGCCCGTAGGTGACGATATTGTCGACCACACCCGCCTGGTCGAAGGTGATCGCGACGATCTCGCGCTCCGTCACCGTCGGCCGCTGCCAGGCGAAATGCTTCACCTCGGACTGGATGTAATAGAAGCCGGAGTCGTTCAGCACGCCCGAGGCATTGGGCACGCCGACCACGTCCTCGACCGTCGCGCGGGTGTCCACGCCGGGCACGATCTGCTGAAGCACCTCTTCCGAGGGCACGTATCCGTGGTTGCGGTAGCGTGTCTCACAGCCCGCCACGCCGACCAGCGCAATCGCCAGAACGGCCCACTTCAGCGATGTCCCGATGCCGTGCATGTTCCGGCCCCTCTTGTATTGGTGTCCGCAGACTCTTATCCCGATTAGAGAAGTTTACCCATCCAAGCAAGGTCAGGAAAGCCTGCAGTCATGACGCAACCCGCCCCCCGCCGCCCCACCGACCGGCCGCGCCTCCGGGTGACGGAACTGCGCCAATCCGGTGAAACGCCTTTCCTCATGGAACCCGACGCAACGGCCCGCGCCGAACTGGCCACCGCGCTGGGGATCGTCGCCGTGCGCAAGCTGCGCTTCGAAGGCACGCTGGCGCCGCGCGGCAAGGACGGCTGGCAGCTCGAGGCAAAGCTGGGCGCCACCGTCGTGCAGTCCTGCATCGTCACGCTCGATCCGGTGACCACGCGCATCGACACCACCGTGCTGCGCCGCTTCGTCCCGGCCCGCTGGCTGGAGGATCCGGAGGCCGGGTCCGAAACAGAGGTGCCCGAGGACGACAGCCTCGAACCTTTGGGCGAGGTGATCGACCTCGCCTCCGTCATGGAAGAGGAACTGGCCCTTGCCCTGCCGCCTTATCCGCGCAAGGAAGGGGTGGAGCTGGGCGCGGCCCAGTTCGCCGAGCCCGGCGTCACACCGATCACCGACGAAGATGTGCGGCCTTTCGCCGGTCTGGCCGACCTGAAGAAAAAAATGGACGATACGGACGGGAACAACTGAGAATCTGCTTGCCATTCGGGCGATCCTGCGTATTTTCGCGCGCTCATGAGCATGGCAGGCACCCAGTTGACCAGGGCCATATCAGGACCAGGAACCGGGGCCGTACCGGGGGTTCAAGACACCCCCTTGCGACGCCACCAAAAGAGACACACGGCAGGCAGATCCCTGCCCTTCGAGAAAGGTTGAGACATGGCTGTCCAACAGAACAAAGTTTCGAAGTCGCGCCGCAACAACCGCCGCGCGCACGATGCACTGTCCGCCGCAAACCCGAACGAGTGCGACAACTGCGGCGAGCTGAAGCGCCCGCACCACGTGTGCCCGTCCTGCGGCCACTACGCGGAACGGGAAGTGATCGCGCAGGCAGACGAGATCGACCTGGACGAAGACGCAGCTTGATTGCTGCACGGCGGGACACCGCGGCATGACCTCTCGTGACGACAGGAAGGCCACGGACGCGGACCGCGTCGTGATTTCAGTGGACGCCATGGGCGGAGACCGGGGACCGGCGGCAGTTGTCGCCGGTATTGCCGCGTCTGCGACCAAGAATCCGCAAATCCACTTCATCCTGCACGGCCCCGAGGCAGAGCTTGAAAAGCTCGTCGCCAAGAAGAAGGGCCTGCCCGAACGCGTGACGCTGAAGAACGCCGAGGGCGTGGTCAGCATGGACGACAAGCCCAGCCAGGTCATGCGCCGCGGCAAGGGCACGTCGATGTGGTCCGCGCTCGAATCGGTGCGCGACGGCGATGCCACCGTGGCGGTCTCCTGCGGGAACACCGGCGCGCTGATGGCATTGTCGATGATTCGCCTGCGCAAGCTTCCGGGCGTGAACCGCCCCGCCATCGCCATCCTCTGGCCCTCGCGCAATCCGCAGGGGTTCAACGTGATGCTCGACGTGGGCGCCGACATCCGCGCGGACGCACAGGATCTTCTGCAATACGCGCACATGGGCGCGTCCTACGCCCGCAACGGGCTGCACCTCGACCGGCCCCGCGTTGGCCTGCTGAACGTCGGCACCGAAGAGCACAAGGGCCGGGCCGAGCTGAAGGAAGCCCACGACCTGATCCGGGCCAGCGCCGACAGCGGCAGCTACGACTTCGTCGGCTTCGTCGAAGGCGGCGACATCCCCGGGCGGCGCTGCGACGTGATCGTGACCGACGGCTTCACCGGCAACGTCGCGCTGAAGACCGGCGAAGGCACCGCCTCGCTGATCGGCGACCTCCTGAAGGAGGCCTTCGCCTATTCCCCCCTCTCCCGCATCGCCTCGCTTCTGGCACTGACCTCGCTCAGCCGCCTGAAAAAGCGCATCGACCCGCGCCGGGTGAACGGCGGCGTCTTCCTCGGGCTGAACGGCACGGTGGTCAAATCGCACGGCTCCGCGGATGCCACCGGCATCTCCGCCGCGGTCAAGCTTGCGTTCCAGCTGGCCGAAACCGGTTTCGGAGAGCGGCTGGCCGCCCGCGTGGCCACAGTGCTCGACGAAACCGACCCGCCGGGTGTTGCGTCTGGCGACGCTGCGGCGCAGGATGCGGCCGGGCAGAAGGACATCAACTGAAATGACACGACGCGCGACCGTTATCGGGGTCGGACACTACCTTCCCGATAGAATCGTGGAGAACGCCGAATTCGAGACCGGGCTGACCGGACTGACCCCCGAACCGATCGTTCTCGAAACTTCCGACGAATGGATCCGGGCGCGCTCCGGCATCGAACGGCGACACATCGCGGCCCCGGGCCAGACGACGTCGGACCTTGCCACGCGCGCCGCCCGCGTTGCGCTGTCCGATGCGGGCATCTCCGCCGACGACATCGACGCCATCGTCCTCGCGACCTCCACCGCCGACCTGACCTTCCCCTCCGCCGCAACCATGGTGCAGGCGGAACTCGGCATGACGAAGGGCTTTGCCTTCGACGTGCAGGCGGTCTGCGCCGGGTTCATCTATGCGCTGGCCAACGCCAACGCGCTCATCACCTCGGGCCAGGCCGAACGCGTGCTTGTCATCGGGGCGGAGACGTTCAGCCGGATCATGGACTGGACCGACCGCTCGACCTGCGTGCTCTTCGGCGACGGCGCGGGCGCGCTGATTCTCGAAGCGCGCGAGGGCGAAGGCACCAACGCCGACCGGGGCATCCTGTCCTGCGACCTGAATTCCGACGGGCGGTTCCGCGACATCCTCTACGTCGACGGCGGCGTCGCGACGAACACCACCGGTCACCTGCGCATGGCGGGCAAGGAAGTCTTCCGGCACGCGGTCGAAAAGCTGGCCTCCACCGCGAACACCGCGATGGACAAGATCGGCATGCCCTCGTCCGAGGTCGACTGGGTCGTGCCCCACCAGGCCAACATCCGCATCATCGCCGGCACCGCCAAGAAGCTGGGCCTGCCGATGGAGCGGGTGGTCGTCACCGTGCAGGACCACGGCAACACCTCTGCGGCGTCGATCCCGCTGGCGCTGTCCGTGGGGCGGGCGCGCGGCCAGATCTCCGAAGGCGACGTGGTCGTCACCGAAGCCATCGGCGGCGGCCTCGCCTGGGGCGCGGTCGTGCTGCGCTGGTAACCCACCCGGACGATTACATCGCCAGAAGACCATGGCTTCATTGCCGTGGCGGCATCCGTTTGCTATCCGGCTAGGGAAGACCTTGCCGGAGCCTGTTTCCATGTCCGCTATTAAATCGTTGATTTTGTCGTATTGTTTTGAAGGCGTGCAAGACGGCCCGGCGGACCGGGTCACCCGATGCTGAAGATCTCCTCATCGCAGTTCGACGGTCTTGCACAGAATGCCGTGCACGCCTTCTACACCGGTCTCGGAGCCGAGCTCATGACCTTCATCGAGCACGACATGCCCGAAGAGATCGCCCCCGACCAGCGCGTGCCGCGCATCAACCACGCCTTCGAACTGTGCCAGTTCTACGGGATCGAGACGGAGGCCGACATCGCCCGTCTCAGCCATATACTGCTGGCCTTCCCGCCGGATTTCTTCCAGCAGCCCGATTATCAATGGGCGCATGACATCCTGTCCTCGGGCGAACCCGCCAGCGACCGCGTCGACCGGCTTGAACACATCCTTCTGACCTGACGCGCAAGTCCCGACGATGCCACCGAAACCCGAACGGAAACCGGCCGTCCACACGGTCAAGCGCGGCGAAACGCTGTCCCGCGTGGCGCGCGAGAACGGCACGACTCCGTCCGCCATCGCCCGTGCCAACGGCCTGAACCGCAAGAAGCCGCTGAAACAAGGGCAGAATCTGGTGCTGCCGCCGCCCGCAGGCGCGCCGCCGGCCCCGCCGAAGAAACCGCCGAAAGGCAAGACCGCCGCCGCCGCCGGTCAGGCGTCCGGCGCAAAGAAGAAGAAGGCCGCGCCCGGCCAGGTCGTCCTTCCCTGCGGCGCGCTGAAACCGGTCAAACCCGAGATCCACGCCGCCTGGAAAAACGACAAGGCCGAAGCGCTTTACGTGGAGGTCTCGCAGGACAAGTCCTCCAAGGCCACGTTCGAAGGCAAGGTCGGCGCCGGGCTGTTCCGCGTCAAAGCGGGCAACATGGACGAGTCCGACAAACGGCCCGTCACCGCCGATTTCGGACTCAATGTCGCCACGGCCGAGGTCTCTGCCCATCACGGTCCGGGCGGGCTGAAGGCGGATGCGTCCGCCAGCGGCATGAAAACGGCCTTCGCGGTACAGGCCAACATGCCCCACAACGCCAAGGCCAAGCTGGGCACAGAGCTGGAACTCGGCTCCGCCGAAGCCAAGATCGACATGCTGAACGGCAACGACGGCAAGCGCTCCGGCTTTTCGGCAGGCATCGGCGCCAGCGCCGCGGCGGCCAAGGCCGATGTGGAGGGCGAGATCACAATCCCGATCCACTGGCTCTCCCCCGTCACGGAATTCTTCGGTCTCGGCAAGCTGACGGACTGGACGGTCACCGCGAATCTCAAGGCCGGGGTTTCGGGCGGGGCCATCGGGGCCGGCGGGCGCATGCACGCCTACAAGGACCTCGAAACCGGCCGCTACACCATGGGCAGCGGCGGCGAACTTGCCGTCCTCTTCGGGGGCGAGGCAGACTTCGACCTCAGTATCGGACCAAAGCTGAAACCCGGCGGGCCCTGACCGGGCCCCGCCCCACCCGCACAAACGCCCGCACCAACGTCCGCCGACAGAAAGGACCCGACCCATCATGGCAGACGACGCCATCACCCTGCTGGAACGCCCAATCTCGCCGCAGTCCGACCTCGAACGGATCTACGTCGACACCATCGTGCGACAGGGCATCTTTCCCGCCGGGCACTTCTCAATCGCCCTGCCACGGAACTGGCTGGCGGAACCCGCGGGCGAAAACGCCGTGCCCGGCCCCGACAACCCGGTCGTGATGCTGGTCCGTTTCACCCCCGATGCACCCGACATCTACGGGGCAGAGATCGGCGCCAAGGTCATCGTCGTTGCCGCCTTCCTGCCGCGCGTCATCAACGGGTCCGACTGGCTGCGCACATGGCTGACCGCCCAGGGCCACGACGTCCACGCGCTTGAGGAGCTGCCCACCGCCTACGGCCTGATGGGCGAGGCACTGACCACCGATCCGGCCACCGGCCGCCTGCACCGGATGATGACCGTCAAGGACGGCGACCTGATGTACCTGATCGACGGTTCGGTCGACCATCGCGGCCGCCCGGATTGGCCGCATTTTCAGGAAATCCCGCTGATGGCGCTGATCCGCTTCCAGCTTCTCGACCCCTCCGACGAACCCTACGCCGAACCCATGGCCGACCTGGAAATGACGGCGTCCGAGGCCAGGGCCAGCTTTTCCCTGCCCGTCAGCTGGCTGGAGGTCGCGCCGGGCGACACGATTCCCGACGGCGACGTCCGCCAGATGATCCTGCCCCATGGCGACACCGTCGCGGGCACGCTCGTTGCCATGCTGGGCGCTAAATACGACCGCGCGCAGGATTTCGAGGACAATCTCACCGCCAAGCTGACCAATCAGGGCATGAGTTTCGAGGCACCGCAACAGATCCTCAGCGCCACGAACGCCGGCACCTTCATGGAGGCGTTCTTTCGCCGCGGCACGTCGCAGGGAACGGCGGTCACACTGCTTTGCCTGCGCGCCGTCACGGCCTCCGGCCCGCTGTCGCTGTGTCTGCTCGGACCTGCCGCCGATGCGGATTTCGAGAAATGGGCGGTCAATCGCCGAGTGTTCGAAATCGCGATGGAGACGCTGTCCATCACCCCGACCTGACACCGGCGCCGCTTTGGCGCCGGATCGGACTTCGCGGGCCTCTTTTTCAATATGCGACAAAAGGCAACTTGCCGTCTTGGCATGCCATCTAAAATCCCCTCTCCAAGCCATTGATATTGACTTGGGATTTGGCACGCGCATAAGCTGCACCAGGACAGCGGAGGGAATGAGTATGGGGGAAAAAACCCTGACGCGTATGGACTTGAGCGAAGCGGTATTTCGCGAGGTTGGTCTGTCGCGGAACGAGAGCGCGGAACTGGTCGAGGCAGTGCTTCAGCACATGTCGGACGCGCTTGTCGAAGGAGAACAGGTCAAGATTTCGTCCTTCGGCACGTTTTCCGTGCGCGAGAAGGCCGCGCGTGTGGGGCGCAACCCCAAGACAGGTGAAGAGGTTCCGATCCAGCCGCGCCGCGTGCTGACCTTCCGGCCCTCGCACTTGATGAAAGACCGCGTGGCCGCGGGCAACAAGCGCTGAGGCGCGTAACGCATGTCGAAGTCGCCTGACGCCTTCCGCACCATCTCGGAAGTTTCCGAGTGGCTAGAGACCCCTGCGCATGTTCTGCGGTTCTGGGAAAGCAAGTTCACCCAGGTCAAACCGGTGAAACGCGCGGGCGGGCGTCGGTACTATCGCCCTGCCGACATGGAATTGCTCGGCGGAATCAAGAAGTTGCTGCATGAGGACGGGCTGACCATCAAGGGCGTCCAGAAGGTGCTCCGCGAACAGGGCGTGCGGTATGTTTCCGGTCTGTCGCCACAGGTCGGCGACGAAGACGAGGACGCCGCCCTGATCGAGGATGCGCCCTACATCGAGGTCGAGCAGACCGACGACGGCGTCGTGGCCTTCCCCGGCAGGTCTGCAGAACCTCCGCAGGACACGCCGGAGACCGGTCAGGAGGGCGCTGTCGAACCGGCGGCTTCCGCCCCCGAAGACACACACGAAGCGGCAGCCGAAGCGGCGGAAACGGACGAAGATCTGCCCTCCCTGCCACCGCTCGACCCGTTCGACACCCCCGACGAACCCCTCGCCCCGCCCGCGCTGAAGCCCGCGCCCGTCGCACAGGACGACGCCGTCTCCCTCGCGCCACAGCCTGCGCCCATGCCCGCCGACGTTCCCTTGTCAAATGACGCTACGGCAGAGCACACCGCCGTGGCCGCAACGGATGCGGGAGAATCGGTGACGGAGGACGACGACATGGCCCGCCTTGCAGAGGACACGCTGCAGACCGCTTTCGCTTTCGATCTTCCGGACGCCGCTGGCATTCCCTCGCCCGGGGAAACGCCCGACGACACGGCATCCGACCCCGACCCCGACTTGGCCGCACCCGCCGAAGACCCCATCGTCGACGCCCCCGAAGCGGCGGACGTGATGGACGACGCGCAGGACAGCGATCCGGACGGCGATCCGGAACCGGTCGAGGCGGAAGCAGACGCGGAAGCAGACGTTGCCCTGCCCGCCGAACCGGATGCAGAGCACGACCCGGCGCACGTCCCGGACATCTCGGTGCAGGACGCGCCGGTGCGCGCGACCAACGCCCTGAACCTGCCCGACTTCGCACAGCCGGAAGATTCCGGACCTCCGCACGCCGGCCCCGGTCTCCTCGCCCGGGCGGCATCGCTCACACTGCTCTCGCCAGAGCAGGCAAGGGCCATCGCCGCGCAAATGCCGGTCCTGCAGCAGCGGCTCGATCGCCTGAATGGCGCGGGTCAGGACGACGTCTGATCGGCCTCTCTGAAATCCCCCGAAAATTGCTGCGGCGGGGGGTTGCCCTTGCCGCAGAAAACGGTAATTAGGCCGGACAAGTCGGGCTATGGCGCAGCCTGGTAGCGCGTCCGTCTGGGGGACGGAAGGTCGCAGGTTCGAGTCCTGCTAGCCCGACCAATTCACACCCCGCCAAGCATCCCCATGCCGTCGCGCACCGCGCGTCCGGTGGCTTGGCGCACCGTGTCTGCCGCTCCCGGAACATCCGCAATCGCCGCACCGGGGCACACGTGCCCCCGCGTCGCTTTTCGTCTCCCCCTTCGCGCCGGGGCTTGTTAAGACGACTCCCGACAAGACGGAGACCCCCATGACCGGCGTACTGGCCAGCCAGCAGATCCAGACCCTGATCTCCACCGGCGCGCTTGCGGCGGACGACCCGTTCGCCCCCGGCCAGTTGCAGCCCGCCAGCCTCGACCTGCGGCTGGGGACGCGCGCCTACCGGGTCCGCGCCTCCTTCCTCGCGGGCAAGGGCCGGACCGTCGCGTCGCGCATCTCCGAGTTCGAAATGCACGAGATCGACCTCGGCCCCGGCGCCGTGCTGGAAAAGGGCTGCGTCTACCTCGTGCCGCTGATGGAACGCCTCAGCCTGCCGGACGACATCACCGCCATCGCCAACGCCAAAAGCTCCACCGGGCGGCTCGACCTGCTGACCCGCGTCATCACCGACGGCGGGACGGAGTTCGACCGCGTGGCTCCGGGCTACGACGGCCCCCTCTGGGCCGAGATCTGCCCGCGCAGCTTTTCCGTCCTCGTGCGCCCCGGCATGACACTGAACCAGATCCGCTTCCGGCGCGGTCAATCCGTGCTCTCCGACGCGCAGCTCACGGCGCTGCACGAAGAGGTCGGACTGGTGGCGGGCGGTCCGGCGGTGATCGACGCAGGGCTTGGCTTTTCCGTCGACCTCGAACCCGGGCCGCAGGGCATCGTGGGCTACCGCGCCCGCCCGCACACCGGGGTGATCGACCTCGCCAAGCTCAACCACTACGACCCCGCCGACTACTGGGACCGCCTGCGCTCCGACCGCAACCGGCTGATCCTCGATCCCGGCGCCTTCTACATCCTCGTGAGCCGCGAGGCCGTGCACATACCGCCGGGCTACGCCGCCGAGATGGCCCCCTTCCTCGCCATGGTGGGCGAGTTCCGCGTGCATTACGCAGGTTTCTTCGACCCCGGCTTCGGCCATGCGGCGGCCGGCGGCGCGGGCGCGCGCGGTGTGCTCGAAGTGCGCTGCCACGAGGCGCCCTTCGTGCTCGAACACGGGCAGACCGTGGGCCGCCTCGTCTATGAACGCATGTCCGAAGTCCCCGCCCAGGTTTACGGTCAGGGGATCGCCTCGAACTATCAGGGACAGGGCCTGAAACTTTCGAAACATTTCATGACCGCCTGACGCGGGAACCTGCGCCTTTCCGCGCATTCCCTGCGGGCCTTGGCGGCGCCTTGCCGGATGGCGCCACGTCAACCGACGGATTTTCCGTTTCACCGGAACCGGTTGGCCCATTCTCCTGTTGTCGCTCCAAGGATCGGGCACGCCGTCCGATACCGGAAACCACGACAATGGAGCATATCAATGTTCAAGAAAATCGCAGCCTCCGCCATTGCCCTCACCGCCGTGACCGCAGCGCCGCTGTTCGCGCTCGACGCCGCCACCACGACCGAGCTGAACCTGCGCGAAGGCCCCGGACCGCAGTACGGAGTGGTCAGCGTGATGCCGCAGGACGCGATGGTCTCCGTCGACGGCTGCACGGCCTCCGACTGGTGCAAGGTGTCCTTTGACGGCGCCGAAGGCTGGGCCTACAGCCCCTACCTGCTGAACACCACCATGCCGGAACCGACGGTGATCTACCAGAACACCGATGCCATGGACGTGAAGATCATCGAACAGGAGAAGGACGGCACCGAAACCGCCGTGAACGCGACCGCGGGCGCAGGCTTTGGCGCCGCGACCGCCGCGCTTCTGGTCGGTGGCCCCGCTGCCGTCGCCGCAGGCGTTGTGCTGGGGGCCGCAGGGGGCGCCGCAGCCACCCCGGCAGAGACCACCGTCACCTACGTGTCGCAGAACCCGGTCGAGCCGGTCTATCTGAACGGCGAAGTCGTCGTCGGCGCCGGTATCCCGGACGGCGTGACGCTCTACGACGTGCCGGAAGCGGACTACACCTACGCCTACGTCAACGACGCGCCGGTCATCGTGAACCCGGAGAACCGCCGCATCGTCTACATCGTGCGCTGACGCTGATACGGCCAGACACAGGAAGGCCCTGCCACACGGCGGGGCCTTTTTTGGTGCGGTCAGCCTGAGGGCGTGGCGCAGACGCGTACCGGATCGCGCTCAGGACTGTCCGTCGCGCCGCGCCTGTCGAGCCGCGCGGCGGGCCTGCCGCGCCTCGCGCTGCGCCTGCCGGTCCGGCTGCTCCGCACCCCGCCCGTCGTCAAAGCTCTGCGCCATACCGTCGCCGCGCATCCGGTCGCCGCGTTGCCCGCCACGGCCCTGCCCGAAGGCGCGGTTCATACCGGCGTTGACACCCCGGCTCACGAATTGCCGCACCACCTGATTGACGATCATCCGAATGATCTGGTCCATGCTCCTGCCTGCCTCCTCTCGGACGCGGCACGCTGGTCCGCATCCCTTGGATTATGTAGCTGCCCGGGCAGCGGCCTGCACCGCGCCCCGTTTCACCAAGAACTTACCAGACCGTAACGCGCAATTGCGTCCAATCTTGGGCGCACACGGGGAATTGTCCCTAGTCCTCGAACAGTTCCGACTGGCCTTCGCCGGCCTCCATCTCGTCCGGGTCTCGCTCGTCGCCCATAGGCCCGATCGGCGACGGGCGGCTCTCCAAAAGCCCCGCCGACCGCAGTTCCGCCAGCCCGGGAAGATCGCGCGCCGATTCCAGCCCGAAGTGATCGAGAAAGCCCTGCGTCACCACAAAGGTCACCGGTCGTCCCGGTGTCATCCGGCGTCGTCCGAAACGGATCCAATCCATCTCGATCAACTGGTCGACCGTGCCGCGCGACACGGCAACCCCCCGGATTTCCTCGATTTCCGCGCGCGTCACCGGCTGGTGGTAGGCGATGATCGCCAAGGTCTCCACCGCCGCGCGCGACAGCTTGCGGGTCTCCACCATCTCGCGCTGCATCAGGTAGCCCAGGTCGGGGGCGGTGCGCATCGCCCAGGCGTCGCCCACGCGCACCACGCGCACGCCGCGCCCCTCGTAACGCTTGCGCAGATGCACCAGCGCCTCCGCCGGATCGCAGCCGTGGGGCATCCGGTCGCCCAGGTCCTTCACCGTCACGGCCTCGGCGCTGGCGAACAGGATCGCCTCCACCATGCGCTCCTGCTCGCCCATGGGCGGCGCCTCGAACAACGACTCGCGTATCGGTTCGGCGACGTCTTCGGCCCCCTCCTGTCCGGTCTCCGGCAGATCGTTCATTCCCGGCCCTCCCGGCGGCGCAGCTGGATCGGCTCGAATGTGCCGCTCTGCCGAAGCTCCACCTTGCCCTCCTTCACCAGTTCCAGCGAGGCCGCGAAAGTCGCCGCCGTGGCCGAGCGCCACATCACAGGGTCTTCGTTCCAACCGTCCGGCAGATAGCCCTGAATGTCCGTCCACTGGCCCGCAAAGCCGATCATGCCGCGCATCCGGTCCAGCGCCTGTTCCATGGTAAACACCTTGTCCCGGTCCATCACGAAGGGCCGGAATTCGTCCTTGGTGCGGATGCGCGCGTAGCCCTGCATCAGGTCCAGCAGCGAGGCGGTGTAGACCACCTTCCGCACGCGCTCCATCTCTTCCGGCACGCCGCGGGCAAAGAAATCGCGGCCCAGCCGGTCGCGCGCCATCAGCTTGGCCGCCACCTCGCGCATCGCCTGCAACCGCTCAAGCTGAAAAGCCAGATGCGCCGCCAGATCCTCGCCCGAGGGGCCTTCCTCCGTCGGGTCGGGCGGCAGCAGGAGGCGCGATTTCAGGAACGCGAGCCAAGCCGCCATCACGAGGTAGTCCGCCGCCAGTTCGATCCGCAGCGCCTTGGCCTTCTCGACAAAGACGAGGTACTGCCGCGCCAGGTCCAGAACGCTGATCTGGCGCAGGTCCACCTTCTGCGTGCGCGCCATGTTCAGAAGCAGGTCGAGCGGTCCCTCGAAGCCCTCGACGTCCACGACCAAAGCTTCCGCCGCCATGCGATCGGCGACGGAAAGCGGCAGTTCCGGCTCTGTGTCGGTATCGTCCATCGGACACTCTTCACGCGGTCAAGGCGTCAAACTCAGCCTCCAGCGCCGCGATGTCAACATCGTCGGGCGCGCGGCGGGCGGCCAGCGCCGCCTCTGCGCGGGTCTGTGCCGCCGGGGTCATCTCTCCGCAGCGGTCCCAGATCGACACCATCTCATCGAAGGCGCCGTTGCAGTGCAGGACAAGGTCGCAACCCGCCGCCAACGCCGCGGCACAGCGTTCGTCCACCGTGCCGCTCAACGCCTCCATCGAGATGTCGTCGGTCATCAAAAGCCCGTCAAATCCGATCTCTTTACGGATCACCTTGACCATGATGTTCGATACCGTGGCCGGTTGCGGGTCGATCTCTTCGAACACCAAATGTGCCGTCATGGCCAACGGCAGGTCGTTCAATGCACGAAACGCGGCAAAATCGGTATGGTCGAGCACATCTCGCGGCGCGCCGACGCGCGGCAGGTCCTTGTGACTGTCCAGTGTGCCAAGCCCGTGGCCGGGCATGTGCTTCATCACCGGCAGAACACCGCCCGCGAACAGCCCATCCGCCACGGCGCGGCCATGGCGGACCACGGTCGCCACGTCGGTGCCGTAACAGCGGTTGCGCAGGATCGGGTGCGTCTCGTCCCGCGCGACGTCCAGCGTCGGGATGCAGTTTCCGTCGATCCCCATGGACCGCAGTTCGTGCGCGATCAGACGGGCGCGCAGCCAGAAGGCCCGCGGCCCCAGCGCCACGTCGTCAAGCGGCGGCCGGAATTCCTTTGCCAGCGGCGCGCGCAGGCGCTGCACGCGCCCGCCTTCCTGGTCGATGAACACCGGCGCGTCGAAACCGGCGGCTGCGCGCATCTGGTCACACAGCGTCCGGACCTGGTCGGCGCTTTCGATGTTGCGGGCAAAGAGGATGAAGCCGAAAGGGCGCACGTCCCGGAACAGCGCCCTCTCGTCCGCCGTCAGCGCCTGCCCCGCGCAGCCAAGGATGGCCGCGCCGAAGCGGTTCATCGCGTGACCACCGGGATGCAGTCCACCTTCTCGGCGACAAACGCCGCGCAGAACCGCCGCGCATCCGACAGGTCGACGAAGCCCTCGGCCCGCAGGCGGTAGAACGTCCGCCCGCCCGATGTCGCCTGCTGGATCACCCGGCCCTTGCCGTCCATGAAGTCGCCAAAGCGGGTCTCCAGACGTGTCCATTCGGACCGCGCCGTCTCGGCGCTGTCGAACGCGCCGATCTGCACCAGCCGTGTGCCGGCGGGCAGAGTCGCGGGGTCGATCTCCTTGGTGACGCTGGCCACGGCGGCGGCGATCACGTCGGCATCGACCGGCCCGACCGACGCCACCTGCAAGCCGGAGGGCCGCAGCCTGGGCCTGAGCGACCGGCCAAGTCCGGGACCGGGCTTGGGCATCTCGGCCTCTTCCTCGTATTCGTCTTCCGGGAAAAGATCGCGCGCGCCCGAAGACGACACGTCCTGCACCTCTGTCACCACGGGGTTGTCTGCGCCGGGCGCCAAAGGCGTCAACGGCTCGCTTTCGGCCGCGATCTGGGCCGCCAGTGCAAGAATAGGGTCGTTTTCTGCATTGTCGCCGGATTGCGTCGACAACACCGCCGGCGTCGCGCCATCCTCCGCCGCGGTGGCCATCGCTTCTGCGTCCTGCTGCAACGCCAGGGACAGTGCCCCCGTGGCCACGTCTTCGGAGGCAAGCCCAGCCGGGCGCGGTGCCAGGACAAGCTGTTGCGCAGGCCCTTCGGCAGACCCCTGCCCCGCCACGGCGTTGACCGCCAGCCCCTGGTGATCGGCCAGCGTACCGCCCGGATCTTCGGGCGCCACCCGCATCGGACCGGAGGCCGCGCGCACGACCGGCACGCCGCTGACGTCCCGCGCCATCACGCCGTAGCCCCAGATGCCGACACCAACGACCAACGCCAGAGACGCCGCAGCGCCCAGCAGGTTGGTCATCGAAACCGTCCGGACCTGCGCCGCCGCGCCATAGTCCTGAGCGCCGTAATCGGCAGCGCGTTCGCCGTCGTACCGTTGGCCACCGTGCTGAAAATGCCCGGAAACAGGCGCAATGCGCCCCGCGTCATAGGAATAGTCCGCCATGTCTGCCTCGTGTTCCCCCGCCAGTACATTGCCGGCAAGGTGATGCTGCTCGTCCTTCATGAAGACGCCGCCGGCCCGTAGGACCAGCCCAATCGGATTGGATAAGCGCCTGTCGGACCCGGCGGCGCGCGCCTTATGTCAGCGCATTTCTTCCACCGGGGTCACGCCCAAGATACCAAGGCCAGCGGAAATCACAACTGCCGTGGCGCGTGCCAGCGCGATTTTCGACTGTGTTGCAACAGGGTCATCCTGGAGGAACCGCAACGCCGGTTCGTCGTTGCCCCGGTTCCACAGCCCATGCAGGTCCGCCGCCAGTTCGCCGAGGTACGTCGCCACCCGGTGCGGTTCGTGTGTGCGCGCGGCGATCTCCACCAGACGCGGCCATTCCGCCAGCTTCGCGGCGAGGTGCAGCTCGGCCGGATGCGTCATGCCGGACAGGTCCTGCGCCGCCAGCGTCGCATCGGACACGTCGATGCCCTCGGCCCCCGCCTTGCGCAGCACCGAACAGATCCGCGCGTGGGCGTACTGCACGTAGAACACCGGGTTTTCCTTCGACTGCTCGACCACCTTGTCGAAGTCGAAGTCCAGCGTCGCGTCGGATTTCCGCGTCAGCATGTGGAACCGCGCCACGTCGGCGCCCACCTCGTCCACGAGATCGCGCAGCGTGATGAAGGTCCCTGCCCGCTTCGACATCTTGAACGGCGCGCCGTTCTTGAACAGCTTCACCAGCTGGATCAGCTTGATGTCCAGCGGCACGCGATCCTGGCTCAGCGCCTTGACCACCGCTTTCAGCCGCTTGACGTAACCGCCGTGATCCGCGCCGAAGATGTTGATCAGCAGATCGAACCCGCGCTGCACCTTGTCGTAGTGATACGCGATATCCGGCGCGAAATACGCCCAGGACCCATCCGCCTTCATCACCGGGCGATCCTCGTCGTCACCGAAATCGGTCGACTTGAACAGCCACTGCTCGCGTTCTTCCCAATCTTCTTCCGCCTTGCCCTTGGGCTTCGGCAGGACGCCCCAGTAGATCAGCCCCATCTCTTTCAGCGCGTCGATCGCCGCCTCGATCCGGCCGGTGCCGTACAGCGACTTCTCGGAGAAGAAGACATCCATGTGCACGCCAAGCGCGGCCAGGTCGTCGCGGATCAGGGCCATCATCGCCGCGGTCGCGAACTCACGGACCTCCGGCAGCCAGACCTTCTCGGGGGCTTCCAGCCAGACGTCGCCCACCTTGTCCTTCAGCGCCTCGCCGACCGGGATCAGATAATCGCCGGGATAGCTGCCTTCGGGCCAGTCGACCGACAGATCGTGCGCCTCCTGGTAACGCAGGTACACGGACCGCGCCAGCACGTCGACCTGCGCGCCGCCGTCGTTGATGTAGTATTCGCGGGTCACGTCGTAGCCGGCATAGGCCAGCAGCGAGGCCATGGCATCGCCCACGATCGCGCCGCGCGCGTGGCCCACGTGCATCGGCCCGGTGGGGTTGGCCGAGACGTACTCGATGTTGACCTTCTCCCCCTTGCCCATGTCGGACCGGCCATATGCCGTGCCGCCGCCCAGGATCGCCTTAGGAAGGGCTTGCCAGACCGACGGCTCCAGCCGCAGGTTCAGAAAGCCCGGGCCCGCCACCTCGGCACTGGCGACACGCGGGTCGTCTGCCAGCTTGACCGCCAATGCCTCCGCGATGTCGCGCGGCTTCTTGCCCGCCGGTTTGGCCAGCACCATTGCCGCGTTCGTCGCCATGTCGCCATGCGCCGGATCTCGCGGAGGTTCCGTCGTCACGGCATCGGTGTTCAGACCGTCAGGCAGCACACCCTCGGTCACGAGGGTCGTGATGGCATCGAGGACAAGCGCGCGGATATCGGCAAAGAGGTTCATGTTCAGGCTCCAAGGATTGGCGCCTCCTCTATCACTTTGGCCGCGCGCGTCAAACGTGTCGCTTTGCCCCTCAGGCCTCCCGCCGTTCCTCCCGCTTCTCGGTGAAGGACAGGATGCGCGTGCCGGGCCGGTCCTGCGGGTCTTCGTCGGGCGCAAGGAAGCGCAGCCGCCCGCCCGGCGTCAGCTCTGCCACCGCCACGGCGCCGTTCAGCATCTCGCGCCAGTTCTCCAGCTTCCATTCCTCCGACAGGGTGCTGACGCGGAACTCGTAGCCCTCGGCAATCGCGGCGTTGGCCTCGAAGTAGGTTTGTTGCGGCGCCAGCGGCCGACCGCCCAGCGTGGCCGGCAGCGCGTGGCGCGAACTCGTCTCCTTCACCCGCTTAAGCTGAAAGACGTTGTCGCGCCCGAACTCCGGCGCGAGGTCGGTGGCGACCAGCGTGTTGTAGGCATCGTTCTCGGCGGCGCAGATCAGCTTCTCGTAGGCGATCAATTCCACCCGTTCTTCCGCCGCCTCCGACAGGATGTCGCCAAAGAACACGTCGATCCCGGCCTCGCGCGCACCGCGCAGCCGCGCATGATTGGGATCGGCGATCATCACCGGCAGGCCGGTGGATTTCTTCACCTCGCCCTTCTCGCCCTTCTTTTCCACCTGCCCCATCTTGCGCAGCGCCAGCGCCAGCTCCACCGACCAGCGCGATCCGCCGAGGATCAGCACACCCGGCTTCTCTCCGGCGCTGAGGCCAAGGAACCGCGCCACCGGAGACAGGGTGAAACCGTGCAGCACCACGGTCGCCGCCACCAGCGCGAAGGCCAGCGGCGCCACGCGGTCGCCGTCCGGGATGCCAAGCTCCACCAGCCGCTCGCCGAACAGCCCGGCGACGGCGACCAGCACCACACCGCGCGGACCGGTCAGGGCCACGAGGATGCGCTCCTTCGCGGGCACGTTGGTAAAGGCCAGGGCGATCAGCACCGGCAGCGGGCGCGCGATCAGGATCACCACCGCGACGAAGACCACCGCCCGCCAGTCCAGAACCATCAGCCGGTCGAAACTCATGCCCGCCGCCAGCAGGATGAACACCCCCGAGACCAGCAACACGGTCGCGTGTTCCTTGAAACGGTAAAGCTCGGTGAAGGACGGCAGCCCGGCATTGGCGATCCACAGCCCCATCAGGGTCACAGCCAAGAGGCCGCTTTCGTGCAGCACCGAATCCGCAACGGCGAAAACCGCAAGCAGAACAACGAACAACACGGGGACCTTCATGTATTCCGGCACATAGGCGCGGCGGAAGGCGGCCGCCAGACCCGCGCCCCCGGCCAGCCCAAGGGCGCTTGCCACGCCGATCCCCATGGCAAGCTGCCAAACGGCATGGCCCGCCCCGGTGGCGGTCTGCAGCACGACGACGACCTCGAAGGCCAGGACCGCCGCCAGCGCGCCCACCGGGTCGTTGACGATCGCTTCCCACTGGAGCAGCGCCGCCGGACGTTTCGCCAGCTTCGCCTGCCGCAGAAGGGGCGCGATCACCGTCGGGCCGGTGACGATCATGATCCCGCCGAAGACCGCGGAGGTCTCCCACGACAGGCCGGCCACGTAGTGCAGCGCGCAGGCCGACATCAGCCACCCCAGCGGCGCGCCGATGATCACCAGCCGGCGCACGCCGGTCGCCGCGTCGCTCAGATGATCGACGTCCAGCGTCAGCCCGCCCTCGAACAGGATGATGGCCACCGCGATGGCGATCATCGGCGACAGCATGGTGCCGAACTGGGCGGCCGGGTCCAGAAGCCCCAGCACAGGGCCGACGATCAGCCCCGCCGCCAGCATCAGCACGATGGCCGGAAGCCGCATTCGCCAGGCCAGCCACTGACTGCCCACGCCAAGCGCGCCCACCAGCGCAAAAGCCAGAACGGGGTCCAGTGCCCCCGCCGATTCAGCTACCGCCATTCGTCCCTCTCCGTATCGTCCCGGTCAGACCTAGGACGGTTCCGGTGTCCAGTCGACTTTTCTTGCATCGCCGTTCACGGCATCGCCCGTGCCGAATGGCTTCAGCACCACGTCCCCGGCGGACACACACTGCGCATCGGACCAAGCCTCCGGCTCCTTCCGCACCCGCACCGCCATGCGCCTCACGGGACTTGGCAGGCTCAGAAAACGGTTGAGGATCGCCTCATAACTGATTGCTTCATATGATTTATCATCGGATGAAACACCCTCCGGAACGACCAATGTCGCGCAGCCTTGCGCGGCAGTCAGGCCACGCTCCAGCGCATCCGTCAGCGCCAAGCTCAGCGCAAAGACCTCGCGCGATGCGCCGGCGTTTCCGGCCACGTTCAACAGCATGCAGTCGATGAAACAATCCAGCGGCTCGCCGTTCCAGCTTCCCCTGAGCAGATCGACCACGTTGTGGGGCATCCCGCCCAGCGTCAGCGTCTGGATCAGCGCGGGCCGGAACCCGGCGACCTCCAAAAGGGCGTCATGTTCGCGGCCAAGCGCCACCACGCGACCGCCCCCACCGGCGATGCGCCGGCACAGGGACGCCGCAAGGGGATGCTCCGCACCCGCCACCACGGCGACCCTGCCCTCGAACTGACCTGACATTTCCAATGGACCGCACACCCTTCGACGAAAGATGTGACACAGAGATCACTGCCGCGAAAGCCCGGTTTCCCAATGTCCGTCCAGAATGTCGGTGCCGGTCAGCTTGGCGTGCTGCTGCAAGGCAAAACGGTCGGTCATGCCCGCAATGTAATCGGCCACCAGACGCGCCCGCGTGGTTTCGTCCTGCGCCGCTTCCACATCCTTGTGCCACCGCCGCGGCAGCAGGGTGGGATCGTCCATGAAGATCGGAAACAGGTCGTCGACCGCCTGCGTCACCCGCCGCCGCTGGTCCATGACCGTCGGCGCACGATAAACCCGGGTGAACAGGAACTTGCGGAACTCCGAGATGTCCGCCGTCATCCGGTCGGAAAAGGCGATCACCGGATACCCCAGCTCGCGGATGTCCTGCGCCGACCGCGCGCCGCTGTCCGAAAGGATCTGCCGCGACACGTCCAGAAGGTCGGTGACCATGACGCCGAACACCCTCCGCAGCGCCTCGTGGCGGCGGCGATACCAGTCGGTGCCGGGATACAGCCGGTCCACTTCGGCATAGGCCTCGCCCACCATCGGCAGCTCGGCCACGGCCTCCTCGGTGAACAGCCCGGCGCGCAGCCCGTCGTGCAGGTCGTGGTTGTTGTAGGCGATGTCGTCCGACAACGCCGCGACCTGCGCCTCGGCGCTGGCATGGGTGTGCAGCTCCAGGTCGTGCAGATCGTTGTAGGCCTTCAGCGCATAGGGCAGATCGTCGCCCGGATCGTCCGGCCCCGAGGTCAGCGGCCCGTTGTGCTTGGCGATGCCCTCCAGCGTGTCCCAGGTCAGGTTCAGCCCGTCGAACTCCGCATAATGGCGTTCGAGCGAGGTCACGATGCGGATGGTCTGGGCGTTGTGGTCGAACCCGCCGTAGGGCTTCATCAGCGCGTCGAGCGCATCCTCCCCGGTGTGGCCGAAGGGCGTATGGCCCAGATCGTGGGCCAGTGCGACCGCCTCCGACAGATCGATGTTCAACCCAAGCGTGTTCGATATGGTCCGCGCCACCTGCGCCACCTCGATCGAATGCGTCAGACGCGTCCGGTAGAAATCGCTCTCGTGCTCGATAAAGACCTGCGTCTTGTGCTTCAGCCGGCGGAACGCCGACGCATGGATGATCCGGTCGCGGTCGCGCTGGAAAGAGGACCGGTGCGCGCTCTCCTCTTCCGCGAAAAGCCGCCCGCGTGCGGTTTCCGGATCGCTTGCGTAAACTGCGCCCATCCGGCCTGTCTCCCATAAAATCTGACGCTGGTCTCTTAGCGCCTCGGGCCAGCGATAACAACAAGTTGTCTCGACAGCTGCCCGGCCGCCGCGACAGGGCCGCAGACCGCACCAAAACGTAACACAGATGCACAAGCCGCGGACCAGAAAGCCAAGCCCCGTCTTGCCCCCGCGCCCGCCCGCACTTAAGTCTGTAAGGACCGCAACCGAGGACCGATCCATGCAGCTCCCGCCGAAAGTCACAGAACGCGCCTTCGAACGCTTGTCCGAAATCGGTGCCGCCGACCAGGGCAAGGCCCTGCGCGTGGCGGTCGAGGGCGGCGGCTGTTCCGGCTTCCAGTACGACATCAGCCTCGACGCGCCCGCCACGGACGACCTCGTGATCGCCGAAGGCCCGGAAAAGGTGGTGGTCGATCCGGTCTCCCTGCCCTTCCTGTCCGGCGCCACGATCGACTTCACCGACGAACTCATCGGCGCGCGCTTCACCATCGACAACCCGAACGCCACCAGTTCCTGCGGCTGCGGCACGTCCTTCTCGATCTGAGCGCGCACCGCCACGCCACGCGGTGCCGAACGACAAAAGGGGCCGACCGGCCCCTTTTGTCGTCATCTCTTCATTTCCGTCATGTCTTCATCTTGGCGAAAATACCTCGGGAGGGGTCCGGGGAGGGCAGCGCCCGCCCCGGCCTGTCGGCGGCCCAGCCGCCGACCCGCATGTTTCACCCTGTCGGCGGCGCAGCCGCCGACCCGCTTGTCTCACCCTATCGGCGGCGCAGCCGCCACCCCTCAGGCCTTACTCCGCCGGAACAATCCGCGCGGCCCGGGCCCGTCCGATATGCTCTTCCAGCACCAGCCAGGCGCCAGAGCCCACAACCAGCATGACACCCAGCACCGTCGCCGCCGTCGGCACTTCTCCGAAGCCGACAAATCCGATGACCACCATCCAGACGAACTGCAGGTTCATCAGCGGCGTGGCGACATAGGCCGGCAGCAGGCGCAGCGCCTCGGCCACGACGTAGCGTGCTCCGAACAGCGCGCCGGCATAGGCCGCGACCCAGATGAAATCGTTCAGACCCATCGGCTGCCAGACGAAAGGCAGCGCCACCGCCATGGACACCATCAGGGCAAGGTTCGGCCAGAACACCTGCGCCAGCGGCGCGCGTTCGACCTTGGCGATCACCCGTGCGGCCAGCATGGAGCCGGTGCCGGAGACGGCGGCCAGCAGCGCCCAGGCATGGCCCGCCTGCATCCCGGACACGCCGCCCGGCATCAGGAACAGCACGCCGCAGGCACCGACGCTCAGCGCCGCCCAGGCCAGCGGACGCGGCGTCTCGCCCAGGATCGGGCCGGACAGCACCGCCGCGATCAGCGGGATCAGACCGATGAACAGGAAGACGTCGGCAAAGGGCAGATGACGGAACGCCATGAAGAACGCGACCGAGGCGACCACCGTCAGAACCGCGCGGATCAGCATCGCCGCGCGCGACCGCACGCGCAGCCCCGCGACGACACCCTGTCCGCCGATGCGCGCGCCCCCGACCGAAAAGGCCACCACCAGGAACGACGACAGCACGAAAAGTTGCGGCGCGGCGTAGGACCCGGCGATGAACTTGGTGATCCCGTCGGCCGCCGCCATCATGCCGGTGTAGACCACCACCAGCAGCGCCCCCACACCGGCGCCACCCAGCGCCATCCACATCTTCGACATCCGGTTCATGCGGCACCTGCCCGGGCGAAGCCCGCAAAGTAGTCGGGAAAAAGCGCGCAGCTTTCGCTGGCCACGGTCAGGACCTCAAGCGTGGTTTCCGACAGCGCCGGCAGGATCATGGTGCGCATCCGCTCCCAGTCACCGCTCCGCCGCTCCATGCCCAGCATGGCCTGGCTGATCTCGCGCAGCGCGGTCGACCGGCGCCCGTTCTTGGAATAGGTCATCCGCTCGGTCTCCAGCGGCTTGCGGAACACCGGCGCGCCGATCACCGCCTGATGCCAGTTGCAGACCAGGAATTCGTGGTAATCGTCGTTCAGCGGCAGCCCCTCGCCGTGGTCGACGGTGTAGGCGGCGGTTTCCTCTTCCAGCCAGGCGCTCCAGGCGATCGGAGGTTCCTGACCGGCATAGACCAGCGCGATGCAGACCTCGGCAAGCAGGTCGGCGTTCTGGTCCAGAAAGGCGGTCAGCCCGGCAAAATGCAGACTGATCAGGGCGTCGTCACCGAGCCGGGGATCCCGGCGGCCGTATTCGGACAGATAGTAGACGATATGCGTCAGCTCGTAGGCCGCCTTCTTGTTCGGCAGCGCAAAGGTGGCGGTCCGTCCGCAGAAGGCGCGCAGCCTGTCGTCAAGCCCTGCGTCCCGCACCGGATCGACCCCGCGGCGCATCATCAGGCGCCGGGCCTCGGCCCTCTGGAGGTCGGACAATTCTGCCTCCGGGAGGCGCTCTGACGCGGCAAACTCAACCATGCGCTGACCAGAGTTCCCCGAAAAGCCGAGATCCTCAAGATCCAATGCAATTGAGAGTAGAAATCTGTAGTACTGTGGGAAGAATGTCAGCCTGTCTTCGGCCTGCGCATAGAACGCTTCGTGCACGCTCAGCGCCTCCGGTGCGACCGGCTGCCCGGTGCATTCGAGGATATTCAGCAGTTCGGCGTTTTCCTTCAGCCAGAACACGTCGTCACCGGTACGGCGATGATCGGCGAAGGAGCCCAGAAGCGCGGTGATCCGCGCTTCCAGAGGCGCAATCCGGGACGGGACGGTCAGTTGGATGACATTTGGCATTTGGTCTTCTCCTCTGTCATTGGCAGAGCGTCACGCCCCGCCCGGGTTCGCAGGTTGTCAGTCGCGGTCAGGCTCAGGCCTTGACCGACCAGCTGGTGAAGGCCTCGACCGCATCGCCGGCTTCGCGTTCGCCCGCCGCCGGACCGGACCACGAGGTGAACGCTTCGACATTGTCGCCGGAGATCTTGTCGCCTGCCGCCGGACCGGACCACGAGGTGAACGCCTCGACACTGTCGCCGGAGATCTTGTCGCCCGCCGCCGGACCGGACCACGAGGTGAACGCTTCGACATTGTCGCCGGAGATCTTGTCGCCTGCCGCCGGACCGGACCACGAGGTGAACGCCTCGACACTGTCGCCGGAGATCTTGTCGCCCGCCGCCGGGCCGGACCACGAGGTGAACGCTTCGACATTGTCGCCGGAGATCTTGTCGCCTGCCGCCGGACCGGACCACGAGGTGAACGCCTCGACACTGTCGCCGGAAATCTTGTCGCCTGCCGCCGGACCGGACCAGGAGGTGAACGCCTCGACATTGCCGCCCTGGGCTGCGGAACCGGTCACCGGGCCGGACCAGGAGGTGAACATCTCGACAGCGGACCCGTCACGCAGGTCGCCGCGGGTCGGGCCGGACCAGGACGTGAACATTTCAACCGAATCACCGGCGATTGCGCTTGTTTCGCTGCCGGAAACGATTTCTTCAGAGAGATTGGTTTTGATGAGTGCGGACATTGTCGTTCTCCGTTGAGGAAGTGCGTTGTTGACCCCCTAACGCTGCCCGCAAAAAGCGTTTGCAAGAAAGTTAATTCCTGTTAAGGTTGTTTAATCAATTATTTTTCCACAGGGACCGGTGGATACATCTGTCTCTGAATGCGAAACAATAGGACTTATCCCCAGACCGATAAAACTTGTGGAAAAGTGGAATCGAAGCCACGCAACACAACTTTGCAGGGTTGCAAAGTCTGGAAAGGCGATTCGAGTCACTGAAAATTTCGGTTGAGCGGCGGAGTTTCGCTCAACCTAAAGGCGATCAAACGCCTCGGGATTCGACACAAAAAATGCAAAAAATGACGTTGCCTGACGTCACTTAGCACTGTTTGGCGTCACCCCCTGTCCAACATGCCAAACCCCCGCGCTTGACCTCCGACACGATCCACGATCCACCTGAACCAAAATCGGGGGATCGAATGAAAATCGCGACGTTCAACATCAACGGCATCAAGGCGCGGATCGGCGCCCTTTCCGATTGGCTCCAGTCTGCAAACCCCGACGTTGTCCTGGCGCAGGAAATCAAGTCGGTGGACGAGAATTTCCCCAGGGAGCATTTCGAGGATATGGGTTACGCCGTCGAGACCCACGGACAGAAAGGCTTCAACGGTGTTGCCATCCTGTCGAAACTGCCGCTCGAAGACGTCTCGCGCGGCCTGCCCGGCGACCCGGACGACGAACAGGCCCGCTGGATCGAGGCGACGGTGATGGGCGACACCACCGCCGTGCGCCTCTGCGGTCTCTACCTGCCCAACGGCAACCCCGCCCCCGGCCCGAAATACGACTACAAGCTCGCCTGGATGGAGCGCCTCCACACCCGCGCCGAACAGCTCCTCGCCTCCGAGATGCCCGCGGTCATGGCCGGCGACTACAACGTCATCCCGCAGGCCGAGGACGCCGCGAAACCCGACGCCTGGACCGACGACGCATTGTTCCTCCCCCAGACCCGGCAGGCCTTCCGCCGGATCGTCAACCTCGGGTTCACCGAAGCCTTCCGCGCCCGCACGCAAGGTCCGGGCCATTACTCCTTCTGGGACTACCAGGCCAATTCCTGGCAACGGAACAACGGCATCCGCATCGACCACCTGCTGCTGACACCGCAGGCCGCCGACCTCCTCAACGACTGCTGGATCGAAAAGGACGTCCGCGCCGCCGAAAAGCCCTCCGACCACGTCCCCGTCTGGTGCGACCTCGCCGCCTGAGCGCCGCCGCCCCCCTCTTCACCTGGACGAAAATACCTCGGAGAGCACGAGAGGCAGCGCCTCTCGTCGGCCGCAGGCCGCACCGCACGCCCTTGCACAGCCCCACCGGGCGGTCTAGATTCCTGACAAAAGCCCCCGGAAACAGCCGGACCACCAGAGACACGAGAGCGGAGCCCCATATGCCAATCCATGCCCAGGACCTCGAGGACCTTCTGCGCCAATCCTTCCCGGACGCCAAGATCGTCGTCGAAGGGGACGACGGCGTGCACATGTCCGCGATGGTCGTCGACGAAAGTTTCAGGGGCATGAACCGCGTCCAGCAACAACGCGCCGTCTACGCCGCGCTCAAGGGCAAGATGGACGGCCCGTCCGGCGAACTGCACGCCCTCGCCCTGACCACCCGGGCCCCCGACTGACCCGACCCGGCCCCGTCCCTGCCGGGCCATGCACCCCCGGCGCGCCCGCCCGGCGCGCGCCCCCCGACAACGGAGACAGACATGACCGAAACGACCGACGCAAAGACCCGTATCGCGGACACCGTGAATGCACACGACGTGGTGCTCTACATGAAGGGGACCAAGGCGATGCCGCAGTGTGGCTTCTCCTCCCGCGTGGCCGGGGTGCTGAACTACATGGGCGTGGACTTCGAAGACGTGAACGTCCTCGCCGACGACGCCATCCGCCAGGGCATCAAGGACTACTCGGACTGGCCGACCATCCCGCAACTCTACGTGAAGGGCGAATTCGTCGGCGGCTGCGACATCATCACCGAGATGACGCTGTCCGGCGAACTCGACGGCCTCTTCGAACAGAACGGCATCTCCTTCAACAAGGACGCCGCCGACAAGATCCGCGAAGCCAACGCCTGAACCGCCGGGCACCGGCGCGGGCCAGAGGCCCTGACAGCGCCTGAGGCATGTGCGAGACATCACGGGGCGGCCGCCAACCAGGCCGCCCCACTTCATTTCGGACAACACATTTTTCAAACAGGACTTTCAGCATGGGCACCATGACTGTCGCCGCATTCCTCGTCATCGCCGCCCTGGCAGGCTCCGGGATCGTCTTCGCGGCCTTCCGCAACAACCGTAAATGGCGGGCCGACCTTCGGGAACTCGCCTCCCGCGAAGGCTGGCGGATCGAGGAGACCGCCGCCTCCGGCCAAGACGGCATGCGGATCGACATCTCCGATCCGGCGAGGGGCTGGACCCTCACGCTCTACAGCCTCGGCCATTCCACGTCCGGCGGCAGGTCGGGCACCACCCGCTGGACCCGGTTCACCGCGCCGGATCTCGCGCTCGGCGACGGTCTGGCCGTACTTGGACCCGACATGCCCGACGGCGCCCGCATCCGGTTGGAAAGCGCGCTCGGCAGCACCGGCGGGATCGGCCACATGATCCTCACGAAACTCCTCGGCGCGCTGGGCCCGGACATGTCCCGCCTGCAGGCCGTGCCGGACGAAGGCGCAGGCACCCTGCTGGCGACACCCGGTGCCGAAACCGCTCTCATGCCGATCCGCGATGCGCCGGATCTGGCCTCCGCCCGCCGGGGCCGCAACCCCGCGCAACAGCCCGTGGCGATCCGCGACGGCCAGGGCTTTGCCCTGCGCCACAGCGGACTCATGCGCAAACCGGACGACCTGCGCGCCTTCGTGGCCCTCGGGCACAGCCTCGCGGAACGTCTCAGGGCCGCCGCCTGAGGCGCGGCATCCCGTAGGGTGGGCGTTCCGGCGCAGCCGGGTTGGCCACCTGCCCTGACCGACGCGCCGACCGCGACCCGGAAAGACCGCGCCCCTGCGCCTTCAGGCGCTCGGATTCTCCCCTGCCTTCAGGCGCCCGGTTCTCGTCTGCCGTCAGGCGCCCGGCATCTCGCCTGCCGACAGGCGCCCGGCATCTCGTCTGCCGTCAGGCGCCCAGCTTCTCGTCCGCCGTCTCGGCCAGCGATTCCGCCCGCGCCGCGAGTTCCGCCAGCGCATCGGTCACGTCCGAGGGGATCACCGCCACCTCGACCTTCTCCGGCGCCGGTGCGGGCTTCGCCTTCAGCTCGGCGATCTCCGCCTTCATCGCGCCCAACTGCTCCTCGGCATCGCGCAGCTTCTCTTCCAGCCCCGCGGTCTTGTCGGCCAGCATCAGCCCGGCCATCAGCAGCATCCGCGTCTCTGGGATACGGCCGATCTGCTGCACCAGCACCTGCGCCTCCGCGTCCAGAAGCGACGCGGCGGACAGCAGGAACTGCTGTTCGCCCTCCTGGCAGGCGACCTCGAAGGTGCGTCCGCCGATCCCGATCTCCACTTCGATCTGGCTCATGAGTTGGCCTCCTGTCCGTCAGGTCCTGCGGCGTCGAGCAGCGGCGTCAGGGTCGCGATCAGCGCCTCCGTTTCTGCCGCGTCCACCGCGCGCGCGGCGCGCAGCCCGTCAAGCTCCACCTGCATCGCCTCGTTGATAAGCGACGCATCGCCCACGCCCTGCGCGTTGGCGGCCCTGAGCGCGGCGTTGCTTTCCGACAGCGCGGCGTTGGCCGCACGCAGCCGTTGCACCTCCGCGTCCAGCCCCTCGATCATCTCCGCCGGGACACCGCCCGCCTCGCCCGCGCCACCGGCCCCGGCTTCCGCCTCGGCCAGCCGCGCCTTCAGGTGGCGCATCCGTTCCTCAAGCTGGGCATTGGCGACCTTCTCGTCCTCCAGCGCCTCGCGCAGGGCCGTCAGTTCGGCCTCGATCTCGCCCCGGTCGGCGCCGTCGTCCGCTGCCGCTTCGGCCGGACCGTCACCCGCGCCCGCCGCGGCAACCGCCGCTTCCGCCTCGGCGCGCACGGCGGCGATGACCGCGTCACGTTCCTCCGCCGCCTTTTCAAGCGCCTGCGACACTGCCAGTTCCTGCTCGGCCGCAGCCTCGCCCCGCAGGGTGGCCAGCGCCGAGGCGTGTTCTTCCGCCAGTTCCAGCCGTGCCGCCTCGATGGCGGCCGCGCGCTCGGTCTCCGTCGCCTCCGCCGCTGCGGCAGCCCGGGTTTCGGCCTCCGCCAGCGCGGTCTCGGCCTCCGTCAGCCTGGCCGTCAGCGCCTCCAGCTCCGCGCCGTCCGGCCCGGCTGTGTGGGCTTCCAGCCGCTGGCCAATGCGATCCAGCGCACGCGACAGGCGCGTCTGCAACTCGTCGATCTGGGTCATCTGCCCTCTCGCCCCCGTATTCTCGCCCGTATGCCGGGCCGTCCCGTCTTTCGGGTCTTGTGCCGGCACGACCGCAACGCGAATCGCCCCTGGACCCTTTCGTGAAACTCTAGCAAGCGAAAAGGGAAAATGCGCCCCCCTGTTTACCAGCGCCTTCCCAAGCACTTGGACGGCGGTTTTCATCCGCGTTTCCGCGCCCCGCAGGTCCGCGACCTTGCCATTTGCCCAGCGACTGCTATTCAGCGCGAAACGCTGCAACGCAAGGAACCTCACGGTGGACATTTCAGAGCTTCGCAACGCCAATCCCGACCACTGGATGCGCGCAACCGCGATCCGCGCGCTGGCCCTCGACGGTGTGGCCCAGGCCAATTCCGGCCACTCCGGCATGCCGATCGGCATGGCCGACGTCGCCACCGTCCTGTTCGGCAATCACCTGAAGTTCGACGCCGCCAACCCCGAGTGGCCCGACCGCGACCGTTTCATCCTGTCTGCCGGCCACGGCTCCATGCTGATCTACTCGCTGCTCTACCTCTGCGGCGATCCGGAGGTCACGCTCGACCAGCTCAAGAACTTCCGCCAGTGGGGCTCCAAGACCGCCGGCCACCCGGAGAACTTCCTGCTGAAGGCGGTCGAGACCACCACCGGCCCGCTCGGCCAGGGCATCGCCAACTCCGTCGGTTTCGCCATGGCCGAAGAGATGCTGCGCGCCCGCTTCGGCAAGAAGCTCGTCGACCATAACACCTACGTCATCGCCGGTGACGGCTGCCTGATGGAGGGCGTCAGCCAGGAGGCGATCACCCTCGCCGGCCGCTACGCGCTCTCGAAGCTGGTCGTCTTCTGGGACAACAACGACATCACCATCGACGGCAAGGTCTCGCTCTCGGACCGCACCGACCAGGTGGCACGCTTCAAATCCGCCGGCTGGCACGTGCAGGAGATCGACGGCCACGACCCGGCAGCCATCGACGCCGCGATCACTGCCGCCAAGGCCTCCGACCAGCCCTCGATGATCGCCTGCAAGACGCACATCGCCCTCGGCCATGCCGCGCAGGACACCTCCAAGGGCCACGGCGCGCTGACCAACGCCGACCAGAACATCGCCGCCAAGGAAGCCTGGGACTGGCACACCGGCCCGTTCGAAGTGCCTGCCGAAGTGAAATCCTGGTGGGAATCCACCGGGTCCCGCGGCGCCGCCGACCGGACCGAATGGGAAGCGCGCCTCGCCGACGCCTCCGACGCGCGTCAGAAGGAATTCGCCCGCGTGATCGCCGGCGACGCGCCGAAGAAACTCTCCGCCACCATCAAGGCGCTGAAAAAGCAGATCTCCGAAACCCAGCCCAAGGTCGCGACCCGCAAGGCGTCCGAAATGGCGCTTGAGGTCATCAACCCGATCATGCCGGAAACCGTCGGCGGCTCGGCAGACCTGACCGGCTCCAACAATACGCTGACCGGCGATCTCGGCACCTTCGACATCGACAACCGCAAGGGCCGTTACGTCTACTGGGGCATCCGCGAACACGGCATGTCCTCGGCGATGAACGGCATCGGTCTGCACGGCGGCCTGCGTCCCTACGGCGGCACCTTCATGGCCTTCACCGACTACGCCCGGCCGGCCATGCGCCTCGCCGCGCTGATGAAGACGCCGACCGTGTTCGTGATGACCCACGACTCCATCGGCCTCGGCGAAGACGGCCCGACCCACCAGCCGGTCGAGCATCTGGCCATTTCCCGCGCCACGCCGAACACGCTGGTCTTCCGCCCCGCCGACGCGGTGGAAACCGCCGAAGCCTGGGAAATCGCGCTGTCCCAGAAGGCGTCGCCCTCCGTGCTGTCGCTGACCCGCCAGAACCTGCCGACCGTCCGGACCGAGCACAAGACCGCCAACCTGTCGGAAAAAGGCGCCTACGTGCTGGCCGACGCCGAAGGCAAGCGTCAGGTCATCCTGATGGCGACCGGCTCCGAGGTGGAAATCGCGCTGAAAGCCCGCGAGGCGCTTCAGGCCGAGGGCATCGGCACCCGCGTCGTCTCCATGCCCTGCTGGGAACTGTTCGAGGCACAGGACGAAGCCTACCGCCGCAAGGTCCTGCCCGCAGGCCCGGTGCGCGTCGCGGTCGAGGCCGCCGTGGGCTTCGGCTGGGACAAGTGGCTGTTCTCCGAGCGCGGCAAGCGTGACAAGGGCGCCTTTGTCGGCATGACCAGCTTCGGCGCCTCCGCCCCCTACGAGACGCTCTACGAGAAGTTCGGCATCACCGCCGAGGCCGTGGCCGAAGCCGCCAAGGGCCTTCTCTGACACCCTGGCCATCGTGCCGGCAGACCGAACCGAAAGGCCCCCGCCATACCCGGCGGGGGCCTTTTCACATGCGCACGGCCACCGTCGCGGATGCCCACCCTTGCCCTCCGGCCCGTCGGGTTGCATGTGTCGTCCCCGACAAGACCCGACCAAGACCCGACACCACGGGATCACAGCCCCGGAGATGACCATGCCCGAACAGACACCACCCACGCTGCACATGATCTGCGGCAAGATCGCCTCCGGCAAATCGACGCTGACCGCCAGCCTCGGGCGCGAAGCAGGCACCGTCGTCATCGCAGAAGACGACTGGCTGAATGCCCTGTTCGGGGATGAGATGACCTCGGTCGCCGATTACGTCCGCTGCACGGCGAAACTCCACAAGATCATGGCGCCGCACGTGGCTGCGGTGTTGCAGGCGGGCGTGTCGGTCGTTCTGGATTTTCAGGCGAACACCGTCAAGGGGCGCAACTGGATGCGCGGCATCTTCGAACAGGCGGGCGCCTCGCACGTGCTCCATGTCCTCGATGTCCCCGACGAGGTCTGTCTGGAACGTCTGCACGCGCGCAACGCGCAGGGCGACCATCCCTTCACGGTCTCGGATGAGCAGTTCCGCCAGATTTCGAACCACTTCGTACCGCCCTCTCCGAACGAGGGTTTCAATATCGTCCTGCACCGTTGAGGTCCGAAGGCCGCCTCCGTCATCGAGACGAGGGAGCATTCCAACCGACGTGTCTTGGCCGCACGATCGGACGTCCGATCCGCCTTGCCCGCGGTCACGACACGGCACGACAGACAGGGCGTCCGCCAAAGCGTTAACCTTAACAAAGCGTTGAATTCGCAAGTGTTAACAACCGACCGGTTGGAGGGGTCAAACCGGCCGGTTCACCCCTTTCAAAACCGTTAATCCGGCACGGAAAGCGGGTTAACCATTTTCCGGTCTATGCAACGGGCACGTCCGCGCCCCCATATCCTGTATGCGAGCGGTGCATTAACCAACGTACGACCGTTAACAAACGGCCCGATCCTGTTAATTCACAGACCTTTAAGAACTGCGCGCGCCGCTCTTAACCCTGGCTCCTCGCCGTCGCGACCAAGCCGCTCCATGGTCAGATCCATCGCCCGAAGTTGCCTTTCCGGCGAATCCAGCACGTCGAGCACGGCTTGGGAAATCGCCTCTGGCTTGCAATTTTTCCCAATGAATTCAGGTATATCTCGTGTCTCGCTGACAAGGTTCACCAGCGTCACGGTATCCACAAGCAGCATCCGCCCGATGACCTGACGGCTGAGCCAGGACATGTCATAGGCGATCACCATGGGCGTCGCATTGGCCGCCAGCTCCAGCGACACCGTGCCAGAGGCCGCAAGCGCCACGTCCGCCGCCCGGAATGCCGCCAGCTTATCTCCATTTTTTCCTTCCGGATCAATGACTTCCACCGGAACCTTCCATCCGGAGACGGCTTCTTTCACCGGCCCCACCACCTGCCGACCGGCAGGCAGCACGAAACGCAGGCCCGGTCGGGCGATACGCTCCACGACCTCTTGAAAAACAGGCAACAATCGCGCTACCTCGGACCGCCGCGACCCCGGCAGCACCAGCACCATCTTGTCGCAGCTGTCCCCCTTCCACGCCGTCGCCTCCTCCGCCGTGGCAACAGGCTCCATGACCACCGGGTGCCCGACAAAATCACAAGCGATTCCAACGGCTTCCATGTACGGCGGTTCGAACGGCAGCAGCGCCAGCACCTGGTCGACGACGCCGACCATCTTCTTCGCTCGGCCCGGTCGCCACGCCCAGACAGTCGGCGCGACATAGTGCACAACCCTTTGATCCGGCGCAGCTTTTTTCACCAGCCGGTTCACGCGCAGCGAAAATTCCGGCAGGTCGATGGTCACCAGCACGTCGGGGCGCCAGTCCAGGACCGCCTCGGCGGTTTCCCGAATGCGCGCCTTCAAGTGCCTGTATTCCTTGAGAATCTCCGAGATCCCCATGATCGAGATCTCGTCCATCGGGAACAGGCTCTTCAGCCCTTCGGCCTCCATCAGCGGCCCGCCGATGCCGCGAAACTCCACTTCGGGGCACAACTGCTTGAAACCCCTCATGAAAGCGGCGCCCAGCTTGTCGCCCGAAGCCTCACCGGCAGTGACGAACACCCGCATCACGCGCCCCTTTCCCGAACCCAGAGAAACAGCCCCGTCTCCGCGATCAAAGTCCGCACTAAGGGCTGCTCCAGCACCATGACCCCCTGCGCCTCGATCACGATACCCGCCAGCCCCGCCGCGGCGGCGCGCCGCAGCGTCTCCGGCCCGATCACCGGCAAGTCGGCCCGCCGGTCCTGCCCAGGCTTGGGCGCCTTGTACAGCACGCCACCCTCGGCATCGCCCAGCTTCGCCAACATGGCATCCGTCCCCTCAACCCCTTCACGTTGCAGGACATTTCCATCGCGCAGGACGCAGGCCTGGCCCAAGTCTTCTGCCGCCTGACGGTCGCTCACGGTGTCGCCCAGCCGGGCCAATTCGACGACGCCCGCCGGAACATCGCCCCACGCGCCGACAGGCGGCAACAACGCCGGCGCTGCCTCATGCGCGGCCACGACGCGAAAACCCGACTCCTCGAAGAGTGCGATGAAGATCCGCAATGCGCCGTCATCCCCCCGCCGCAGCGCCCGCAAGACGCGCGGCACCAAGGGCCATGTCCACAGGTCCACCCGCGCCAGCGACACAGGCGGTCGGGTCACCGATCCGCAAAGGCAGACCTCCGTCACGCCCTGCCGCCGTAGCCAGCGCAGCAAGGTCCCCAAGGTCTCCAGTCGAAAGGTCCGGTCCACCGGCAGGTCTGGCGGGCAGTGCTCCAGCGCGCAGACAACAACCGTCCCGCCGTGCGCCGCGGCAACGGCCCCGGGCAAAGCGCCTGTCCCGGCGATCAGCGCCAGCACGGCCTCACCCCGGGGTCAGGAACGACCGGTCGCTGTCGCCCAGGATAAACGCAACGATTTCCTTGACATACTGGCTTGACGTCTCATCCCCGAGCCGCCGCGCCCGGTCCTGAAAGGCGCCCTCGCCCTGTGCCAGCATCTGGAACGCGGCGCGCAAAGCGGTGATGTCGTCGCGCTTCACGCCCCGGCGTTTCAGCCCCACAAGGTTCAGACCGTCCAGCTTGCCTCTGGGCGCCTGGACGAGGCCGTAGGGGATCACGTCGTTGGTCACCATGGTTACCGCGCCGATGATGGCTCCGCGCCCGATGCGCACCCATTGGTGCACACCCGACAGACCACCGATGATGACGTCGTCCTCGATGATGCAGTGTCCTGCGAGCGCCGCGTTGTTGACGATGATGACCCTGTCGCCCACCTGCGCGTCATGTGCAACGTGGCAGCCTGCCATGAACAACCCGTCGTCCCCGACCCGTGTCACGCCGCCCCCGCCTTCGGTGCCGGTGTTCATCGTGACATGTTCACGGATGCGGTTGCGCTTGCCGATCACCAGCCGCGTCTTCTCGCCCTTGAACTTCAGATCCTGCGGGATTTCACCGATCGCCGCAAAAGAGAAGACCACCGTTTCTTCGCCGATCTCCGTGGCGCCGGTCACGACCACATGGCTCTTCAGCTCGACCCGGTCATGCAGGACCACTTCGGGCCCGATGTGGCAAAACGGGCCGATGACGACGCCGTCGCCGATGCGCGCGCCCTCTTCGACAACGGCTGAGGGGTGGATGGAGGCGCTCACGACGGCAGATCCATCATCGCCGTGAACTCCGCTTCGGCCGCCATCTCGCCATCGACCTCAGCCACACCGCCGAACTTCCAGACCTTTCCGCCGGGCTTGCCGCGCAACGTCGTCAGGTTCATCCGGAGCTGATCTCCGGGCACCACCTTCCGGCGGAACTTGCACTTGTCGATGGACATGAAATAGACCTTCATCTCCTTGTCGGCCATCTCCAGCGTCGTGCCCACCATGACAGCCGCCGTCTGTGCCATGGCCTCCACGATGGTCACACCGGGCATGATCGGCATACCGGGAAAGTGGCCCTGAAAATGCGGTTCGTTCATCGTCACGTTCTTGATGCCCGTGGCGCTTTGCGTGCCGTCGATGTCGACCACGCGATCCACCAGCAGGAACGGGTAGCGGTGGGGAATGATGCGCTGGATAAGCTGGATATCTGCGGATTTCAGGTCGCTCATCTGGTCTGGCCTTCACGTTGATCTCGTGACCGCGTCCCTAGCAAGCCGTGCACCTCTGGGCAAGCTCGGGCCTGGGACGCAGGTCAGGGTTGGGTGGGCGCGACAAGCGCATCCGGTGTGACATCGTCCTGCGGCGCGACGTCCTGGGCAGGCTCAGCAGGGCCCCGTGCGGGGTCCGGGTCAACCTGGGCATCAATCCGCTCAATCGCCCGGTCGGTGATGTCCACGGCATCCACGGCCACGAGCACCGACCGCCGTTCGAGGATAACGGCCGCCCCGGTTTCGCGCATCAGCCTTTCGAGCACGGGACGTGCGGCCTGAAGAAACTCGATCCGGCTTTCCTCGCCGCGCGACCCCAACGCCTCAGCCTTGGCGTCCTGCTCGGCGCGGAGACGCTGGACCTTCTGGTCGAAAGCATCGGCAAGGGCGCGGAACTGGTCCGGCGGCATGTCGGCGCGCTGATCCGTGAGACGCTGTTCCTCGGCGGACAGCTCTGCTTCGATCCGGCGGTTTTCTGCGACGATGGCATTGCCCTCGCGCTCCACCTCTTCGTTCAATCGCCGACCGAACGCGCTCTCGGCGAAGGCGCGTTCGAAGTCGATCACCAGCACCGGGCTTTGCACCCCGTCTTGCGCCCGGCTCTCGAACGCGACCCCGACGCAGAGCGTCAGGACCAGCAGCCATTGAACCAGCCGGAACACGGGATCAGAATTTGGTCGAGATGGTCAGGTTGAAGTTCTTCTCCTCATCGTACTTCGATTTCTGAAGCGGTTCGGAGAAGTCGAGCCTGAGCGGACCGAGTGCGGAGTCCCAGAAGATCGAAAAGCCGACCACGTGCCGGGCATCGAAGTCCGCCGACACGATGCTGCCACCGGCGACGTTGCTGGTTTCGCTGTTCACGCCCCAGACAGAGCCGATATCGTAGAACAGGCCACCGGAGATGCCGTATTCCTCGGGCAGACCGACGGGGAACTCCGCTTCGAACTTGGCCACGGCGTAGAAGTTGCCGCCCAGTGCGTCGCTGTTGCCACGCCCGTCCACTTCACGAGGACCGATGCCGCCGTACTCGAACCCGCGCATCAGGTTCGGGCTGAGAAGGAACCGGTCGGTGACCCGGCTTTCGCCCTTGGAATAGTGGAGCGCGCCGCCTTCGATTGTGGCCCTCAGGGTGACTTCCTCAGACAGGACCTTGGTTTGGGCAATCGCCTTCACGCCGGTCTTGATGAAGGTGGTATCGCCGCCGACACCGCCAAAGTCCTGGCTGAATTCAAACAGGTACGTGTTCTTCGGGTCGAGCCCGGCACGCCGGGTGTCCCAGCTGTAGGTATATCCCAGCGAGCTGTCGATGCGTTCGCCTTCTTGGGACTCCGCGTCGATCACGCCCCCCGCAATCGCGCCGGAGCTGCTGACGTCCGTCAGTTTGGCGGTGTAGCGCAGCGACAAACGGCCGTTGTCGGAGACCGGGAAGGACAGCGACGGCTGGAAGATGCCCGACGTCGTGTCATAGTCGCCGCCCAGTTTGTTGGTCTGGGCGTAATTCAGGTTGAGCCCGAAGGCGAGATCCTGACCGAACACCGCCGGTTCGATGAAGTTGAAGCCATAGCTCTTGGACGCCGACGCGGTGTTGATGGTGAAGCCCAGCGTCTGGCCCCGTCCGAGGAAGTTACGCTCCGAGAAGGAGATCGCCGCGCCGAAGCCGTTGGTGGACGAATAGTTCGCACCGAAGGAGAGCGAGCCGGTTGGCTGTTCCTCGACGTCGACGTCGATGATGACCTGCTGCGGAGTCGACCCTTCACGGGCATCCACGTCCACGTTCGAAAAGAAGCCGAGTGCCCGGATGCGTTCCGCGCTTTCACGAATGGCGCGCGGGTTGAACGGATCGCCCTCGACAGTGTCGAACTGGCGGCGCACGACCCGGTCCATCGTGGTGGTGTTGCCTTCGATGTCGATACGCTCGACGAAGATGCGATCGCCCCGGACGAGGTTGAAGCTCACGTCCAGCGTCAGGTCCCGGTCGTTGCGGCTGATCTGAGGATCGACGCGTACGAAGTTCAGGCCCTCACGGATCGCAAGACGCTCCAGCCGGGCGATCTCGTTCTCGACGCGCATCGGCGAATAGACCACGCCCGAGCGCAGCTTCACCGCGCGCTGGAACAGTTCGGTGTCGACGTCCGGCAGATCCGAATTCACGGTGACGGCCCCGACCCTGAACTGCTGACCTTCCTCGACATTGAATGTCACGAAGAAGCCGTCACGCTCGCGCGCCAGTTCAGCGTTGGTGCCAGTGATGCGGAAGTCGACGTAGCCGCGCGCCATGTAGAAGTCGCGCAGGAGCTGCTGGTCGAACTGAACGCGGTCCTCGATGAAGGTGTCCTTCCGGATGAGGGCGCGCAGCAGGCCGGCCTGCTTTGTTTCGACCACGCGGCGGAGACGACGGTCGGAATAGACCTGGTTGCCGACAAAGCCGATGCGCTCGACCTCGGACACGCCACCTTCGAAAATCTCGAACACGAGATCGACGCGGTTCTCGTTGCGGCGGATCACCTTGGGCGACACGCGGGCGGCGATCCGCCCCTGCACCACGTAAGCCTCGGAAATCGCCTGCGCATCCTGCTCGGCCACGCGGGGGTTGAAGACCCGGCGCGCTTGGCTCTGGATGATGGGTGCGAGATCCTCGTCCTTGATCCGCCGGTTGCCTTCGAAGGCGATACGGTTGACCGTCGGGAACTCGACCACGCGGATCACGAGGGTGTTGCCCTGCGGTATCAGATCGACACTTTCGAAAAGGCCGGAGCCGAGGATGCGTTGGTAGGCATCGTTAAGCTGGCCCGCGGAAACCTGCTGGCCCCGTGCAATCCCGGCATAGGACAGGATGGTCCCTGCCTCCACACGCTGGTTGCCCTGAATGTCAACGCTGCTGAAGGCATAGTTCTGTGCGTAGGCGGCCTGCGGAATGACCGCGACCGTCCCGGCGCCAGCTCCGAGTGCCATAGACAGGCAAACGGCTTGAACAACCTCGCTCAGGCGTTGAATTTTCTTATCATTTTGCGCGCCTTGCGCGGAAATGACCTTTGCCATTCTCGCAATCCACTTCGACATCCCACGGATTGTCACTAGCTGGATTGCCCTGGCTTGTCAAAACCATGACGCGGATTTCCTGAAGGTGTCGCCAGCACGCCGCGACGGGCATGCCTAGGCGACCCGCTCAGTACATGAAGGTCCCGAGGTACGCGCCGAAAAAGAGAGCTGTGATGATCGTGAAGATGTACAGTAATCTGTCGAAGTTGATGCTGACGAGCAGGCTCATGCTGCGGTAGCCGTGCTGGATGTGCTGCATGGAATCGGTCCTTGGGTCGATCATGGGGGATCGGATACGTTTACCCAGCCTTATACCCCTAGAATCGGGCGGGATTTGGGCGGCCGCTGAAAATTCTATTGCCGCTCCGTAAACAGAAAGATCCCCGAGGCGGGGATCTTTCGCTTTCAGTTTACGGAGCGACGTCTGCGATCAGGGACAGAACAAGTCGTTTGTCAGACCGAAGACCATGAGCCCCAGTACCAGCGTCAGGCCTATGGACATCAGCACCTTCAGGGCCTTGTCACTCGGCGGACGGCCGGAGACCGCCTCGTAGGCGTAGAACACCAGGTGTCCGCCATCCAGCACCGGGATCGGAAAGAGGTTCAGCAGGCCGATGGCGGTCGACAGGACTGCAATCAACCAGATGAAGTTCGTGGTTCCCTGGCTTGCCATGTCGCCCGCCGTCTCGGCGATGCCGATGGGGCCAGAGAGGTTGCACGTGCTGATCGCGCCGGTCGCCATGTGCCAAAGGCCGGAAACGGACCCGCGCATGATTTCCCAGACCTGGGCGACGCTGCCGACGACCGCGGTGCCGAAGCCGGGGGTCTCGGTGGCGGGTTCAAAGGCCACCCCTCCAACGATGCCGATGCGGTAATAGGTCTTGAAACCGCCCTCTGCCTGCGGTTCGTCCACGCGCTTGGGCGTCAGGTCGAGGTCCAGCGTCTCTCCGTTTCGCCAGACAGTCAGGGCGAGGGTCGCGCCGTCGGACCCTTCGACCTTTTCCTTCAACTGATCGAAGGCAAAAATGTCTTCGCCGTCAACGGCGATGATGACATCGCCCGGCTCCATCCCTGCGTCGCCTGCGGCCGACCGCGGGGCGATCTGTGTGGCCAGCGGCGGATATACGTACGGGCCGGTCACGTCGATGTCGCGTCCGTCGCGTTTCACCGTGTAATCCAGCGTCGGCTCGTGCGGGAGCGCCTTCATGAAGGCCTCATAAGCCAGCGCCTCGTCCGATCCCGGAGGCGCTTGCCCCTCGATCGCAACCAGAACGTCACCCTCCATCAGCTCCTGCTGAACCGGCAGCGAACGCAGCTCGCCCACGGTCAAGGGTTGGGTGATCTCGCCCCGGAAAAGAAAGATACACGTGAAGATCAGGATCGACAGGGCGAAGTTGAAGAACGGCCCAGCTGCCACCGTGGCCGCCCTTGCCCACAAGGGTGCGCCTATCATGGTCGACCGCTTTTCCGCGTCGTCCAGACCCTCCATCGCCCCCTCTTCGGCGATGGCGCCGGAGGCATTGCCGTCGCCCCGAAACTTCACGTAACCGCCGAAGGGGATCGCGGCCAACTGCCACTTCGTCCCGTCGCGGTCCGTCCGGGACCAAATCACCGGGCCGAAACCGAGACTGAACACCTCCGGGAAGATCCCGGACTTTTTGCCGACGATGTAGTGGCCGTATTCATGGATCGCGATGATGACCGACAGGGCCACGATGAAGAACAGGGCCGTCCAGAGGAAACCGCCGAAAGTCGAGGTCAGTGTGGTCAGGTCCAAAATGCGCCCCTTCTAGGTACTGCTGTCAATTATGTCACCCGCCGCTACCCGTGCGACATGGTCGGCCTCGACCACCATATCAAGGTCAAACTCGTCATCAATAAGGCCCGGCTGGGACGAAACCCGGGTGAGCACGTCCTCCACAACGCCCGCCATGCGCGTGAACTTTATGCGTCCGTCAATGAAGGCGTCGAGCGCCACCTCCTTTGCGGCGTTGAAAACGGCGCCTGAAAGCCCGCCCGCATCCATGACCTCGCGCGCCAGTCGCAGCGCGGGCCAGCGGACCTCACAGGCGGGGCGGAAGGTCAGCTGACCAAGCTTCACAAGATCGAGACGTTCGACCGGAAGCGTCCGCCGTTCGGGCCAGTGCAGGGCGAAACCGATGGCATGGCGCATGTCGGGGGGACCCACGTGGGCCATCAGCGCACCGTCGTTGAAACCCACCATCGCGTGGATCATGCTTTCGGGATGCACCACGGTCTCGATCATGGCCGGGTCGAGGCCGAAGAACTCCCGCGTCTCGATAAGTTCGAGCGCCTTGTTGAACATCGAGGCGCTGTCGATGGTGATCCGTTGCCCCATTGCCCAGTTGGGATGGGTCGCGGCCTGCTCGGGTGTGGCCTCGTCCAGCCGGTCCAGCGGCCAGTCGCGGAAGGCGCCACCCGAGGCCGTGATGATGACCCGCTCGACCGCGGCGATGTCTTCGCCGATGAGGGCCTGGAACACCGCCGAATGCTCGGAATCGACCGGCAGCAGCCGCCCGCCGTGGGCCGCCGCCTCGCGCAGCATCAGGCGCCCGGCACAGACCATGCTTTCCTTGTTGGCCAGCGCCAGCGTGGCCCCCTGCCTCAGCGCGCGCAGCCCCGGCTCCAGCCCGGCGGCGCCCACGATGGCGGACATCACCCAGTCAGCCGGGCGGTCCGCAGCCTCCAGCAGCGCATTGCGCCCTGCCCCGGCCTCGACCCCGGAACCGGCCAAGGCAGCCCGTAGATCGGGCAGCAGCGCCTCGTCGGCGACCACAGCGACCTCGGCCCCGAGGCGCACAGCGTCGGCAGCCAACTGCGCGACATTGCGACCGCCGGTCAAAGCCACCACCCGATAGGTCGCGGGATCGCGACCGATCAGGTCAAGCGTATTCTGTCCGATGGACCCCGTGGCCCCGAACACGGATACACGCCGCATGAAACCTCCTCCGCCTGCCCGGTCAGCCAATGCCGGGCGGGAATGCCACCAACTGGTCGGCGAACACAAGGAAGACCGCAGCCCCCAGCATCCCGTCGAACCGGTCCAGCAGACCGCCGTGCCCCGGGATCAGCGAGGAGGAATCCTTCACCCCCGCTTTCCGCTTCAGCGCGCTTTCCGCGATGTCACCGATCTGGCTGGCCATACTGAGTGCGATGGAAATCCCCATCAAGCCGATCCCCGCCCCGGCGAACCAGGCAAAGAAGGCGCCCACGGCGGCGGCGGCGATCCAGCCCGCAACGGTCCCGGACCATGTCTTCTTCGGCGACACCTTCGGCCAGAACTTCGGCCCACCTATGGCACGGCCCGCAAAATAGCCGAAGACGTCCGTGACCACGACCACGGTGATCAGCCAGAGCATCCAGACCAGGCCCAGATCGTCCCGAAGGTCCATCATGCCGTAGCCGGCGAACAGGATCAGCGTCGTGAAAACGGCGTAGCGGGTGCCCCCCTGTTCCATCCGAGTAAAGCCCAGCATCGCGGGCGCCATCAACAGCGGAAGGGCAAAGGACGGGGGTATCATGTTGGCGGCCAGCGCCACGAAGAAGGTGGCCGCCCCAAGAACGTATTGCGATTTCGTCCGACCGGTATCCAGAAGGCAGACCAGTTCCCAGACCATCACCCCGGATGCCACCGCAATCAGCATGTGGAACACCCAGCCACCGGCCCAGACCCCGATCACCCCGACGGCGATCATCACGACGGCCGAAGCCAGCCGCACTTTCAGGTCGTCCCAGCGGTGTGCACTCATGCCTTCACGGCCCCATACCTCCGGTCGCGCCGACCGTAGGCGCCGCACAGGCGCGCGAACTCCTCGGGCGTGAAGTCGGGCCACAGCGTGTCGACGAATTCATATTCCGCGTAGGCCGACTGCCAGAGCAGAAAATTGGAGATCCGCGCCTCTCCGCTGGTGCGGATCACGAGGTCCGGGTCCGGCAGCACACGGGTGTCGAGGTAACGCGGCAGGGTCTCCTCCGTCACGTCGTCGGAACGCAGTTTCCCGGCAGCCACGTCCTGCGCCAGCCGCTTGACGGCGCGCGCAACCTCGTCCCTGCCGCCGTAGTTCAGAGCGATGGTCAGGTTGGTGCCGGTACAGTGGCCTGTGATGGCCTCCGCTTCGTCCATCAGGCCGCGCAGCTTTGCGTCCAGCCGCGGCCGGTCGCCAATGAATCTGACACGGACGTTTTCCTTCACGAAGGCCTGCATCTCTTTCATGATGTAGCGGCGGAAAAGGCTCATGAGCCCGGCCACCTCGACCTGCGTGCGGCGCCAGTTCTCCGTCGAGAAGGCAAAGATCGTCAGGTAGTCGACCCCCGCGGCCGGACAGGCCTCAACAATCTCGCGCACCCGTCGGGCGCCGGCATGGTGACCGAACAGCCGCGGTCTGCCACGCATGGTCGCCCAACGGCCGTTGCCGTCCATGATGATCGCCACGTGTCGCGGACCATGGGACTGGCTTTCGTCACGGCTCATTCGAGGCTCCTTCTCCGGCATCGGCCACGTCTGCGGGTTTCATAGCCGATCCCCCCGCCCTTGCCAAAGAGATAGTCGTGCAGGTTTTCGGCAGGAACCGCTCGCGTTGCGTGTCAGTATCGCCCGCCCCTCGTGCCGCCGGTTTCAAAGGCATTTCAAATACGTGAAAGACCAATGTACCGCGTCCCGCCGGATTCCGGTGCGATGTTCGGGTGAAATGAAAAGGGGCGGTCACCCGCCCCTGAAATCCCCGGTCGCCGCACAGCGATCAGACCTGCATGATCTCTTCCTGCTTGGTCTCAAGCGCGGCGTCGACCTTCTTGATATAGCTGTCGGTCAGATCCTGCACTTCGCTTTCCCAAAGCTTGGCATCGTCCTCGGACATGTCGTCCTTGTGCTTCTTGATCTGGTCCATACCGTCGCGGCGGATGTTGCGGATCGAGACGCGGGCGTGTTCGGCGTATTGACCGGCCACCTTGCTCAGTTCGCGGCGGCGTTCCTCGTTCAGTTCCGGGATCGGCAGCATGATGATGGTGCCGTTGAGCTGCGGGTTGATCCCAAGCCCCGACTCGCGGATCGCCTTTTCGACCTTGCCGACCAGCGACTTGTCCCAGACGTTGATGGTGACCATGCGCGGCTCCGGCACGTTCACGGTGCCAACCTGGTTGATCGGGGTCATCGCGCCGTAGGCATCGACCATGATCGGCTCAAGCATCGAACCGGACGCACGCCCGGTGCGGAGCGAGGCGAATTCCGTCCTCAGAGAGCCCATGGCCCCCTCCATGCGCCGGGTGAGATCATCGGTGTCGAGTTCGAATTCGTCGGACATGCGCGTCTTGCCTCGCTTCGCTGAGCCTTTGTCGGTGCGCAGGCTTATTACGTCGCCGCGCTCAGATCAATCGCTGTTGCCCGGTCCGCTTGCCTGAAACCGGCCTCAGGGGCGTCCACACATTTCCTTAAGACCCTGCATGCAAGACATGTCTGAGCGCCATCATCCGCCCCGCACCGACCGAATCCACGCAGGAAACGCCCTGCCGTCCCCCCGACCCGAACCACACTTTTGCGAACCGCCATGCATGTCTGCCTGATCCTCTTCCCGCACTTTCCCATTCTGGGTTTCGTCCTGATCCGCGAAGTGCTGGACATGGCCAACCGGATCGCGGGGCAGCCGCTCTTTTCCTGCCGCATCCGGACGGTGACCGGACAGACCGTTGCTGCCTCCGACGGGACAAACATAGCGGCGGAAGCGCAGGACTGGGAAGGTGCGCAGGGCTTCGACCTTGTCGTGCTCTGTGCGGGGCCGCACCCGCTGGATCACCTGCCCATGGGCTTGCGCGGTTTCCTCGCGCGGGCAGAGGCCGCGGGCGCGACACTGGCCGGACTGGACCAGGGCGCGCTGATCCTCGCCCGTTTGGGACTGCTCGACGGGCGGGAGGCGGTGCTGCCGCCCGATCCCGACCGGACCTACCCGGAGGTCGCCCAGTCGGAACGGCGTCACACGTTCGACCGACAGCGTCTGACCTCTACCGGTGGCCTTGCCACGGCCGAGGCGATGCTGGACTGGATTGCCCGCAGCCACGGACCGGCCCTGGCCGCACGCACGGGCGAGGCGCTGGCGCACGGCCGGGTCGCACAGGCAAGCCGGTCCCTGGCACTGGCCGCCCGTGCGGGTCATGGCGATCCGCTGATGACACGCATGACGGCGCTGATGGCGGCGCATCTTGATGCGCCCTTGCCTCTTCCGCAAATCGCCGACGAACTGGACATGAGACTGAAACGCCTGCGCCTGCGGTGCCGCAAGGCTCTGCACAGAACCCCGGCAGAAGTCTACCTCGACCTGCGCCTGAGGCGCGCGGCACAGCTTGTCGAAGAGACCACCCTGTCCGTGGCAGAGATCGCGGCGGCCACCGGTTTTGCCTCTCCGTCCGCCTTCACACGGAGCTACGGGAAACACTTCGGCAAAGCGCCACGGGCACAAAGGACACTGCGGACGCAGCGCGAAAAAACCACGGACGCGACCGGCTGGGCGCGGGCAACAGAGGCCGCCCGCCCGTCAGGGCAGCGTCAACCGAATCATCAGGATCAGGGAATGACGCGCGTGTAGGTCCCTTCGCCTGCCATGATGCCTCGGAAGCCGCCCGGCTCGTTGAGGGAAAACACCAGAAGCGGCATCATGTTGTCCCGCGTCAGGGCGATGGCCGACGCATCCATCACCTTCAGATTGTTGCGCAGCACGTCGTCGTAGGTGATCTCGTCATAGCGCTTGGCATCCGGGTTGGTCTTCGGATCGCAGTCGTAGATGCCGTCGACGTTCTTGCCCATCAGGATCGCCTCGCAGGCCATCTCGTTCGCCCGCAACGCCGCGGCGGTGTCGGTGGTGAAATAGGGGTTGCCCGTCCCGGCGGCAAAGATACAGATCCGCTTCTTTTCCAGGTGCCGCACGGCGCGGCGGCGGATATAGGGCTCGGCGACCTCGTCCATCCGGATGGCCGAAATCACCCGGCAGTAGGCGCCCAGCCCTTCCAGCGCAGACTGCATGGCCAGCGCGTTCATCACCGTGGCCAGCATCCCCATGTAGTCCGCCGTGGTGCGCTCCATACCCTGCGCGGAACCGGCCAGCCCGCGGAAGATGTTGCCGCCACCGATCACCATGCAGATCTCGACGCCCATGTCGTGCACGGCCTTGATTTCGCGCGCGACGCGTTCGACGGTTGGCGGATGCAGGCCATAGCCCTGATCGCCCATCAGTGCCTCCCCCGAAATCTTTAGCATGACGCGTTTGTAGGTTGTGGCGGGCTTGCCGCTCTCGCTCTCGCTCATGTTGCGCTCCGTGTTTGCCGGGGGGTAATGTCGGGCACCTTCTGGCGGAAAAGACCGCCCTCCGCAATGCGGCAGCGCAGGAACAGGCGCGACGAGGACCCCGAACCGGATGCCCATGACCAAAAATATGGCCGAGCGCCTCGATGCTCTCGATCCGGTTGCACCGGTGCTGATCGCTGGGCCGACGGCCTCCGGCAAGTCGGCCCTGGCACTGGAGATCGCCGCGCGTCAGGGTGGCGTCATCGTAAACGCCGACGCCATACAGGTGTTTTCCGACTGGCGCGTGCTGACTGCACGACCTTCCGCGGGGGAAGAAGCCCGCGCGCCGCACCTGCTATATGGACATGTGCCCGGCACGCGCGCGTACTCCGTGGGCGATTGGTTGCGCGATCTCGCGCCCCTGCTGGACGGCGAAAGGCCGATAATCACCGGCGGTACGGGCCTCTATTTCACCGCCCTGACGGAAGGTCTGGCCGAGATACCCGATGTGCCTGCCGCCGTCCGGGCCGAGGCGGACCAGATCAGGACCACGCGCGGCCTTTCCGCGCTTGTCGAACAGCTCGACGCGCCCACCGCTGCCGCCATCGACCTGAGAAACCCCATGCGTGTCCAGCGTGCTTGGGAGGTCCTGCACACCACCGGGAAGGGAATCACCGCATGGCAGGCCGAAACTCCGCCCCCCCTTCTGGCGCGCGCCGAAGCGCAGCCCTTCCTTTTCGACGCGCCGAAAGAGTGGCTGACCCCGCGGATCGAGCGGCGCTTCCGGCAAATGCTTCGTGACGGAGCGCTGGACGAAGCGCGCGAGAATATGGGCACATGGTCGCCCGACCTGCCTTCTGCGAAGGCCATCGGTGCGGCCGAGCTGATCGCTCACCTGCGGGGGCAGATGACGCTCGACGCAGCGATCGAACGGGCGACGATCCTCACACGGCGATTTGCCAAGCGGCAGCGCACGTGGTTCAAATCGCGCATGTCCGATTGGCCACGTGTCACTCCGGAGGACCTGACCGCATGAACCGCCCCGGTTTCCTAAAAAACCCGATGCCGCCTGCGCCCGAACGAACACGCGGTCCGGTCCGGTGCGGATCGTTCATGCTGGAGCTTCAGGGCGCGCCGTGGCGTTACCAGCTTGCCCACGACCGCGAAGACAACACGCTGTTGTGGATCACCAAGGGCCAGGGCCGCGTGATGGTCGCGGGCGTGCTGCGCGGCGTGTCGATGCACCACGCACTATGGCTGCCCGCGGGCACGCTCTTTGCCATCGACTTGCCGCCCGGCACGCAGGCGCTTTTTGTACATGCCCCCACCGGCCTTGCCCCGAAGGAGCCGGACACGCCGATGCTGCTTCGGATCCGCGACAGCTTTGCCCAGGCCGAACTGACCGGCGAGATCGACGCCATGCACCGCGAACTGACGCAGAAACGTGCACTGATGCAGGACAGCCTCGAAGCGCGTGTGCGCCTGCTGGGCATATGGCTGCACCGCCAGATCGAAAAGGGTGCCGCCGAAACACCTGCGGACACCGCCGCACAACGTCTGGCACGCAGGTATGCGCAGGCACTGGTCCGCGACTACCGGACGGCACAACCCATGGCCGCCTACGCCGACGCGCTGGACGTGACGCCCACGCATCTCAGCCGCATCTGCCGCCAGTGCTGCGGCAAGACGGCGGCAGACCTTCTGACCGAACGCAAGCTGCACGCCGCACGTGTCGCTCTCGAAAGCCCGCGTCCACCGGTGCAGGATGTCGCGAAGGGACTGGGGTTTTCCTCGGCCGCCTACTTCACGCGTTTCATCCAGACACACACGGGCAAGTCCCCATCGCGCCTGCGCAGCGACGCCCGGAAGACACTGACGGCCCGGTCCTGATAGCAGGCCCGCCCTTTCCGACGTGCCTCGAACGCAACGCTTGCAGCGCCGCCAACGTCGCATTTGAATATTTCGCTGTTCGACACAGATACGCGGATACCGAGCGTTGACCGTTCAGTCGCGATGATGCGCTATGGTGTGGAAACAATGGGTGCACCGGACAGACCGGGACAGCACGAAGACGTCTGGGACGCCACCTCCAGCATCATGGCCAACACAACGAGTCACAGGGAGATGAGGATGACATCGAAGGAAACCCTGCAACAGGTCCACCCGGCTGCGCAGATGTATGCGCGCGAATTCAAGGCCGGCCAGCTGGACCGTCGCGAATTCCTGACCCGCGCCACGGCGCTCGGTGTTTCCACGGCGACGGCATATGCGATTGGCGGCCTCGGGAGTCCGGCGCAGGCGGCGGCCCATGCCCAGTCGGGCGGCACGCTGCGAATCCAGCAGGAGGTGCGCCCGCTGAAGGATCCGCGCACTTACGACTGGCCGCAGATCGCCAACGTCTCGCGCGGGTGGCTGGAGTACATGGTGGAATACAACCGGGACGGCACAGTGCGTGGCATGTTGCTGGAAAGCTGGGAAACCAACGACGACGCGACCGAGTACACGCTGCACGTCCGGCCCGGAGTGACCTGGAACAACGGCGACGGCTTCACCTCGGCCGACGTGGTACGGATGTTCGAATACTGGTGCGACAAGACGGTCGAGGGCAACTCCATGGCGGGCCGCATGGCCACACTGATCGACCCGGGCACCTCGAAGATGATCGAAGGCGCGGTGACCGCCACGGACGACTTGACGGTCTCGGTCAAGCTGCCGGCGCCCGACATCGCCATCATCGTCGGTATGGCCGACTATCCGGCGGCGGTCGTGCACAAGAGCCATGACCCCGACACCATGCTGTCCAACCCGATCGGCACCGGCCCCTACCTGCCCGAAAGTCTGGAACTCGGCGAAAATGCGAAGGCCGTGCTGGTCAAGAACACCGATCACGCCTGGTGGGGCGCGGAGGCCGAGGGCTTCGGCGGCGCCTACCTCGACCGGATCGAATTCATCGACTACGGCACCGACCCGGCGTCGTGGATCGCGGCGGCCGAAGCCGAAGAAGTCGACATGCTCTATCAGAACGTGAACGAGTTCATCGAGATCGCCGACGCCATCGGCTGGGAGAAGTCCGAGGTGGTCACGGGCGCGACGGTGGTCCTTCGCTTCAACCAACAGACCCTGGTCGGCGATACCCCTGTCTATGAAAATGCCAAGTTGCGTGAGGCGCTGGTCAAGGCCGTCGACAATTCGATTTGCCTTGAATTGGGCTATGACGATATGGGCATCGTCGCCGCGGACTTCCACGTCGCGCCGGTGCACCCGGAATACGCCGACATCGGTCCAGCCGCATATGCGCCGGACGAGGTGGCCGCGCTGCTGGAAGAAGCCGGGATGGCGGATTTCGAGCACGAGCTGATCTCGCTCGACGACGGGTACACGAAGAATACCGCCGACGCGGCCGCCGCTCAGATGCGGGATGCGGGCATCAACGTGCGCCGAACGGTCCTGCCGGGTTCGACATTCTGGAACGACTGGGCGACGTACCCGTTCTCGACCACCGAGTGGATCCACCGGCCGCTGGGAGTTCAGGTGCTGGCGCTGGCCTACCGCTCCGGCGAGGCATGGAACGAGTCGGGCTATTCCAACCCGGAATTCGACGCCAAGCTGGCCGAAGCCATGTCGATCTCCGATGCGGACACGCGCCGCGAGGTGATGAAGGATGTGGAGACCATCCTGCGCAACGACCACGTCATCATCCAGCCCTATTGGCGGTCGCTCTACCGGCATTTCCGGCCAGGCCTCGTGGGCGCAGAGATGCACCCGTCGTTCGAGATCCACGTCTACAAGCTGGGTCTCGCCGCCTGACGCGACGCCCGATCGGCGATACCCTGCCGAGAGGATGGCCTCTTAGGTCCGCTCGGGCCCCCCCGCGCGGTGCCGGACACCCCCGAAAAAAGGGGCCCGGTACGCCCCTCGGCACCGAAGGCGAGCATCCCTAACACCTTCTGTGCGGCGACAACCTGGCCACGACGTGTTCAGCCGGGTCGTGGCCGGGTCGACTTTCGTCATAGCCATAGCTCTGGCGGCGCTGTTCGCCTTCGCCGCGGCGATCAGGTAATCCCCCCATTTATGCGGGGGCTTAGGCGTAGAATTTACGCGGCCATTCTCAGTTTCTGGGCGGGCGTCATGCCGCCGTTGCCCATGTTGGGGCGCTCGTTGTTGTAGGACCAGAGCCACTCGGTGGCAATCTGCTGCACCTCGTCGATGGTTTCGAAAATGTGGCGGTCCAGCCATTCGTGCCGGACCGTCCGATTGTAGCGCTCGACATAAGCGTTCTGCTGCGGTTTCCCGGGCTGGATATGGGCCAGGGCGATGCCCTTGTGTTCTGCCCATTCCATCAAGGTTCCATTGACGTACTCAGGGCCGTTGTCGACCCTGATCCTCTTCGGAACGCCACGCCATTCGATGATCTGGTTCAGGGCCCGGACAACGCGTTCGGCGGGCAACGAGAAGTCGACCTCAATGCCCAAACCCTCACGGTTGAAATCGTCCAAGACGTTCAGCAGCCGGAACTGGCGCCCATCTCCAAGGCGATCCGCCATGAAGTCCATGGACCAGACCTCATTCGCAGCCTCCGGAACCGCCAGCGCGTCAGGCTTCTCCCGTTTCAGCCGCTTGCGCGGTTTGATCCTGAGGTTCAGCTCCAGTTCGCGGTAGATGCGGTGGACGCGTTTGTGGTTCCAGCCATGACCTTGGACATTCCTCATGTACAGGAAGCATAGGTCGAAGCCCCAGGTCTTCTTCGCCTTCGTCAGCCCAAGCAGCAGGTCGGCGATCTGCTCGTTTTCATCGTCCAGCTTCGGGCTGTACCGATAGCAGGTCTCGCTGACCTCGAAGGCTCGACACGCCAGCGCGATGCTGACGCCCCTTGTTGCCACCGCTTTCTCGGCCAGCGCGCGGCGGTTCGCTGGCCGTGTCACTTTTTTCCCAAGGCCTCCTTGAGCAAGTCGTTCTGCATGCGGACGTCGGCATACATGCGCTTAAGGCGCCGGTTCTCCTCAGCCATGGCCTTCATCTCGCTGATGAGGCTGGCGTCCATCCCGCCATACTTAGCCCGCCATTTGTACAGCGTCGCACTGCTCATCCCGTGCTCGCGGCACAGCTCGGCAGCGGGCACTCCGCCTTCCATCTGGCGCAGCACACCCATGATCTGGGCCTCGGTAAATCGTGTCTTCTTCATCGGAATCTCCTCGTTCATCCTGCCGAGAAAATTCTACTTCCGCATCCCCCTAAGATCGGGGGGGATTACCCCATCGGATAGTCCGGGTTGGCGCATCACGATCAACGAGGGGCGGCGCGAGGAAGCTGTGCGTGACTGAAGCCGGGGAACCGGGGGCCAGCCCCCGGACCCCCGAGGTATTTTTCGCCAAGATGAAGGCCTGATCCGGAGAGGGACGAGGTGACTGTCAGCCACGTATCGATCCCGCGGCCTTTCTATTTCGTTTTTTGTCCGACTTGGAGAGGTCCCGACCGTGATGGATTTCTCGGTCAGGGTGATGCCGGTGGAGGCGGTGGGGCGTGTCGGCGACGCGGGGGGCGGCAAGTCGGCGGTGGCGCCGTTCCATAGTGCGACATCCGATCTATGATGAAAGCGCCGCCGGGCTGCCCGTTCCAGACATGCAGCAGTTGGGACTCCAAGGTCCATGGGGGGCTTGTGCCAGCAGGAAGTGCCACCGTTCAGACTATTGGCCAAGGGATACCAAGTGTGATGCCATCTCTCCGATGCGGAGCTCGCAGGCATGGAGTCGGACGTCACCGTCACCGCGGTGTAAACGGGCTGGCGGTTGCCTTCCGGGCCGCGGATCGAGAAGCGCCGCCACTCCGCGACGGATAGCGCTTTGCGGGCTTCCGGGGTCGGCCACCGGCGAAGTGCGGTCTGCCAGCTCGATGTATCCTTGCCGGCAGCGGTTTCAGGTTTCCTTCGGCTTGGCGTTCGGCAACGGGGGATCCTGTTCCTGTCGTGCGAGGTGAAGAGTGCTCTCCTCCCCGCCATCGTGCGACCTGCGGACATAATACGGGGAAATCGACGAGAGCGCGAGGATCTCGGCCTGCAGGCGCAAGGTGAGGGGCGCGTCGAACCGGCAGTCGACGACGTGATCGCGGACCATACTCATCCGGCCGTCGAAAGGGGCGCATTGTCCGACCTGCAGTCGGAACGGCACACCAGTATCGGCGCCCCCGACCAGCAACGCCTCCATATCACGGGGATGAAAACGGAAACCGCCACGGCCGAGGGTCAGGATCAGGCCGTGCACCTCCGCCTCGCCGAAGGTCAGGATGGCCCCGACACGGCAGGCGCGCCGATTGTGGACCAGCGCAAAGATCCAGCGGATGGCAAGATCGACCCCGAACAAAAGGCCAATGAAGACCACCATGATTGCGAGCACGACGCCTCCGCTGACGACCTTGTTCTCCTCCAGCATCTTCTCGACCTCTTCCCAGTCGATCCGGCCTTCGGTGACGGCGTCGCGGAAAGTTCCGGGACCGTCGGCGTCGCTTTCTTCGCTGATACTGTTGCAGGCAAGGGTCGACTGATGCTCGAACTCCGCCAGCATCGCGCGCAGGTGCCGGGGATCGTAGGGCGCCGCCGCGTAGGAGAGCCGCTCCCCTTCCGCCATCAGTTCCAATGCGATGCCGCTCAATCCGTCAAGACTGTTGCGTTGCAGATCGGTCAGAATGCCGAACTCCGAAAGGTCCGCCATCTGTGTGCTGATACGCTCCGCCAGGAGAGTATCGACCGCTTGCTGTTTCTGCGGCAGGGCGGAGAGCGTGCGGGCCAGTGTGACGAGACCGGCGGGCAAGTTGCATGCTTCGGCCCTGACCGCGCCGGGGGCGAGGCCGATCACGATCATTGCGGCCACGACGAACAGTCGCGCGCAATGCGCGGCGATAACCGTCCGCTTGCCGACCTTCGCGCGGCCCATAGCTTTCTATCCCTTGCCACGGTTGTTCGCATGACAAGGTGACAGCAAAGAAATAACCCGGGATTAAAGTGCGAGCGCGGCGTCGCGCGGAAGGTCCGGGGTCAGCTGCCCCAGATCACCTTCACGTAGTTTTTCGTCTCGCGGTAGGGCGGTACACCCTTGTGCTTTTCGACCGCTCCGGGGCCCGCGTTATAGGCCGCGAGCGCCAACCGCCACGATCCGAACTTGCGGTACTGGATCTTCAGATAGCGCGCCCCACCATCGAGGTTCTCGGCCGGATTGTGCGGGTCCACGCCTAGCGCCTTGGCCGTCGCGGGCATCAGTTGCGCGAGCCCGATGGCCCCCTTGTGGGACAGGGCCTTCGGGTTGAACCGCGATTCCTGCATCACCAGCCGCAGGAACAGGTCCTCTGGGACACCGTGCTTCTGGGCCGCGACCCGCGCGAGAACGGCGTATTCGCCGTTGTAACGGCCCCGGTACTTCGGGACGGTGCCGTTGTCGGCACCTTCGACACCCCACTTAGTGGGCGTCACCACCTTGGGCGGCTGAAGCCGCACGGAACTTTTGTATTGTTGTGCTGCGCGATTGTCCAAGACCCCCGTCTGCGAGGAGAAAAGGTTCGCGCGGTTCTTGGTCGAAAGAATTTCGGCCCCTGCACTTCCGGCTGTGATCGCCAGGAAAATGCCCAGGCCGACTCCCAAGCGTGCCCCCGCCATAGTTCGTCCCTTGTTCGTTGCCGCCGTGTTGTTCTGTTGGTCTTTGCGCGCGACTATACCCAAAAATCGCTCAATCGGAACCCCTGTGGTCCGGTCTGTTTGCCCCCTCTTTGCACCGCGTGTAGAAACGGCAGACATTCGCCGATGCGATTCTAGGTTTCGAGAGGGAGAAACATGGCCGGTTCCGTCAACAAGGTGATCCTCGTGGGCAATCTCGGGCGCGACCCGGAGGTGCGTACCTTCCAGAACGGGGGCAAGGTCTGCAACCTGCGGATCGCCACGTCCGAGAACTGGAAAGACCGCAACACGGGCGAGCGCCGCGAACGCACGGAGTGGCATTCGGTCGCCATCTTCTCCGAACCGCTGGCCCGGATCGCCGAGCAATACCTGCGCAAGGGATCGAAGGTCTACATCGAAGGCCAGTTGGAGACGCGCAAGTGGCAGGACCAGTCCGGTCAGGACCGCTATTCGACCGAGGTCGTCCTGCGCCCCTACCGTGGGGAACTGACCCTTCTCGACGGCCGTGGAGATGGCGGCGGTAGCGGTGGCGGCGGCTCCTACGGCGGTGGCGGCGACAGCTATGGCGGCGGTGGCGACAGCTACGGTGGCGGCGGCGGTGGCTACGACGACCGCGGCGGCTCGGGTCCTTCGCGGGCGCCGTCCCGCGATCTCGACGACGAGATCCCGTTCTGAGGCAAGCCAACGTTCTGCAAACGAAAACCGCCGCACATCCTGCGGCGGTTTCTTTTTTCGGCCCGGTCTATGGCCGCCTGTCAGTCCTGCCGTTCCCCTGCCCCCAGCGGGCGTTCGTCCGGCGCCATGAATCCGCAGCCGACCAGAGCGCCCTCCAGCGCCTCTTCGGCATTGATCAGCGGAAGGCCCATGACCATGCCGCCGCGCTGGCTTTCGATCACCACGCCCTTGCCGCCGCGCATCGCGCGGATCAGCGGTTCCTCCGGGACGACCGTCGCCGTGACGCCGTTGGTGATCGTGCGGAACGTCTTTTCGAACGTCTGGCCGTCCACGGTCAGGTAGAAGGTCTGCTGACCCGGCGGCGTCCCGGGGATCAGGAGGTCGCTGATCCCGCCCTGCTGGCAGAAGTAGTACAGCCCCGACTGCCCGTTCTGCGTGTCGATCCCCGCCCAGAGGATCGCACCATCCTGGATCGCCCCGCCGTTCCACGTCGGGATATGCGTCGAGGGCTGGACGTGGTTGGCATTGCACAGGCGCCGGATGCAGGCGTGGTAGCTGGGGGTGTCCCCCTCGCTTGCAAGGCAGTTGCCCATGCAGGAATTGGTCTGTGCCACCGCCCCGCCGGACAGTATCGCCAGCGCCACGGATAACGCCGCTGCAAAAGACTTCATTCAAATGCCCTCCAGAAAAACGCCTTAGGAATTACGGCCACAGCCCCCGAGTCGGCGCAACCCTTGTTCGGCGGCAAGGCTTGGCCTATGTCTGCCCCTCGCAATCACCCTCAGGAACCAGACCCATGCCCATCCGCCTGCCCTCGGACCTTCCCGCCTTCGACGTGCTCACGCGCGAGGGCGTCATGGTCATGTCCGAGGAACAGGCGGCGCGGCAGGACATCCGCCCGCTGCGGATCGGGCTTCTGAACCTGATGCCGAAGAAGATCCAGACGGAGAACCAGTTCGCCCGCCTGATCGGCGCGACGCCTCTGCAGATCGACTTCCAGCTCATCCGCATGACGGAGCACCAGACCAAGAACACCGCGGCCGAGCACATGGAGGCGTTCTATCGCCCCTTCGCCGAGGTGGCCGACTCGGGCGAAAAGCTGGACGGTCTGATCATCACCGGCGCCCCAATCGAACACCTCCCGTTCGAAGAGGTCACCTACTGGGAGGAGCTGACCCAGGTCTTCGACTGGACCCAGACCCATGTGCATTCCACCTTTGGCGTGTGCTGGGGCGGGATGGCGATGATCTACCATTTTCACGGCGTGCCCAAGCACATGCTGGATGCCAAGGCCTTCGGTGCGGTTCGTCACATCAACCAGGCCCCGACGTCGCCCTACCTGAACGGGTTTTCCGACGACATGGTCATCCCCGTCTCCCGGTGGACAGAGATGAACCGCGGCGAAATCGCTGCCGCCGGCCTGCCCATCCTGATCGACAGCGAGACGACCGGTCCCTGCCTTGTCGAGGACCCGGCGCATCGCGCGATCTACATCTTCAACCACCTGGAATACGATTCCGGCACCCTGAAGGAAGAGTACGACCGCGACGTCGCCGCCGGGAAGCCGATCAATGTGCCTGCGAATTACTATCCCGGCGACGATCCCACAAAGCCACCGCAGAACCGCTGGCGCAGCCACGCGCATCTCCTTTACGGCAACTGGATCAACCAGATCTACCAGTCCACACCTTACGAGCTGACCTCCATCGGGTCATGAGCGACACGACGGAGGGAAGGTGAAACCGCTGATGTGGGCTGCTTACGTTCTGGCTTTCGCTGCGGCGGCGTGGGGGCTGAGCCATCTGCGCGCCGGTCTGCGCGAGCGCGCGGCAGGAGCCGCCTTTCCGCCGTCCGGCCGATTCGTCGAGGTCGGCACCACGCGTGTGCACTACGTGACAAGGGGCGAAGGCCCCGACGTGGTCCTGATCCACGGCATGTCGGGCAACCTGCGCGACATGACCTTTTCGCTGGTCGACCGGCTGGCGAAGGACTTCCGCGTCACAGCCTTCGACCGGCCCGGCATGGGCTACACCGACCGGCTGCATGACGGCGGTGAAACCATCGTCGAGCAGGCCGCGCTGCTCTCTGCCGCGAGCCGGGCGCTGGGACTGGAGAAGCCGGTGCTGATGGGGCAGAGCTATGGTGGATCCGTCGCGCTGGCATGGGCCGTGGAATTCCCCGAGACGATCTCTGCCCTCGTGCTGACGGCCAGCCCGTCCCACCCGTGGGACGGCGGCATGTCGTGGCTCTACAAGGTGAACTCCCATCCGATCCTTGGGCCGCTCGCCATCCCGTTCGAGGCAGCTTGGGTTCCGTCCGGCTACGTACAGGGCGCGGTGGAATCCGTCTTCGACCCGCAGGACATGCCCCCCGGCTACGACAGCCACATTGGCGCCCCCTTGACTATCCGCCGCGCGGCGCTCAGGACAAATGCCCTGCACCGCGCAGGTCTGCTCGATCAGATCGCCGAGCTGGAACCGCGCTATGATGTTCTATCGTCCATGCCGGTGGAGCTGGTCCATGGGACCGCCGATAAGACGGTCGGCCTGCACATCCACTCCGAACCGCTGGCGGAGCGGTTGCCCCATGCACGGCTCACTGTGCTGGATGGCATCGGACACATGCCGCATCACGTCCGTGAAGGAGCCGTGGTCGAAGCGATCCGGCGCGCGCTTGAACGCGCCGGGAAGCGAGACTAGGGCTGACCTCAGCCCGCGTTGATCGCATCCTCGGCCAGTTGCACCACATCCGACGGCGCTCGAAGGTATTTGCCCGTCTCGCTCTCGTTCAACACGATCACCCGCGCGCCGTTCTTCACCTGCTCTGCAAGATGGATGATGTCCTGGTTGAACAGCCGGATGCAGCCCGACGAAACCGCGTGCCCGATGGACGCGGGGCTGCGCGTGCCATGAATACGGTAGAGCGTATCCTTGCCGTTCCGGTAGAGGTACAGGGCGCGGGCGCCGAGCGGATTGTCCAGCCCGCCCTCCATGCCGTCCTTGAACTGGTTGTAGACCTCGGGCTCGCGCCGGATCATGTTCTGCGTCGGCGTCCATGTCGGCCAGTCGCGCTGATAGGCCACTTTCGCCTCGCCCTGGAAAGCGCGCCCCGCGGCGCCGACCGCCACCGTATACTGCATCGCCCGATCGTTGCCCTGAATGTGATACAGTTTGGTGGCCACCGGATCGACGATGATCGTGCCGGCCGGATACGGCGCGTAGTAGTCGACAAGCTGGCGCTTCTTTTCCTCGCTAAGGTACTTCTCCGGTACGGCAGGTATCGTCATGCCGTTGTCCTGCGTCGACATGTACATCGAGCGCGTCGCGGGCCGAAGCGGACGCTTGCGCGGCGGCTCCGGCGGCAGAACCTCGACTTCGGCCAGATACCCGTTCTCTGTCATCGCCACGTTGGGTGTCGGCTGTGGCTGGACCTGCGAACCGTCCGAAACCGGCGGAAGCGGACGTGCACAGGCCGCGACAAGCGAGAGAAGTACCAGTCCGGCGACCGGTTTGGGGACGTATGTCATCAGGGGATGCCTTTCCAGTAGTCTTCGCAAGGCAAACGGTTGTTCTGGCTGGATTGTTCCGACGGGCAGGCGCAGTTTGCCATCCTCGACCCGGAAAGCCATAATCACGGCAGCGAAACGGATGGAAATCATGCCTCAAGACCTGCCTTTCGACGGTGCCATATCACGATACGCCGAAAACGATGCACCAAAGGACGTGCAGGCGTCCATTTCATCGGCGGACAAGAAAGATATTCTGGATGCGGGCTATCCCTACGCCGAGCAGATGTCCGGCAAGGATTACGACAAAGAGCTTGAGGCGCTGCAGATCGAACTGGTCAAGATGCAGGCATGGGCCAAGCAGGAAGGCCATCGCATCGCCATGGTCTTCGAAGGCCGCGATGCTGCTGGCAAGGGCGGCACCATCGCTCGGTTCCGCATGAACCTGAATCCGCGCGGCGCCCGTGTCGTTGCTCTGCCCAAACCGACCGACCGGGAGGCGACGCAATGGTACTTCCAACGCTACGTCGACCACCTGCCCGCCGCCGGCGAGATCGTGTTCTTCGACCGTTCCTGGTACAATCGCGGCGTCGTGGAACATGTCTTCGGGTTCTGTACCGCCCAACAGAGGGAGCATTTCTTTTCACAGGTGCCGGACTTCGAGAAGATGCTGGTCGACGAAGGCATCCACCTCTTCAAGATCTGGTTGAACGTAGGCCGCGCCGAACAGCTCCGCCGGTTTCTGAAACGCGAATCCGATCCGTTGAAGCAATGGAAACTGAGCCGGATCGACGTCGAAGGCCTCAGCCGGTGGGATGCCTATTCCGCCGCAATCCAAGAGACGCTGCATCGAACGCATACCGCCAGCGCGCCTTGGACGATCATCAGGTCCGACGATAAGAAACGCGCTCGCCTGTCCGCCATCCGTCATGTGCTGACGCATCTCGACTATTCCAGGAAGGACCAGCAGGCGCTTGGCCATCCGGACCCGGCGATTTGCGGTGGACCCGACCTCTGGGACGCCTGAACCCTTTCCCTGCCGCCCTGCGCAGGCTAAGTCCCTGAGAAACGGAGGTGTCCCCGGAACATGGGCAAACGCGGCTACCATCATGGCAACCTGCGGCAGGCGCTGGTCGAAGCGGCCCTGCAACTGATCGAAGAAAAGGGCCCGACCGGCTTCACCCTTTCGGAGGCGGCCAAGCAGGCCGGGGTCACACCCGCGGCCGTCTACCGCCATTTCGCGGGCCGCGAAGACCTGATCGCCGAGGCCGCGCGCCAGGGCTACGAGATATTCGCCGACGTGATGCAATACGCCTACGACAAGGGTCAGCCGTCCGCGCTGTCGGCGTTCGAGGCGACGGGCCGCGCCTACCTTGCGTTCGCTAGGCGGTATCCGGGACACTACATCGCGATGTTCGAAAGCGGCGTGTCCGTGAACCACTCTCCGGAACTGGCGCAGATCTCGGCCCGCGCGCGGGGCGTCCTGGAACGCGCCGCCGCCGAACTGTCACAACATATCCCGCCGGAAAAACGCCCGCCGCCGCAGATGTTCTCTGCCCATATCTGGGCCTTGTCACACGGTGTCGTCGAACTGTTCGCCCGAAACTCGCCGGGCACACAGTCCCCCTTCCCCCCCGAGGACCTTCTGGAAAGCGGCATCGGCGTGTATCTTCGTGGCCTGGGCCTCTTGCCGCCGGACAACTGACCTGAAACCCCTGATCGCCCGACACTGCCGGAGGACGCCATGACCCCGATATTCTACCTCGGCCTCGGTGGCCAGAAATGCGGCTCTACCTGGATACAGGCCTATCTGGCGCGGCAATCAGGTTCGGATTTCGGGCGTTTGGGGGAATATCAGATCTGGGAGCACACCTTGGGCGGCGTCTTTGCCCGCTACAAGGTTGCGGCGCGTTCCCCTGTTGAACGACTGCGCGCCAAGGCCAAGACAGGCGTCGGCGCATCGGAGCCGGCCCAACATCTGCGCTGGCGTCTGCAATCGGACCCAGACGCGTATTTCGACTACTTCGCCCGGCTGCTCGACCGTCCCGGCACCGTGCGGACCGGCGACATCAGCCCGTCTTACGCAGCCCTGCCGCCCGAGACTCTGACCCGGATCAGGGACGGTTTCGATCGGCGTGGAATCGCAGTCAAGGTTCTATTTTCAATGCGCGATCCCGTGGATCGCATCCGGTCGCACATGCGCATGGAAATGGCCAAGGGCCGCCTGCCATCCTCCGAAGACAACACCGAGCCGCTTCTTGCCTTCTACGCCGGCGCAGAGGCGGAGGCACGCACACGTTACGACCGGACAATGGCCGCCATCTCGCAGGTTTTCGAATCGCGGGACAGCCATCTCTGCCTGTTCGAAGAGCTGTTCACGCCGAAGGGAATCGCCGCACTGGCCGAGTTTGCCCACGTGCCGGTCGACGCGGATGCCGGCGGTCAGGCGGTCAATGCGCGGGCCAAGGGCAGCGGCGTGCCGGAGGAGGTGCTGGCCGAGATCGCGGCGCACTATCGCCCGGTCTACGAAACCGTGGCCGTCCGTTTTCCGCAAATCGCGACGCTGTGGCCGTCGGCGAAATACGCGCTTACCACCGCATGAGGCCCGCCGCGACGAGTTGCTCTGGCCCCTCGTAGGCCACTGAATTCCCGTCGAGAAACCCATCGTCCACACCGGCCATCTTATCGAGAAGTTCCGCGTAGTACCGGTACTTGGCAGCCCCGTTGGCATGCGCCCCCCACGCCGTCGCCCGGGCGATCTTTTCGGCGAATTGCGCGGTGAAAACGAAATGCGCCACGCACAGCAGGACATCCGATGACGGCGGCTGATTGGCGTAGTGCGAACCGGTCAGTCTTGTCTGTGCATCCCGCCGCACCAGCGGCGTCTTGTGCCGAGCGGACTTCTGGAACCGCTGCGCTTTCTTGGCCCTGGACGACATCCAGACCCGTTGCCAGCCGCTTCGAACCACTTTGGGTTCGACAGAGAAGGCATTGAAAAGGCGCGTTGTCTTCGCCTTCCCGACAAGCCTTGGCTGGGCGCCGGGAATGAGATCGACCAGCTTTTCCGCCTCGAAGTACGGATAGGCCGCGAACAATCCGTTCAGGGTCTGAGGAACGGCGCCGCTGAGGCCGGAGACGGAGGCCGGGAAGTACTCGACCACCGAGGCCACGACTGATGGCGCGCCTTCGCGGTTCAGCCGTGCCACGACCTCCGAGATGGCAGTCACACCGGGCGGCAGCAGCAGAAACTCGTCCGCGTCGACATAACCCACGTATGCTCCGTCAAAGAACAGGTGCGGCAGCGCGATCTTGAAATAGGTGCCGACGCGGTCTTCCCTCTCGACGCCATCCGGGTCCCGGTACAGCACGGCATCCCCGAACCCCAGTTCGGATTGCATGACGACCACGTCGTCCTGCGCCGACAGGTATTCGAACGACCCATCGTCCGAGGCGTCGTCCCAGATCAGGAACTGATCGAATCCGATGGACCGGTGATGGGCCAGCCACGCGGGCAGGAAGGCCATCTCGTTCTTCATCGTGGAAAACAATGTGAGACGGGACGGATCGACCGTCCCGTGTACGACACGCGCAAGATCCCCGGCGTCTTCTATCGTCACCTTCAACATGCGCCGAGGCTTACCCCACCCCGCGCGACGCGGGAAGCAGCAAAAAGGGCGACCCAAGGGGCCGCCCTTTGCATTGTCCACAAGGTGCGTGACGCACCCGGCAAGAAACTTAACGCTTCGAGAACTGGAACGAGCGGCGCGCCTTGCGCTTACCGAACTTCTTACGTTCCACCACACGGCTGTCACGGGTCAGGAAGCCGGCGGCCTTCAGTGCGGACCGCAGTTCCGGGTTGTAGAGCTGCAGCGCCTTGGAGATGCCGTGCTTGACCGCACCGGCCTGACCGGTTAGGCCGCCGCCCTTCACGGTGGCCATCACATCGAATTCGCCTTCGACGCCGGCAACCTGGAACGGCTGGCGGAGGATCAGCTGAAGCACAGGGCGCGCGAAGTACACGTCCTGGTCCTTGCCGTTCACAATAACCTTGCCGGAACCGGGCTTGATCCAGACGCGTGCGACAGCGTCCTTCCGCTTGCCGGTGGCGTAGGAGCGGCCGAGTTCATCGCGAACCGGCTCACGCGGGGCTTCTTCGACGCCCTGGACTGCACCGATATCGTCGGTCACGGCCTTGGCGAGGTCATCAAGAGAGTTGATCTGTTCAGCCATGATTACACCCGGGTGTTCTTGGAGTTCTTGGTCTTGACGTCCAGAACTTCGGGGTTCTGGGCATCGTGCGGGTGCTCCGCGCCTGCATAAACACGCAGGTTGGTCATCAGCTGGCGCGACAGGCGGTTGCCCGGAAGCATGCGCTTGACGGCCTGAAACACGACGCGCTCGGGGTGTGCGCCCTCAAGGATCTGTGCCTTCGTGCGGGACTTGATGCCGCCCGGGTGGCCGGTGTGCCAGTAGAAGTTCTCTTCGCGCTTCTTGCCGGTCAGCTGGACCTTGTCGGCGTTCACGATGATGACGTTGTCACCCATGTCCATGTGGGGGGTGAAGGACGGCTTGTGCTTGCCGCGCAGCCGTGTGGCGACGATCGCAGCGAGGCGACCGAGAACGATGCCTTCGGCGTCGATCACGATCCACTTCTTGTCGATGTCTGCCGGAGTTGCAGAGAAGGTTTTCATGTGTGTCGTCCGTTTCGATAGAGAAGGGCCGAGGTGACCCCCGGCCCGAAATTCGATGGAAGGTTCATAAAGCCGCCCCCGAGTCACGTCAAGCGCGCTTTGTCCTATTTTTCAATTATAAATCAATGTCTTAGAATTACGGTATCTATTTACCCCATAAAATCGCGACGATCTAGCCGCCAGCATTGCCGCAGCCCCCTTTTGCCCGCCAAAACAAGCTCTGCCGTTGTCACCAGCCGTGCGCCCAGCTTGGCCGTGGCGCGTTGGGATCGCACGTTGTCCGGGTCGATGTGCAGCCACACGTGGTCCTGCCGTTCGAAAGCCCATCCCAGCATCAGCGCCTTCAGTTCCCGGTTGGCCGCACCGCCCCAAGCCTCGCACACGAGGAAGGTGGAGCCGATGGCGATGCCACCCGGCGTCTCCGGCGGTTCATAGAAGCGTGAACAGCCAATGACCTGCCCGCCGTCTCGTTTGCGCACGACGAACGCCCCGCCGGAGGCCAGGAGGTGGTCGAAATAGCTGGTGAAGGCCGCATGTTCATGGCGGTTGCTGGCCGGGTGCCCCGCCCAGATCCCCGGATCGGAGGCTGCCTTGAACAGCTCGTCACGATCCGCCTCGGTCAGCGACCGCAGTTCCAGCGTTGCGCCGACGATACGGGTCGGCAGGTCCGCGACCCAGGTCATACGGTCATCCGTTCGGGCGGGTTATCCAGCATGTCCCGCAGACGCGAGATTGCCGTTTCGAAGGTCTTGAGCGACAGTTGGGCGTTCACGCCGATCCGCACGGCGTGGGGCACAAATCCGTCGCGTGGGACAAATTCCTCTGCCGCGCGGATGCGCACGCCCTGCGCCTCGGCTGCCTGCGCAAAGGATCCCGCGCGCCAGCCCTGCGGAAGTCTCAACCAGAGGAATGGCACCTGTTCGTTCCAGGTCAGGTCATATCGCCCGAGCACGTTGACGGCGACACGGACGTAACGGGCGATCTCTTCGCGGGCGCGGATCGTTACCTCGTAGGTCTCGTCCCGCTGCAACAGATCCTCTACCAGCATGGCCAAGGGTTCTGACAGCCCGAAGAACCCGTGTTCCGCCGTCTGTCGCAACCGCCGCGCCTGCGACGGCGGGGCGACGACGAACCCGATCCTCAGGCTGGGCGCCAGCGTCTTCGACAGCGAGTTCACGTACCAGCCGAGATCCGGCAGCAGCGCGCGGTAGGTCGGCGCGCGCGACGGGCCCAGCCGGTAGCAGTCATCTTCCAGCACGTTCAACCCGTGGCGCGCGGCAACCTTCGCGATTTCGGCCCTGCGCTCGGGCGGCGTGAACAATCCCGTCGGATTGTGCACTTCGGCACTGGTACAAAGCACCTGCGCATCGTGCTTCTTGCACAGTTCATCGAGCGCAGAGGGGATCAATCCGTACGAGTCCATCGGCACCGGCACAACCTCCGCCCGCGCCAATTGTGCCGCGCGGCGGAAGCCGGGGTAAAAGACCTCCTCTACCAGCACCACCGGTGACGGTCCGCGCAACACGGCCTGCATCACCAGCGACACGCCGGACTGACCGCCATGCGACAGGACGATCTGGTCCTCGTCCGCAGGCCCCAGAACCGCATCGGACAACCAGCGCAACACAGCCCTGCGGGCCGGCGCGTAGGCTTCGGCAGAGGGATAGTCCATCAGCGAATGGCGCGGTTTGTCGGCGAGCCGGCGCATGCCGTCGCTGATCAGGGCCACCTGCCCCACGTCCGGCGGCCGCGAATAAAAAAGGTTGATGTTGTCAGGCGTCGTCTCGTCGAAGCTCAGCAGCGGACCGGGCGGTTGCGGCCGTGTCCGGTCGGCGACAAAGGTGCCACGACCGACCTCGGCCACGAGAAGGCCCTCGTCCGTCAGGATGGTGTAGGCACGCGCGACCGTACCGGGGGTGATCTTCAGTTGCCAGGCGAGTTCGCGGACAGGGGGCAGCCGGTCACCGACACCGAGATCGCCCTGCGCAATCGCGTCTTTCAGTGCGCCCGCTACGGCCCGATACTTGGGACCTGCATCCTGCAACCCATAGAGATCTGAAATTGTATCCATCACAATAATTGTCTCGACCCTCATGAAAGCGCATTGTATCAATAAAAATACCAAATACAGGTACTTTGTGTCAATACAATTGAAAGGGATACCCATGACACAGATCGTCACGCGTGAAGCACTGACCTACCTCGACAAGAGCCGCCCGCTCCCGCTGGTGGCAAGCGTGGCGCTGCGTGTTGCGGTCGTCTCGGCGAAATGGGCTGAGCAACGGCGCACGCGACAGGCGCTGGCCGATCTCGACCCGCATATGCTGAAAGACGTGGGTATCGACGCGCTCACCGCGCGGCAGGAAGCCAACCGCAAGTTCTGGCAGTAACCCCGCCAGACAAAGCCCCGGACCCCTCGCTCCGGGGCCGCCGGCGGGCATCACTCCCGTCCGCCGGCATAATCTTTCGCACCCGCAGAATTGCCACTTGATCGACGCGTCCCCACCCTTTAGGTGAGATGGACTTTCGGGACCGATCCCAACCCTGCCGGTCAGGGGGGCGCTAAGGAACCGACTGGAACGCACTACTGGCTTGAGGAGGCGAATGTCATGAAGGACATCAACCTCTTCCAACTGGGGTACGGTCTGGAGACTGGCGCCCACGAGGAAGACACGACCGGGACATGTCCCGAAACCACCGCGCGCGACGTGTTCGACGAAAGCCGCGATGACCACTTTATCCGCCGCGATGGCGCCGTCTTTGCCGGCACCCACCTCATCATCGAGGTGGTGAACGGTGTCGGACTCGACGACGAGTCGCGCATCCAGCAGGCTTTCCGCGACTGTGTGGACACCTGTGGCGCCACGTTGCTGCACATCCACACGCACAAGTTCAGCCCCCAGGGCGTGAGCGGCGTGGCCGTGCTGGCGGAAAGCCACATCTCGGTCCACACGTGGCCTGAAATCGGCTACGGCGCATTCGACGTCTTCATGTGCGGTGACGCGAAGCCATGGCTGGCCGTCGACGTTCTGGCGAAGGCCTTCGCAACCGGCGATGTCCGTGTCCGCGAACTCAAGCGCGGCGAAGGTGTCGTCGCCGAGGCCGGTATCGCAGCCTGACGCAACCGGGTGTCCCCGACAGAATACCCGACACGCCACCCCTGTCGGCGTGTCGGCCCGGGCCGACGCGCCCCTTTACGTGCGCTCACATTCGTATTCCCCGGGGCAGCCTACGGCGTCGGCGCCATTGTGGAATCATGTGGTTGCGCTAATTGTGGGCCAAGGGGAGGGAGGAGACCATGGACGACACACCGCTTTGGATGCGAGAACAGTTGCACGGCGATTACGCTCAGGCGATGCGGGTCGACGATGTTCTGTACGACAGCCAGACCGACCATCAGCGCCTGCGTGTAATACAGAATGAAACCTTCGGTCGGGTGCTGACGCTCGATGATGTCGTTCAGGTTACCGAAAGGGACAACTTCATCTACCACGAGATGCTGACGCATGTGCCGATCTTCGCCCATGGCGCGGCAACCCGGATCTGCATCGTGGGCGGCGGCGACGGTGGCATGGCTCGCGAAGCACTGCGCCACAAGACGGTCAAGCACGTCACGATGGTCGAAATCGACCCCGGCGTGGTGGAGTTCTCCAAACGCTACCTTCCCACGATCAGCAACGGTGCCTTCGACGACCCCCGGCTGGATCTGGTGATCGCGGACGGTGCGGACTTCATGAAGACCACGACGGGCGATTACGATGTCATCATCGTCGACTCCACCGATCCGATCGGTCCCGGCGAAGCGTTGTATGCCAACACCTTCTATGCCGATGCCCGCAAGGCTTTGAAGGACGGCGGGATCATCGTCACGCAGAACGGTGTGCCCTTCATGCAAGGGGATGAGCTGACCCGGACGATGCGCGCCTTCCAGGCGCTGTTTGCCGACGCCACATGTTACCTTGCGACAGTGCCCAGCTACGCAGGCGGACCCATGGCATTCGGTTGGGGAACCGACAGCGGTGCCCGCCACACCGACGTGAACACCCTTCAGACCCGCTTTTGCGCCAGCGGCATCCGTCCGCAATACTACACCGCAGAGGTCCACAAGGCGGCCTTCGCCCTGCCCGGCTACATCCGGAAACTCATCCCTTGACGATAAAGCCCCGCTTTTGCCCCGGGCCCAGACCAACCGGGCAGCAAAAGGGCGCGCCTGACCAGACGCGCCCGGATCGCCTCACTGCGAGATGAATCAGAGCTTTTTCTTCGCCATGCGCTCCAGCCCGCGGGCGACCTGAGCCTCGGCGCTGCGGTGATGACCATGAGTGCTGTGGCCACGGTAGGTGTCATGCGTGCGCGACCGTGCGAAGGCGCCAACGGCGCGGCGAATAAGTCCTCCAATATTCATCTCGTGTCTCCTTTCAACAGTGCGACGGTTTGCGGCGTCGCTTGTGGAGGGTAAACGCGAAACCAAGCGCGGCGTTCCCGCAACACGGCACTTGGCGTCACCCGTGGCGTGCGCGCCACAGAGCGGTCAAGCCGACGGACGGGGTGGAATCGAATAGGTCAGGCTGGCGTGGGCGACGGGTTTGTCGCTTCCTTCGCTGAAAAGAAGCACGTCGATCACAGCCAGAACCTTTCCCATCTTCAACACCCTTGCCTCGGCCAGGAGGTCCACGCCCGACGCTGGCTTGCGCATGAAGTCGATGGAGCAATGCGTCGTCACGGCCAGAGCCTGCCGGCCCACGTTGGCCAGAACCGCGACATAGGCGGCCACGTCCGCCAGGCTGAACATGGCCGGGCCGGACACCGTACCACCGGGCCGCAGGTGCTTTTCGTCGTTCACCAGACGCATGGCGATCCGGCTGTCGCTCAGCTCGTCGATGCCGAACATGCCCCTGACCTGCGGAAACACCTCGTCCAGGAATTCCGTCATCTCTTCGGCGGTCATCACAGGCATTCGCTTTCCTCCATCTTTCACCGCAGCTAACCTTGCCGCAAAAGGGAGGACAAGATGCCCATTCTGGAACGCCACGACACCGGTCACATCGCCCATCTGCGTCTGAACACACCGCAGAACCTCAACGCCCTGTCGGACGAGATGCTCGCCGCCCTGCAGGAACAGATCGACGCTCTGGCCGAGGACCACGAGACGCGCGTGGTGATCCTCTCCGGCGAGGGCCGGGCCTTTTGCGCGGGCCACGACCTCAAGCAAATGCAGGCGGCGCGACAGGCCGACGACGACGGGCGCGCCTATTTCGCCGACCTGTTCCAGCGTTGCGCCTCTGTGATGACCGGCCTGACCCGCCTGCCCCAGCCCGTCATCGCACAGGTCCACGGGATCGCCACTGCCGCCGGCTGCCAGATGGTCGCCTCGTGCGACATGGCCGTGGCGGCGCAGGGCACGCGGTTCGGCGTCAACGGCGTCAACATCGGGCTGTTCTGTTCGACCCCGATGGTCGCCTTGTCACGCAATATCGCGCGCAAGAAGGCCTTCGAGATGCTGAGCACCGGCCGCTTCATGACCACGCAAGAGGCCGAGGCCGCAGGCCTGATCAACGCCGCCGTACCCGAAGCAGAGCTGGCCGACGCGACAAGGACCCTTGCTGAAACCGTCGCCTCGAAACTCTCTGCGGCGGTCAAGATCGGCAAGTCCGCCTTCTACGACCAGTTGGACATGCCCCTGGACGAGGCCTACGCATTCACCGGCAACGTCATGGTCGAGAACATGCTTTGGCGCGACACCGACGAGGGGATCAACGCGTTCCTCGAAAAACGTGCGCCGGACTGGGCCGAATAACAGGCGGATTTCCGTAAAGCCCACTTGGAAATGCCGGAGACTTCGCCTACCTCCCGCGCATGGCAAAGACAGATACACTCCACATCGTTGGCGGCGGCATGGCCGGGTCGGAAGCGGCCTGGCAAGCGGCGAACATGGGCGTCTCCGTGGTCCTCCACGAGATGCGTCCCCAAGTCAAGACTTTCGCGCATCGCACTGGCAACATGGGAGAAATGGTCTGTTCCAACTCCTTCAGATCGGACGATGACGAACAGAACGCCGTGGGTCTCCTGCATTGGGAAATGCGGACCGCCGAGGGGTTGATCATCTCGACAGCCCACCGGCACCGGCTGCCCGCCGGCGGGGCGCTCGCCGTAGACCGCGATCCGTTTTCCGAAGCGGTGACGAAGGCGCTGACCGACCACCCAAATATCGCGATCAGCCACGAGGAGGTGTCGGAACTGCCGTCAGAGGGGCATTGGATCTTTGCCACCGGCCCGCTGACCTCCGAGAAACTCGGCGCTGCCATCCAGACAGAGACCGGGGCGGACCGGCTCGCCTTCTTCGACGCCATCGCGCCCATCGTCTATGCCGAGAGCATCGACATGGACGTCGCCTGGCGCCAGTCGCGTTATGACAAGGGCGAAACGGAGGAAGAGCAGAAGGCCTACATCAACTGCCCGATGACCAAGCCACAGTACGAGGCTTTCATAGACGCGCTTCTGGCCGCCGACAAGACCGAGTTCCACGAGGGCGAAACAGCGACATATTTCGACGGCTGCTTGCCGATAGAGGTGATGGCGGAACGTGGCCGCGAGACTCTGCGCCACGGCCCGATGAAGCCGGTTGGCCTGACCAATCCGCACAAGCCCGAGGAAAAGGCGTACGCGGTGGTTCAGCTTCGACGGGACAACGCGCTTGGTACACTCTACAACATCGTCGGCTTTCAGACGAAGATGAAGTACGGCGCGCAAGCCTCTGTTTTCAAAATGATCCCCGGGCTTGAGGAGGCGAGCTTTGCCCGCCTTGGCGGCATTCATCGCAATACCTTCCTGAACTCACCAACCCTGCTGGACGCGCAGATGCGCCTGCGGTCGAAGCCGAATATCCGTTTTGCCGGTCAGGTGACCGGGGTCGAGGGTTACGTCGAATCCGCCGCGATGGGACTTCTGGCCGGTCGCATGGCCGCCGCCGAGATCCTGGGCCGGTCGCTGCCTGTCGTGCCCCAGGACACCGCCCATGGCGCGTTGGTTCACCACATCACCGGCGGCGCCGAAGCCAAGACCTTCCAGCCGATGAATGTCAATTTCGGCCTGTTCCGCCCCCTCGACGGGCTGCGCGGCGGTCGCAAGGGGCGCCGCGAGCGCTACAAGGGTTACACAGACCGCGCCAAGGACGAATGGAGCCGCTGGCTCGCCACTCAAAAGGAGCCCGCATGAACTACGTCCTCGCCCTCTTCCTGCCCCCGCTGTCGATCCTCCTGCTCGGTCGGATCATACTGTCGATTGTGGTCTTTATCATCTGGGTTCCCGCCATCATCTTTTCCGGCGGTCTCACTCACCCGATGTTCATCCTCCTTGCGTGGATCCTGATTTACCAGGCCGGGGAAGAACGCCGTGCGCGCCGGTATGGACGTCGCGACGACTGACAGGACTTGACGCGACCCGTCCTCTACGCGCACGCTGGCAGTACGCTTGCGCGTTTCCCCCGCGGTCACGGGCAATCGTAACACCACTAGCGCGCTGCCTATATGTCACCCAAGGACGACAAGCACGCCCTATAATGACTTGAAGTAAGACATTTAACCATCTGAAATGACGTGACATTCAGAACACGATTTGCGCCCAGTCCGACCGGTCCCCTTCATCTCGGGCACGCCTATTCCGCACTGCTTGCTTTCGACAAGGCCCGCGCCGACAATGGCGCGTTTCTTCTGCGCATCGAGGACATCGATACCACCCGGTCGCGCCCCGAATGGGAGGACCGGATCTATGCCAACCTCAAGTGGCTGGGGATCGCGTGGGACGAACCCGTCATGCGGCAAAGCGATCGGCTGCCCAACTACATGAAGGCTCTCAGGGCCCTGTGGGACAACGGGGTGCTCTATCCCTGCACGTGTACACGCCGTGATATTGCCGAAGCCGCCAGCGCCCCGCAGGAAGGCGCGGAGCCAAAGATCGGACCGGATGGCCCGGTCTATCCCGGAACGTGCCGCCCCGCCACACCGCCGACGGGGCCGATGCCCAAGGGCGTGGCGCTACGGCTCGACATGGCGCGTGCCCTGGCTGGCCGACCGGTGTTCGGCTATCTGGAGACCGGCGTGAACCCCGGTCCGAAACATGTCTCTGCCGGGCACCTGATCTCAGGTGTGGGAGATATCGTCCTGTCCAGAAAGGATTTTCCCGGATCTTACCATCTGTCGGTCGTGCTCGACGATGCGGCACAGGACATCACCCACGTGGTTCGCGGAGAAGACCTTGCCGATGCCACACAAATACACTTGCTGCTGCAATCACTGATGGACCTGCCGACGCCCGTCTACCACCACCACCGGCTCATTCGCGACGAGGCGGGCAAGCGGCTGGCCAAACGCGACGACGCCCGCGCCATCGCCACCTACCGCGACGAAGGCAAAACGCCCCAGGATATTCGCAGACTCGTCGGGCTCTAGACCATCGGCGACATCAACTCGGTCTCCGTCTCGCCCGTGACGGAGGTGTAAAAGCACGACCGGCGATTCGTGTGGCAGGCGGGGCCCTCCTGACGGACCACGGCCAGCAAACAGTCCCGGTCGCAGTCCACACGCAAATCGACCAGCGCCTGCGTGTGACCGGATGTCTCCCCCTTCACCCAGAACGCTTGACGGGAACGCGACCAGTACGTCACGCGCCCGGTCTCAAGCGTGCGGGCGACGGCATCGGCGTTCATCCAAGCCATCATCAGCACTTCGCCGGTGCCCTCCTGCTGGGCGATGCAGGGGATCAGGCCGTTTGCGTCATAGACCAAGGTCGCAGGATCGAAGGACATGGAGGAAAAACCTTTTGCTTGCCACGCTCGGCCCCCTATGTATTGGGAACCCTAGGCAAGCGAAAGCCAAAGGCATGACTGCAGAAACCGACCTGATCAAACTGTACTCCGGGCGCATCCTCGAACTGGCGGCCGACATCCCTCACCTGGGGCGTCTCGACGCGCCGGGGGCGACGGTAAAGAAACGCTCTCCGCTGTGCGGGTCGACGGTCACCGTCGATCTGACGATGGAGGACGGGCGCGTGGCGGATTTCGCGCAGGATGTGAAGGCCTGCGCGCTCGGTCAGGCTGCGGCGTCTGTCGTCGGCGGTGCCATAGTCGGGCGCACGGCCGACGAGATCGACACCGCACGCGATGCCCTGCGCGAGATGCTGAAACATGACGGACCGACGCCGCCCGCGCCTTTCGATGGCCTTGAGGTTCTGCGTCCCGCCGCCAGCTACAAGAACCGGCATGCCTCGATCATGCTGACGCTCGACGCGGCCAGCGAAGCCGCGCATCAGGCAGAGGCAGCCCGCACCGCTTAAACTTCTGTTCGTATTCCGCTGATAGGGCTGGTCCGTGCAGGAGGCCCCTGATGCAACACGATCCCGATTTGAAAACACCGGACGCCGCGGACGAGCTGACCAGGCTCACTGCAGCCGCAACCGGTCTGGGCCGGGAAACGGTCGATGTGGCCGGTTTCCTGTCGGACCTCGATGAGCGCTGCCAAGGACAATTGTCCGACCTTAGCGCCATCGGCGCGCGTACGGCGGATCTGGCGACCTCCAGCGCACGAATGTTGGCGGCGGTCCGGCGCATGGCAGAACTCTCTGACGTTGCGCTCGAAAAAACGCAGGAGGCCAGCACCTTCATTCATGAGACCGGTCAAAGCTCTCAGACGCTGGCGGAGTGGGTACGGTCCGTGGACGCCGACGGCCAAGTGGTGGAAGACATGCTCGGTGCGGTCAAAACTTCGAACTCGGTGATCTCCGACATTGCGTGGCAGGTGCATATCCTCGCGATCAATGCCAAGATCGAGGCTGCCCGCGCGGGACAGGCCGGCAAGCGGTTCTCCATCGTCGCCGAAGCGGTACAGGACCTCAGCCAAAAGACCGCAAGCGCCGCCGAAACCATCAACGGGACCGTGGCGCGCCTGTCGGACTGGATGTCGAACCTGCAGACCACCGCCCGCGATACGGCGGACAAGGCGGAGCAGGTGCTGAAACGGAACGCGGAAAACGACAGGGCCCTGGGCGATATCCAGAACGGCATCGAACAGATCCGGCAGGAATCGCGGTCCCTTTCGGAAGACGCGCGCACCACGAGCTCTGCCGTTTCCATGACGGAACGGGCGGCAGATGACATCGCCGCATCGATCGCGTCCGTGGCGGAGGGCGTGGACGAAGCGAACAAGCGCTGCCTGACCCTGATCGACACGTCAGAGGCGATCCTCCAGCACGCGGCGGCCCTTGGCGGCAATGGCGAGGACAGCGCCATGATCACGCTGGTGCAGGACATCGCCGGGCGCATCTCCGCGGCGATGGAGCGGGCCTTGGCCGACGAAAGGATCACGCTCGACGACCTGTTCTCCGAACATTATCGGCCCGTGCCGGGAAGCGATCCCGAACAGGTGATCACGCCGTTCACCGCGCTCACTGAGGAATTGCTCCCCCCGATTCAGGAACCCGTGCTGAAACACGACGACCGCATCGTGTTCTGCGCGGCGGTGGACAGGAACGGATACCTTCCGGCGCACAACCAAAAATTCTCGAAACCTCAGGGCGACGATCCCGTATGGAACGCCGCGAACTGTCGCAACCGCCGCATCTTCGCAGACCGGGTCGGGCTCAAGGCGGGTCGGAACGAACATCCGTTTCTGCTGCAGGTCTACCGTCGGGATATGGGTGGCGGCACGTTTGTGCTGATGAAAGACCTCTCCGCTCCGATCTGCGTCGCGGGCCGCCACTGGGGCGGTCTGCGCCTGGCCTACAAGATATAAAAAAAGCCGCCGCACTCCGGGACGGGAGGCGGCGGTCAGGAGCGTGTCAGGGCCGGTCGGGCGAATTCGGTCACAGGCAGGAAACCGAAGGGGACAGGCAGTGTGCGTCGGGACAGAGACGCAACAACCCGCACCGGCACACGCGGGCAGAAACTCAGATCAGGGACGGAAGGTGAAGCGCCCCGAGAAGGATCACCGCAAGGCTGATCGCACCCAGGGTGTCCTGCCAAAGCGTTCCATCCTGTCGGTCGAGCGCGGTCTTGACGATGTCGAACATTGGGTCACTCCGTGTTCCGTTGTTGACCCTTTGTTCTCATATTCTTAACCGTGAGTAAAGAACTAAATGAGAACAAAGTGTGAATTAACTGGAACGCGCTCCGTGGAGGTCGTCAGCCGACCTCGATCAACCGTATCGCCTCGTCCTGACGCATCAGCCAGAGCAATGACCGGGCGGCCTGTCCGCGCGGGCTTTCCAGGGTCGGATCGTCCGCCAGAAGACGCCGCGCATCCGACTGCGCAACCTCCATCAGGGCCGCCTGCCGTTCCAGGTCCGCGACCCTGAATTTCGGAAGTCCCGACTGCGCCGTTCCGATCAGGTCCCCGGCGCCGCGCATTTCCAGATCCACTTCCGCGATGCGAAACCCGTCCTCGGTTTCGCGCAGGGTCGTCAGCCGCTTCATCCCCGTTTCTGACAAGGGCGGCTGGTACATCAACAGGCAGGTGGAGGCCGCGGTGCCACGCCCCACCCTGCCCCGCAACTGGTGCAACTGCGCGATGCCGAAGATCTCGGCCCGTTCGATCACCATGATGGAGGCATTCGGCACATTGACCCCGACCTCGATCACCGTCGTCGCCACCAGCACGCTGGTCTCTCCCGAAACGAAGCGCGCCATGGCTGCGTCCTTCTCGGCCGGTGGCATCTGCCCGTGCACCAGCCCGACAACGCCCTCCCCCAGGGCCGCACGCAAACGCTGGAACCGCGCTTCGGCGGCGATCAGGTCAGAGCTTTCGCTTTCTTCGACCAGCGGGCACACCCAGTACGCCTGCCGTCCCTCCGCCACCGCCTTGCGCAGATGGTCGACCACCTCCGCCATCTTCTCGGTCGACAGAAGCGCCGTCTTCACCGGCGTGCGTCCCGGGGGCTTCTCGTCCAGGATAGAGACGTCCATGTCGCCGTATTGTGACAGCGCCAGAGAGCGCGGGATCGGTGTCGCGGTCATCACCAGCACGTCGGCGCCAGCCCCTTTCTTGCCCAGTTCAAGCCGCTGACGCACACCGAAGCGGTGCTGTTCGTCCACGATGGCCAGACGAAGATCGGCAAAGACCACGTCCGCCTGAAACACGGCGTGAGTACCGACGAGGATCTGGATGTCCCCCTGCGCCAGTGCGGCCAGCTTCGCCGCCCGCTCCGCGCCCTTGTCACGCCCGGTCAGGATCTCCAGCACGACGCCCGCGCTTTCGGCCAAGGGCCGCAGACTGTCGAGATGCTGGCGGGCGAGGATCTCCGTCGGAGCCATCATGACACCCTGTCCGCCCGCCTCGACGGCGTTCAGCAAGGCCATCAGTGCCACCAGCGTCTTGCCCGCACCCACGTCGCCCTGCAGCAACCGGTTCATCCGCTCGGGGTGCGCCATGTCTGCAAGGATCTCGCCGATCGCCCGGGTCTGTGCTCCGGTCGGCTGGTACGGAAGAGCGGCCAGCACCCGGGCCTGCAAACGCCCATCGCCCTTTGTCTCGATCCCGCGCCGCTTTCGCCGCGCCGCCCGCGCCAGCGCCAGCGTCAACTGGTGCGCCATCAACTCGTCATAGGCGAGCCGTGCCCGTGCCGGAGCGGTGGGCGACATGTCCTCCGGGCCGTCCGGCGCATGCACGCGCGCCAACGCCTCGGCCCAACCCGGCCAGCCTTCCTTTTTCATTTGCGCGGCGTCGATCCATTCCTCCAGATCCGGCACCCGGGTCAGCCCGTCGGCAATCGCCCGCACCATCAGCTTTTGCGTGACGTTGCCGGTCAGATGGTAGACCGGTTCGAACGACGGCAGGCTGTCCGCCTCGTCGACGGGAAGGACGTGATCGGGGTGGACCATCTGCGGCACGCCGTCGAACAGTTCGACCCGACCGGACACCAGCCTGCGCTGACCGGTCGGAAACAGCTTCTGCTGGTATTCCGAGTTGCCGCGGAAAAATACCAGCTGGAACCGCACCTTGGCATCGTCGACCTCGATCCGGTAGGCGCCGCCGCGCGTGCGGGGCGGCCAGTGGCGGCCGATCAGCACCTCCACGGTCAGTGTCGCCGGCAGGTCGGCGCCCTGCACGGTGTCGCGCGCGCGCCGGTCCGTCACGCTGTAGGGCAAGGTGTACAGCAGGTCGCGCGGGGCCTCGACCCCGGCACCCGCCAGCGTCTGCGCCGTCTTCGGCCCGATCCCGTCGAGGCCCTTCAGATCGGCGAACAGCGGCCAGAGAGGTTCCGGCCGCCCGCTCATCCGCCGATCAACTCCAGCCAGGCGTCTTCATCCAGCACGGTCAAGCCAAGTTCACGCGCCTTCTTTTCCTTCGAGCCGGCGCCCGGGCCGATCACCACGATGTCGGTTTTCTTCGACACGCTGCCGGACACCTTGGCGCCCATCGCTTCTGCGCGCGCCTTCGCCTCTGCCCGCGTCATGCGTTCGAGCGAGCCGGTGAACACCACGATCTTGCCCGCAACGGGGGATCCATCGGTGTCGGGACGCACCGCCTCCTCAACGTCCAGATGTGCGACGAGCCGGTCCATGGACGCGCGCTCTGCCTCCTGGTTCATCGCGGAGACCAGCGATTGCGCCAGCACCGTGCCCACCCCGTTGATCGACAGGAGGTCGTCCCAGGCTTCACCCTCCATCGTCGCGGCATCCTTCATCGCCGCCTCGAAGATCGCCCAGGTCCCGTAATGCCGCGCGAGAAGATTCGACGCGCTTTCGCCGACATGCCGTATGCCGAGGCCAAAGATCAGCCGTCCCAAAGGGATGTGCCGCCGCTCGTCGATTGCACTGAACAGATTCAGGGCGGATTTCTCGCCCCAGCCCTCGCGATTCTTCAACTGCTGTATGCCCGACCCGTAGCGGTCGCGCAGCGTGAAGATGTCCACCGGTTCCCTGATCCAGCCGTCGGCGTAGAACTGTTCCACCTGTTTCGCGCCCAGCCCCTCGATATCGAAGGCAGACCGCCCGACAAAGTGCTTCAGCTTCTCGACCGCCTGCGCCGGGCAGATGAGCCCGCCCGAACACCGTCGCACCGCGTCGCCTTCCTCGCGGATCGCATCGGACCCGCATTCCGGGCATTTGGTCGGGAAAACATAGGGTTGAGCGTCTTCTGGACGCTGCGACAGATCCACGTCGGCGACCTTCGGGATCACATCGCCCGCGCGGTAGACCTGCACCCAATCGCCGATCCGGATGTCCTTGCCGCCGCGGATCTCGTTGCCCGAACTGTCACGCCCGGCGATGTAGTCCTCGTTGTGCAGCGTGGCGTTGGACACCACGACACCGCCAACCGTCACGGGGGTCAGACGCGCAACGGGCGATAACGCGCCGGTCCGCCCGACCTGAATGTCGATGGATTCCAACCGCGTCCAGGCCAGCTCGGCAGGGAACTTGTGCGCAATGGCCCAGCGGGGTGTCGTTGATCGGAACCCCAACCGTTCCTGCAGCGCCAGATCGTTGACCTTGTAGACCACGCCGTCGATGTCATACCCCAGCGTGGCGCGCTGTGCCTCCACCTTGCGGTAGTGGTTGAGCATTTCCTCCGGCCCATCGCACAAGGCTGTCAGCGGATTGGTCTGGAATCCCAACGCATTGAGGCGGTCGATGGCGCCTTTCTGCGTCTCGGCCAAGGGATCCGACAAGACCCCCCAGGCATAAGCGAAAAACTTCAGCGGCCGTTCGGCAGTGATCTTGGCGTCGAGCTGGCGCAAGGACCCGGCGGCGGCGTTGCGCGGGTTGGCGAAGGTCTTGCCACCGCGCGCCGTCTGCCGTTCGTTCAGCGCCTCGAAATCCGCGTGGCTCATGTAGACCTCGCCACGCACTTCCAGCACCTCAGGCGCGCCGGTCAGATCTGTCGGGATGTCGTCGATGGTCCGGGCGTTGGCAGTGACATCTTCCCCTTCGGACCCGTCACCACGGGTTGCTGCGCGCACCAGCTTGCCATTCTCGTAACGCAGCGCCAGCGACAGGCCGTCGATCTTGGGTTCCGCGGTGAAGGCCAGCGGAGCGTCCGTCCCAAGGCCAAGGTAACGCCGGATACTGTCGTCGAAATCGCGGATGTCGTCGTCGTCGAAGGCGTTGGCCAGCGACAACATTCGCACCTCGTGCCGCACCTTGGAAAACCCGTCCACCGGCGCCGCGCCCACCTGTTCCGACGGGCTGTCGGCCAGCTTGAGTTGAGGAAACCGCGCTTCGATCTCCGCATTGCGGCGTTTCAGGCGGTCATATTCGGCGTCCGTCAGTTCCGGCGCATCCTCGGCATGATACGCACGGTTTGCCTGCCCCAGAATGTCGGAAAGCGCGCGAAGCTCTTCGCGCGCCTGGTCTTCGGTCATCTGACCGACCTCTGTATCGTTCATGCCCAGTTCCTCGGACGCCCTGTCGTCCATGGAGTGATAGGGCCGGTCAGACCCGAGGTCCAGCCGATCAGCCGTTTGCGGCGATGGCCTTCGCTTCGTCCTGGGACGGCTCGGGATCGCGCAGCACATAGCCGCGGCCCCACACCGTCTCGATATAGTTGTCGTCGCCGGTGGCCTCCGACAATTTCTTCCGCAGCTTGCAAATGAAGACGTCGATGATCTTCAACTCCGGCTCGTCCATGCCGCCATAGAGGTGGTTAAGGAACATTTCTTTCGTCAGTGTTGTGCCTTTCCTGAGCGAAAGGAGTTCCAGCATCTGGTATTCCTTGCCGGTCAGATGGACGGGTTTGCCGGTCACCTCCACCGTCTTCGCATCAAGGTTGACCGATACCTTGCCGGTCCGGATCACCGATTGCGAATGCCCTTTCGAGCGGCGAATGATCGCATGAATCCGCGCCACCAATTCATCCCGGTGGAAAGGTTTCGTCATGTAATCGTCGGCCCCGAAGCCGAATCCCTTGATCTTCGACTGCGTGTCGTCCTCGCCGGTCAGGATCAGGATCGGCGTATCGATGCGGGCCACGCGCAGCTGTCGCAAAACCTCGTGGCCATTCATGTCCGGAAGGTTCAGGTCAAGAAGAATAAGGTCGTAATCGTATAGCTTTGCAAGATCGATGCCTTCCTCGCCCATGTCGGTGGAATAGACATTCAGGTTCGCATGACTAAGCATTAACTCGATGCTCTTCGAAGTGGTCGGATCGTCTTCCACCAACAAAATGCGCATGTGCAGTCTCCAGGGTGTACTTGGGCTGCGGATAACCTGAGCCAAAAAGGTTAACGCCTTGTTACCATACTCCGGCCCCAGAACAATTCGTACTTTCCGCTAGCGATACTTTTGGACGCGCGTGACCTTCAGCGCGTCTTCCCCGAACTGGGTTGCGGCCTTCACCCATTCCAGCAGTTCCTCATCGCTCAGCGCGTAACGGTCTTTTGCCTGGTCCTGCGTCAGAAGCCCGTATTGAACGGCCTTGACGACCGCGGCCTTCCGCGACGCCACCCAGCGGCGCGTCGACGCAGGCGGCAGGTCGGCACGTGTCATGGTCGAGCCATCGGGCAGCTTCACGGCACGCGGGCCATCGATCTTCTTGAGATACATCCCGTTACCTCCGTACCAGGGCTTCAGGACTTAAACCCTTCAGGACTTAACGACGGCTGAAACGATCCCTTGAGAGTATTTCGATTTTTCCTATATTCCGGCCAATCACCGGAGATCGTCCAATGCCCAAAGACGCCCCCCTCAACAGCCTGGGGCTGCCCAAACCGCCGTCCGAGACGCGAGTCGTCGTTGCCATGTCTGGCGGCGTCGACAGTTCCGTCGTGGCAGCAATGCTGAAGGAAGAGGGCTACGACGTGGTCGGCGTCACTCTTCAGTTGTACGACCATGGCGCCGCGCTCGCCAAGAAGGGCGCCTGCTGCGCCGGGATCGACATTCACGACGCACGCCGCGTGGCCGAGGACATGGGCTTTCCGCACTATGTCCTCGACTACGAGAACATCTTCCAGGAAGCCGTGATCGAGGAATTCGCGGACAGCTACCTCGGCGGCGCCACGCCCGTGCCCTGCATCCGCTGCAACGAACGGGTGAAGTTCAAGGACCTGCTGGAAACCGCGAAAGACCTGGAGGCCGACTGCATGGCGACCGGCCATTACATCCAGCGCAAGACAGGCGCGCGCGGGCCCGAGTTGCACTCCGCCGCCGACGCCGCCCGCGACCAGAGCTATTTCCTCTTCTCCACGACGCCGGAGCAACTCGATTTCCTGCGTTTCCCGCTGGGACACCTGCCGTCCAAAGCCGCGACGCGCGAACTTGCCGCGCGCTACGGGCTGGCGGTAGCGGACAAGCCCGACAGCCAGGACATCTGCTTCGTTCCGGACGGCAACTACGCGAAAGTCATCGAGAAACTCCGCCCCGGCGCGGCGGAGCCCGGCGAGATCGTGCACATAGACGGCCGCGTCCTGGGCCAACATCGCGGTGTCATCCACTACACCATCGGCCAGCGGCGCGGCCTCGGCATCGGCGGCCTGAGCGAACCGCTCTACGTGGTCCGGCTGGACGTGGAAACGCGGCAGGTCGTCGTCGGCCCGAAAGACCTGCTCGCCACGCGGACCATCCCCGTGCGCGAGATCAACTGGCTGGGCGACGCGCCCTTCACCTCGCAGGCGGAATGGCAGCTCGACGTGAAGGTCCGCTCCACCCGCCCGCCGAGAGAAGCGATCATCCGCCCCCTGTCGGAAACCACGGGAGAAGTCGAACTGGTGGTGGCGGAAGAAGGGGTAAGCCCGGGACAAGCCTGTGTGTTCTATGCACCGGACAACAGCCGGATCTTTGGTGGCGGCTGGATCTGGCGCGGCCACTGAGCCTGCCATCGCCTAGGTGCGATCACGCCGGTCGCCGCCGTCAAACCGGCCGCTCCATGACCATGGCGTGAGCCTGTCGCCTTCCGGCTGTGTCCGCGCCAAGGGTGCAATCCGCGCCCCGGACCCGCCTGTTCCCCAGGACCCGTGGCGACAAAAAGGCCGGCTGCATCGACAGCCGGCCTTTCGCTTGTCTTCAACGAATTCTCCACACTCCGGAAACGGTTCGGGCCGCCTGAAAAGGCAGCATCACCTCCGGAAGCAGAGAGAACGCTTCATTCCGCTGCGGCGCGATTCACGTCGCCCATCGCGATGCCAGAGAAGTGACGGTCGCCGGAGTAGGCCGCATCCAGCATGCCGCCCAGCGTCTTCGCGTCGTCGAGATGCTCCAGCCGGTTGGCAAACGCCGCGCAGCAGCCGTAGCCCGCAATCGCATAGTGTGTCATCCGCTGGTACTGCGTGATGATCATCGCGTCGCGCACCGCACCGTCGCCGAACTCCGCGTCAAGCGCATGTGCCCGCGCCTCGGCGACAAGCCCTTGCATGCCCTTGCAATGCTCGCCTTTCGGATCGGCACCATGGGCCTTGATCATGCCGGCCAGTTGCGCACGACCGTCCGAGATCCCGCTCTTGCCGTGCTCCAGCGCGGCCCGCAGCTCCTCGCTCTCGGCCTTCGCGGTCAGATCGTCCATCACCTTCTGCGCCTGCTCGCAGGCACTGTACAGGTCCTGCAGCTGATCGACGTAGACGTCCTGCAATGTGTCGAGAGACATGTCGTTCTCCTTCAAAAACGTTTCGATTGAAGGAAAAACGCAAGGCCAGGCACATACGTTCCTGAACCTGCTTCATCTTGGCCCGAAATACCTCCGCCGGAGGCGAACACCCGAGGAGAAGGCCGAAGGCCGCCGACGAGACATCCTGCGCGCGCGCCAGCGCGCTCCGTCCGTCAGCCGCTCACGCCCGGCCCAGCACCAGCACCGCGTTCAGCCCGCCGAAGGCGAAGGCGTTCGACAGGACCACGTCCACCCGGGCCTCGCGCGCCTCGTTCGGCACCACTTCCAGCGCACACTCCGGATCGGGCTCTTCATAGCCGATGGTCGGCGCGATCACGCCGTCGTTCAGGGCCATGAGACAGGCCAGCAGCTCGACCGCGCCCGTGCCGCCGATCAGGTGCCCGTGCATGGACTTGGTCGAGGACATCATCAGGGCGTCCGCGTGGGTGCCGAAGACATCGGCCACCGCGGCGCATTCGGTCTTGTCGTTGGCGGCCGTGCCCGTGCCATGCGCGTTGATGTAGCCCACCCGTGTCATGTCGACCCGGGCATCGCGCAGCGCGCCGGAAATCGCCCGGGCCGCGCCCTGTTTCGACGGCATCACGATGTCCGCAGCGTCAGAGGTCATCGCGAACCCCAACACCTCGCCGAGGATCTGCGCCCCGCGCGCCCGCGCATGTTCGTATTCCTCGAAGACGAAGATGCCCGCACCCTCGCCCTGCACCATGCCCGAGCGGTTTGCGCTGAACGGTCGGCAGGCGTCCTTCGACATCACCCGCAGCCCTTCCCAAGCCTTCACACCGCCGAAACACAGCATGGATTCCGACCCGCCGGTGATCATCGCGTGGCACATGCCAGACCGGATCATCTGAAACGCCTGCCCCATGGCGTGGTTCGACGACGCGCAGGCGGTCGAGACGGTGAAGCTGGGGCCGCGCAGGTTGAATTCCATCGACACGTGGCTGGCGGCGGCGTTGTTCATCAGCTTCGGCACGACGAAAGGGTGAACGCGGTTCTTCCCTTCTTCGTAAACCGCGCGGTAGTTCTCGTCCTGGGTCAGCAGCCCGCCGCCGGAATTGCCCAGCACCACGCCGGAACGGTCGGCCATCTCGCCGGAGAACTCCAGCCCCGACTGCCGCACCGCCTCGCGCGCGGCCAGCAGGGTGAACTGGGTGAACCGATCGTAGAGCGACAACTGCTGGCGGTTGAAGACAGCCTCCGCCTCGAACCCCTTCACCTGCCCGCCGATCCGTATGGCCAGCCGGTCGACGTCACGGAACTCCAGCGGACCGATGCCGCACCGGCCTTCGCGCATGGCCTCATAGGTTGCGGCCACGTCCTGCCCCAGCGCGTTGACCGTTCCCGCCCCGGTAATGACGACCCGTTTCACGCGGTCTTCTCGGCCACCAGCCGCTCGATCCCGGCGACAATGCTGCCAACCGAGGAAATGTCGAAGTCGGAGGCTTCCGGCTCATTTGCATTGAAGGGGATGGAAATGTCGAAGGTCTCCTCGATGGCGAAAATCGCTTCGACGAGGCCGAGGCTGTCGATTCCGATGCTTTCCGGCGTGCTGTCCAGTGTAATGTCCGAAGGTTCCAGCATCGCCTGTTCGGCGATGATCGCGATCACCTTGTCCTTGACGTCCATAGTACCGGTCCCGTTTCCTCAGGTTGGCGGAGATTTAGTCATTCCCCGTCAACTTTGAAACCGCTTTCTTGAGGTCCGCGACATCCCGGAACAGCCGTGGCAGGCGTCTCAGGCCCTTGTAGCTTTCGACATGGCTGTCCATCTTCATCGCCGGATAGCCCAGCATTACCCGCCCCTCGGGCACATTCGACAGGACCATCGTGCCGCCGCCCAGGATCACCCGGTCGCCGATCTTCAGATTGTCGGAAACCCCCGCGCAGCCGCCCACGACGACATTCCTGCCCAGCACCGTCGATCCCGCGACGGCAGCCCCGGCGCAGATCATGCTGTCACGTCCCACGCGCACGTTGTGGCCAATCTGCACGAGGTTGTCGATCTTCACGCCCGACCCGACCTCGGTATCGCGGACCGACCCCCGGTCGATACAGCTGTTGCAGCCGATCTCCACATCGTCGCCCACCGTCACCGCACCAAGCGAGGCGATGCGTGCCCAGGATTGCGCGCTGTCCGTGCCCTCGACGCCCAAGCTAGCGCGGGCCTTCTCGACGCCGGATGGTTCCGGCGTCACGAAAGAGAACCCGTCGCCGCCGATCACCACACCGGGGTGCGCGATCAACCGGGCCCCGATGTTCACGCGCGCCATCAGCCGGACGCCTGTGTGCAGAAGCCCGCCCTCGCCCAGGGTCACGTCTTCACCGATATAACATTGCGGCCCAAGGGTACTGCCCGCGCCGACCCGCGCCCCTGCCCCGATCACGCAGAACGGGCCGATGGATACGTCCTCGCCGATTTCAGCGGAGGGATCGACCACTGCCGACGGGTGCACGCCGGTCGCGTAACCCTGCCCCGGGTCCATCATGCCAGCCAGCCCCGAGAGCGAGAACCGTGGCCGGGGAGAGGTCAGCGCGGCCTTCAGGCCCAGCCCCTGCCAGTCCGCCCCGTCCCAGAGCACCGCCACTTGTGCCCGGCCCTCGCCGATCAGCGCGGCATACTCGGGTCGCATGGCCAAAGCGATGTCGCCCGGGCCGGCGGACTGGGGTTCCGCCACGCCGCCGACTTTCAGCGACACGTCGCCATGTGCCGCCATGCCGACCGCCGCCGCTATCTCCTGGATGGTATAGGCCATGCCCGCTCCTGCCGTTCCATGCGGCCAGCGCCGCCGCCGCAGGTGTAGAGGCTGCGCGCCCCCGGGTTCAACCCTGCTTCGCCCTGCCCGTGTCGCGCCCGTCCCGCGCGCGGCACCAGCCCTTTCCCCATGACCTGCTCCGGCGCACCCGCAAACGCAAAAGGCGCGTCCGGACGGGCGCGCCTTCTGTCGTCACTCCATGGCGGGCACGAGTGCCGCTCAGCTGTCCCAATGGGTCATCAGCGACACACCTTCGTTCTGCAGCGCGCGCCACAGGATCTCGTCGCGGCCGTAGACGTCATTGCGATAGTTCACGTTGCCTTTCGCCTGGGTAAAGGCCGTGCGGTAGATCAGGTGCACCGGGATCGGCTCTGCCAGAGGCACCTTGGTGTTCTGACCGGATCGCAGGATCGACTGGAAAAAGTTCACCGGATCGCGTTCCTGCCGGGACAGCAGCGCGTAGGCAAAGTCATGCGGGTCGTTCAACCGGACGCACCCATGAGAAAAGGTCCGCACCTCGCGCGAGAACAGGCTCTGCGACGGCGTGTCGTGCAGGTAGATGTTGTACTTGTTCGGGAACATGAACTTGACCGTCCCCAGCGCGTTGCGCGGCCCTGGACGCTGGCGCATCGAATACGGGAAGCTGCGGCCGGAATACTGCGCAAAGCTCTGCCCCCGGCTGACCACCCGGCCGCGACCGTCGATGATTTCCAGATGGCCCGCCGCGCCCGGGTTGGAGCGCAAAAGCGGCAGGTATTCGTTCACGATGATCGAGCGCGGCACATACCAGTACGGGTTGATGACCATATGCTCCATCGTGTCGGAGAATTCCGGCGTACGATGCGTCGACTGGTTCTGACCGATCACGGAACGGGTCTCGAAGGTGACCTTGTCGTCGTCGATGATCTGGGCGTGGAAGTCCACGAGGTTCACGAGAACATGCCGCTTGCCCCGGCCTTCCGGGCTGTTGAGCCAGCGCTCACGCTCCATGGCGACCATGATCGACTTCAGCCGCTCTTCGGGAGCGGCGTTGATCGCCCTGAGCGTCGATGCACCGGCGACCCCGTCGACATTCAGGCCGTGATCCTCCTGCACCGCGCGCACCGCGGCGGTCATGTCCTCGTCGTAGCGGGTGGTGAGCGACGGCTTGAGATAGTTCATCGCGACAAGCCGGTTGCGCAGCGCGACCACGGCCTGGCCGCTCTCCCCGGGTTCCAGGCTCGACGCCTGCACGACCGGCCCCCAGCCGCCATGGCGGATACGATGCTCCAGCATCAGCTTGGCGCGCATCAGACGAGAGTATTCGGCGGTCGGCGGCACGAGGCTGCGGAACACCGCGTCGGGACGCTCGGTGGTCAGGCGCGACAGGAGTTCCTCGGGTGCGCGGCGCGGGACCTCCCGCTTGATATCGGAAATCACGGCGCCCGGGTCGTCCAGCACGCCGGTCTGCAGATCGTTGGCGAAACTTATGAACAGCTTCGAAAGCTCGACCTCCAGCAGGCCACGGTCGCGGCCGGACGTGGCGGCGGCAAGCTGCGCGCGCAGGGTATGTTCATTGTAAAGCCGGGTCGGCAGGCCGTGCACATCCGCCATCGCGAACGCTTCCAGCAATGCGACGCGACGGGCGCGGTCCTCATCGGACGGGCCGGTCCAGATCGGTTCGAACCCGCGTGCACGGTAGAAGGCCGCGATGCTTTCGTTCTGCCCCACATGCTCGGCCACAGCCTGTTTGAAAGCCGTCACCTTGAAGGAAAATTCCTCCGCCGAGCCGACGGTGGGCATGGTCGCAGCCATAGCACCGGCCAGCAAAAGGGCACGCAGCCCGACCTTCGCAACTTTCATTCCGCGTCCCTCATTTCTTTTGTCCGTCCCTGAATTAAACTTGTCTAACAATGTCATAACCCTGTAAACTCACAAACGCGGCAGACAGGCTCCGATGTGTTCCGGGAGCCCGATACGCGCATTTGCGCCACAGTTTTCCGACCCTGCGCGAGATTCTGCCACTTGCCTCTTGAAGGATAAAATTCATCACAAATCGCACTTTCTCCATTGTGCGATTCGTGCAATACAGATTCCGACATCTGGGGATAGATGGCAGAGCACACCCAACGAGGTGTGCACACACAGGTAACAGCGACCAGGGACAGGCGCTCATCATGGCAGATTCGACAACGGGCAGCTTCACGCGCCGGGGTATCCTCGGCGCCTTCGCAGCAACGACACTCGCAGCTGCGCCCACCTACTCTAACGCAGCGGGCTTCCTGCGCGGCGCGGGCGACATCAGACGCCTCCGTATGTACTCCGGCCGGACCGGGGAACGCATCGACATGATCTACTGGATCGAAGGCCAGTACCTTGCCGACGCAATCAAGGAAATCAACTACTTCATGCGCGACTGGCGCACGAACGACATCAAGAACATCGACGCCCGCACAATCGACATCTGTACGGCTGCGCATCGGCTTCTCGACTGTTCCGAACCCTACATGCTCATTTCCGGCTACCGTTCGCCGAAGACCAACGCGATGCTGCGGTCCAGGTCGTCCGGTGTCGCCAAGAACTCCCGCCACCTGCGCGGCGAGGCGGCTGACCTTCGGCTCTCCAGCCGGTCCGTCAACCAGATGGCGAAAGCTGCGATGGCCTGCCACGGCGGTGGTGTCGGTCGTTACTCCGGCTCCAACTTCGTACATATGGACTGCGGCCCCGTGCGCTCTTGGGGCGCCTGAGGCTTACCCCTATACTACTCCACCAAGAAGGCGCCCTTTGCGGCGCCTTTTTTGTTTCTGGCACAGATCGCGGGGGATTGGCAGTCAGGTATTCCCGACATGTCGCGATCTGCATCCTCGGTGAAGACCACAGCGACGAGGCCTTCATGCGGGGTAAACGACGCGGCTGCCGGTTCGGTTCCGACGGGAGTCAGATTTTTTGGAAAAAAGCGCAGGAGCGCGGCCCCTGTCCTCAGGCACAATCAAAGGTTTCACTGAGAGAGGAAAATGGCGCGGTTGACGGGGCTCGAACCCGCGACCCCCGGCGTGACAGGCCGGTACTCTAACCAACTGAGCTACAACCGCGCTTTGTGGGGGCAGATAGTCCGCCGTGCACCGGGTGGTCAAGCGGAAAAGCGAAGGACGCTGGCGGAAAATCACGGGCGATCCGTTCTGCTCGCAAGACCGCCGCACTTTGGCGAAGCCTTTGAAAACACATGTCCGAAAAGCAAAAGCCCCCGCCAAAGCGGGGGCTGTTCTGACGCCGTTTGATCGGGCAGCGGTGGCGCGGTTGACGGGGCTCGAACCCGCGACCCCCGGCGTGACAGGCCGGTACTCTAACCAACTGAGCTACAACCGCTCACTGCCCGCCCGAAGCTGTCTGCCTCGTGGCGTGAGAGGCCTTCTATGGGCTGCACCCACTGCCGTCAAGCGGTTTCCCACCAGCTTTTTCGCAAAAAAACGGATGACGTTTCGGAGGCCGCTGGCGTCCATAATAATGTGCCTGTCCGTTCTGCCTGGATCACCCCCGCGCACGTCGCCGGTCGGGCCACAACACCTGCCACGCCATCGCACGGGTTCCAGCCGGATACGATCCAAACGGCGTGTCCCGAAGATCGAAGCCGAACCGGCGATCGGCATCGCCCCTACCTGCTCCAAGTTGCCCAAGTGCCGCATACGTGAAGCGAAGACATCCCGCCCTGCCATCAAAAGGGGCCGCAGTGCCTTGGCTGCGCTATCAACCTGAGCGCAGACAAACCTCGAATCATCCCTCGCTTGCCCTGTTCGACCGGCTCTGACAGCTGCCGGTCCGGCGCGGTTCGCGACAGGAGACTGCTGCCGCCATTCAGTTCCGACACCAGCGCCCCGAACGCTTCTGACAGATTTCCACTTGAAAACACTGTGTCATTTCAACACCTTTCCAAGACATGGCGATTTGGGCCATCCTTTGACAATAGATACTGATAGTTGCCTAGTAACCAATACCCAAGGGAAGTCGCCCCGTGGATCAGATCCTCAGACAGACAGTCGCCTTCTTCGATCCCTTCGGTGAGCGCTATGAGATAAGCGCAGCCGAATACATCTCGCTGTTGCAGGGTTCGGGAACTCAAATCTACCTGCTCTGCGCCTACGGGCTTCTGGTGGCGACGGACGCTCCGGGCGTGATTGGCAAGATGAGTCTCGCCGCGACGCTCGGGCTTTGGGCCATCGTCGTGGCGATCTTCCTCATCAGCCACGGTCTGGTGATCTTCGGTGTGGCCGCCCTGCAGACGAAGACGGGCCGCTTCACCACGCCCGGCTTCATCGTTGTCCTGCTGGCGCTGACGCCCACAGTGCTCATCGGCGAATGGCTGGCCGACACTGCCAGCCGGGGGCTCGTGCCCTTTTCGCTCTGGCCGAGAGTCCTGTTCTATTTCGTGATCGCCGAGATGTTCATCCTCATCTACATGCGATACGTGCGCCCGGTCGTCAGCCAGCCGCAGATGACGGAGCCGCAGGTCACCGAAGTGGCGGAGCCGCCCGAGGACGCAGAGGAAGACGACAGTCGTCGCATCCTGATCGGGGCGGAGCCTGTCCCCCTCGCCCGTCTTCGTCACATCCAGGCGCGTGAACACCACGTTCATGTCGTGCTCGACCGCACGACCATCACCCAGCGCGCCCGTCTTTCGGACATCGTCGCACAGACCGAACCCGATGACGGAATCCAGCCGCACCGGTCGTGGTGGGTGGCGGCACGGGTGGCGCGCGGGCTGTCACGCGACGGTCAGAAACATGTGCTTCAACTTGACGACGGGACCTTTGTTCCAGTGGCTCGTTCAAGGTTGACGGAAGTCCGCGAATGGCTGGCCAAGCGGGCCTGAACCGGAACCGCCCGGCCCTTTCCTGACGCAATCGTGAGTGCTGGACGCCGTCCCGCTGCCTTGGTAGGCCGGAACGGTACATGCCGCCCAAGCGACGAGAAGGAGCCACGCCAGCATGACCGACACGCCCGAAACGCCGACGGACATGATCCGCTTCGGCTGGGAGGAATGGGTCTCGCTGCCCGATCTCGGCCTTCCGGCGCTGCGCGCCAAGGTCGACACCGGCGCCCGGACGTCCGCCTTGCATGCCTTCGATATCGAGACCTTCGGATCGAACAACGCCCCGAAGGTGCGTTTTACCGTCCATCCCGTGCCGGGGCGCGAGGATCTGGTGATTCCCTGCTCTGCCCGCATCGTCGACCGGCGACAGGTAACCTCGTCGAACGGCGAGTCGGAAATGCGCTATGTCATCGCCTCCACCTTGCGGGTGGGGGACGAAAGCTGGCGGATCGAGCTGACGCTGACCGACCGGTCCTCCATGGCGTCGCGGATGCTGTTGGGCCGCGAGGCGCTGAAGGACCACATCACGATCGTGGCCACAGACCGCTTCCAGCAGCCGCGCATGTCCTACGACGTCTATACCACGGCCCGCGTGCGCAGCGCTGCGCCCAACCGCTCCCTGCGCGTCGCGGTGCTGAGCCGCGAGGACAACTATTCCACCCGCCGGCTGGTGGAAGAAGGCGAAAAGCGCGGACATACTGTCGAGGTCATCGACACCACCCGCTGCTACATGGCGATCAACGCCATGGCGCCCGAAGTCCATTATGACGGCAAGCGCTTGCCGCGCTACGACGCCGTGATCCCGCGCATCGGCGCCTCCATCACCTCCTACGGCACGGCTGTCATCCGCCAGTTCGAGACCATCGGCACCTTCTGCCTGAACGGCTCCGACGGGATCGCCGCGTCGCGCGACAAGCTGTACGCCCACCAGCTCATGGCGCGGCACAAGATCGGAATGCCGAACACCGCTTTTGCCGCCTCGCCCAAGGACACGCAGTCGCTGATGCGGCTTGTGGGGACGGCCCCGCTGATCGTGAAACTCCTGGAGTCGACGCAGGGCAAGGGCGTTGTGCTGGCCGAAACCAAGAAGGCGGCGGAATCGGTGATCGACGCCTTCCGCGGGCTCAAGGCGAACTTCCTGGTGCAGGACTTCGTGAAGGAAGCCGCAGGAGAAGACATCCGCTGCCTCGTCGTCGGCGGCAAGGTCGTGGCCGCGATGAAACGCACCGGGGCAGAGGGCGATTTCCGCTCCAACCTGCACCGGGGCGGCCAGGCTTCGGTTGTGCGCATCTCGAAAGAGGAACGCGACACCGCGCTGCGCGCCGCCCGCGCCTTCCGCCTGAACCTTGCCGGTGTCGACCTCCTGCGTTCGGAGAACGGCCCCAAGGTGCTGGAGGTGAACTCCAGCCCCGGCCTCGAAGGCATCGAGACAGCGACCCGAAAGAACGTGGCCGAGAAGGTCTATGACCATCTTGAGGCGAAGGTGCGCCCTGCCCCCGTCCGCCGCCGCATCGAACCCGAGGACTGAGACCCGACCTGCCTAGGGCTGCCCGAACAGCCGCAGGAGCAGTCGGATCATCCAGACCCAGAACAGCACGCCTGAAACCGCGAACGGCAGGATCCACCAGCCGGCAAACCGGCGTCCACTGGGGACGTGGGCCCGCAGATACCGAATTGTGGTGACGATGGTTCCCGTCATTGCACTTCCTTGCCGCATGCCGAAACGACGCACGCCCCCATGAACGGGTAACGTGACCAGTGTTAATATGGCGTTTGCGAATTGTTTCGGCGCCGCAGCACGCCATCGCCCGGCCCTTTACCCTGACCGCCATATTTCCTATATGTTCGGTCAGGTTTGAAAGAGGATCCCCATGAGCGAGCAGAACCCCCCGCTTGAAGGCGCGCCGCTGGTCGCCCCCTCCAGCACCGACCACCCGCTCTACGACACCGTGGTGGAGGCCTGTCGCACGGTCTACGATCCGGAAATCCCGGTGAACATTTACGATCTGGGCCTGGTCTACACCGTGGACATCAACCCCGAGAACGAGGTGAAGATCATCATGACCCTCACCGCACCCGGATGCCCCGTCGCGGGCGAGATGCCCGGCTGGGTCGCCGAGGCGGTGGAACCGTTGCCCGGCGTGAAACAGGTCGATGTCGATCTGACGTGGGAGCCGCCCTGGGGCATGGACATGATGTCCGACGAGGCCCGGCTGGAACTGGGCTTCATGTAAGACGCGGGGGCCCTGCGCCCTGCCCTGTCGCAATTGCCTGACGCCGCCCGGAACGCCTTTTGTCCGGGCGGCGTTGTCTTGCCGATGCGACAGTTTTTCGACCTCGGCCTCATGGCCCTCGCCGCGCTCTGGCTTCTCCTGATCGGGGGGATCGCACATGCGCAGACGCCCTCGCCATGGTTCGAGGTCGAATCCCTGAACGACGGGCTTGGCCCCGCGCCCGACTGGATGGACCGATCCACCCCTCGCGCGACGATGGAGTTGCTGATGCGGGCCGGGCAACGGCGCGATACCCTGCCCGAACCTCCGGGTCAGCTTGGCCATCTTTTGAACCTCAACGACCTTGAGCCGAGCGTTCAGCGCGCGGCGGGCGACCGGTTGGCGCGCGACCTCAGCACAGTGATCGCCCGGCGCGTCATCGTCGACTGGGGACAGATCATCGACCGTCCGGACGGGCTCGACGCGCTTGAGACGTCGAACGCCGCCACCGCCGGAATGCCGCGCCGCTCGCTTTTGTTATGGGAAATCGACCTCGACGGCGTGCCCTCCGCCATTCGCCTCGAACGGGTGAAGCCCGAAGGCGGCGATCCCGTCTGGGTGATTTCGGGCCGCACCGTGCAGAACATCGCCCCGCTCTACGCCGCCTACGGCCCGACCGGGTTCGAGAAATGGCTGCCAGACTCGCTGCGCGAACCCGCCTTCTGGCGCCTGATGTGGTGGGAGGTGATCGGCGTCCCGCTGCTTATCCTGCTTGCCCTCCTGTCGGGCTGGGCCATGTCGCGGTTGCTGAACCGCGTCGGACGCCTGGCCAGCCACCGCGTCACCTCGGCCGTCTTCCGGTCAGCGCGTATTCCGTTGCTGATCGCCACCGTCGCGCTCGTGTTGTCCGTGGGGATGCAGACCATCTTCGTCTTCTCGGGCCGGCTGAACAGCGTGCTTTCGCCGCTCGTCGCCGCGGGTTTCGTCACAGCCGCGCTGATGCTGATCGTCAATGTGATCGAGGTCATCCTCGACGAGATCACCGGGTTCGAGCAGATGGACCTGACCCGGCAGCAGTTCGACGAAACCCGCACCCGCGCCACGCGGATCGCCGCCGTGCGCCGCCTGCTTGTCATCGTCGTGTTTCTTTTCGGCTTCGGCATCGTGCTGTCGTCGGCCAACCTGTTCCGGACGTACGGCTTTTCGCTTCTCGCCTCGGCCGGGGTTCTGACGCTGATCTTTGGCTTCGCGGCACGTACGATCCTGTCCAACATCCTGTCGTCGCTGCAAATCGCCCTGAACCAGTCCGCCCGCATAGGGGACCGCGTGGTCTACAAGGGCGCGCTTTGCCATGTGGAGCGAATCAACTTCACGTACGTCCAGCTGCACAGCTGGGACGGCACCCGGCTGGTGGTCCCGGTCAACGAGTTCACCTCCACCACCTTCGAGAACTGGACGCTGAAAGAGCCCGAGATGCTGCGCGTGCTGAAGTTCAAACTGGTTCCCTCCGTCGATGTGGACCGGCTGCGAAAGTGCCTGGACGAGGTGCTCGACGAGCTGGATCAGGAAGAACTCGACGACCGCGACAAGGCTTCTGTCAGCGTCACCGGACAGGACGCCTTCGGCATCGACGTTTGGTTCATGGTGCCCTGCCGCGACCCGAACACCTCATGGGACGTGGCCTGCAACGCCCGTGAACGCCTGTTGGCCCGCCTCGCCCGGATCGAGGAAGAGGGCACGGCGGTTTTCCCGGACGTGCCCGCGAGAGAGGCGGCCTGAAAGGGCGCGCCCGGTCAGGCCGGGCGGCAACCTCCGACGCCGCCGGGGTGGACGGGTTCCTCGATGTCTGGAGGTAGGCGAAGCATCGGCCGTGGACGCCGGCGCAGGATGTAACCTGAGCGCTGGCGCACAGTGGTCCGATGCGCCCGACCTTGAGATCGGGGCGCCGAAGCATTAGGTTGAGTGCACGCGAAAAGGACCCCTGCAAAGGAACCCCGATGTTCGGCATACCCGGCAAATCCCCCGTGACGATCACGCCCAAGGCGGTCAGCCAGATCCGCAGGTTGATGGAGCGCGACAACCGCTTCGGCCTGAAGATCGGCGTCAAGAAGGGCGGCTGCGCAGGAATGGAATACACCATGGACTACGTCGACGAAGCGGAAGGCGCGGACGAGATCGTGGAACAGGACGGCGCCCGCGTGCTGATCGCGCCCATGGCCCAGATGTTCCTCTTCGGCACCGAAATCGACTACGAGACTTCGCTGCTGGAAAGCGGCTTCAAGTTCCGCAATCCCAACGTGGTCGACGCCTGCGGTTGCGGCGAGTCGATCAAGTTCAAGGACGTCGAGGAGATGGCCGCGGAACGCGGAACCCAGGGCTGATGGCGCTTTCGGAAGAGGACCGCGCCTACGCCCGCGACCTCTTCTCCGGCCTGGGAGACGTCACCACCCGCCGCATGTTCGGCGGCATGGGCATTTATTCCGGCGGCACGATCTTTGCCCTGCTGATGTCCGACGGCACGCTGATGATAAAGGGCGCCGGGGCGTTTGCCGACCGTCTGGAAGAGATGGGATGCGAACGCTGGCGCTACACCCGAAAGGACGGCGGCGGGGCAGCCATGCCCTACTGGACCTTGCCCGGCGAGGCCCTCGACGACCCCGATGAAGCGGTCGACCTGGCCCGCGAGGCCCTTCGATATCTCTGAGCCGGCATGTGCCCCTGTCTGGGCGCCGCCGCCCCGCATAGGCCTTTCCCGCCAATGGTGTGGCGCGCGACTGTCCCGTGTTTTCGGCGTGGTGCCACTGTCTCACGCCTTCGGCGTGACGGTACTAACTCAAGCCTTCGGCTTGACGGGGGCTCTGCCCCCGCGCCCCCGAGGTATTTTGGCCAAGATGAAGGAGGCGGGTCTGTCTTCAGGGAATGGCGGCCGGCCCTGGGTCGGTGGACCGCTTGAGGTTTTTGCAGTTGATGATACGTTTCATTGAAGCGCCGCGCCAGATGATCCCCGGCGAGGATCGACTTGCCAGAGCCCAAAGGCACGACGTTCGTGTCGGGGTTGGGGTTGAAGAACAGCGGGACAGCAATGTGCCCTTCACCCGATTTGCCGTGGCCTTCACCCGGCCTTCAGTCCACATTTCAAACATTTCATTCACCGAAGTTGATGACAAAGATACCTGGTCCGGCCTGTACGGGGTGCCACACGTCGTCACGGCCCAAGACTCCCGTCCGATCCCAGTAGCGTCACGCAGCCTTGATCGGTGTGGCCGGCGATACCGAAGTCCTTTTTGCCCGCGCAATCCGGGCGCGGCGGATCGTAGTTGCCCCGCATGAGCGCCATCGGCCGGACGAGCCGCGTGTCGAAGCAGTGCCGGTCAGCGCCGATCGCCTCCGCGATGCCGCGCAACAGGTCCAGAGCGCCCGCCATGGCGTTGCGCTAGTAGGCCCCGATCACCTCTCCCCCTTCCGGACGGTCCGGCCAGAGGTTCCCAGTATAGACCGGCAGGCCGGTCTCAGGCGCCCCGCGGCGCAGCGCCGCAAACGTATCGGGATCGCGTCCGGCGATCTTTCGGGCATCGAGAACCGGGAATATGGGCACTTCGAAAGGGGGGGCTGAAACGGTCGGTGCGACTGTTTCCACGCACCCGCTTGGCGCGCAACCGCCCTTGACCTCGCCGCCCCACTCGCGAAACTGCGCGCAAGCAGCAAAAGGATGACACCATGCGCACGAAACTGGCCGCCGGCAACTGGAAGATGAACGGCACGATTGCCAGCCTGGACGAACTCGACGCCATGGCTGAGGCCGCGAAAGGCGCTGCCGAAGTGCTGATCTGTCCGCCAGCGACGCTGATTTCAGCCGCCAGCGCCCGTGCGGAGAACGTCGCAGTCGGCGGGCAGGACTGCCACGGCAAGCCCTCCGGCGCGCATACCGGCGATATCGCCGCCGAAATGCTGAAGGATGCCGGCGCGAGCTACGTCATTCTCGGCCATTCCGAGCGACGCACCGACCATGACGAGCGCAACGACACTGTGCGCGACAAATGCGATGCGGCCTGGGCCGCCGGGCTGACCGCCGTGGTCTGCGTCGGCGAGACACTGGATCAGCGCGAGTCCTCCAACACGCTCGACATCATCGGCGGCCAGCTGGCCGGGTCGATCCCGGATGCGGCCACGGGGCACAACCTCGTCGTCGCTTACGAGCCGGTCTGGGCCATCGGCACCGGCAAGGTTCCCACCACCGATCAGATCGGCGAGGTGCACGACTTCATCCGCGCCCGTCTGGAACGCCGGTTCGGCGAGGGCGTGGGCCGCTCCGTCCGTATTCTGTACGGCGGCTCGGTCAAGGCCGCGAATGCCGAAGAGATCTTTGCCACCTCTAACGTCGACGGGGCGCTGGTCGGCGGCGCGTCGCTGAAGGCCTCCGACTTCGTGCCGATCATCGAGGCGCTGAACGCCAGCGCGGACTGAGCGCGCGCTGAAGCCCGAGCGACATTCCACGGGGCATTGCGCGCCAGGAACACGGGCAGGAAACATGGTAGGGAGGGGTTTTGCGCCACCCTGCCCTTGGGTCTGAACCTTGGCGGGCGGGCGGTTTCGGCCCGGGGCACGCGCCCGGCCGTCCTCCGCCGAAGGTTGGGTATTCCGGAATACACGCCAATCGTCCGCGATGTTATCGGTTAACACACCGTTGATATCGATTTGCGACGGCGATTGCGGCGATTGTCCGCACAGGCGATTCTCCCGGCTGCTCGGGGGTCAGCCGTGGCACCGCCACGCCCATTCCAGAAAGGAAATTTGAAATGTCTGCCCAGAAGTCTGCCAAGATCCTCACCTCCGCCATCGCAGCTGCCGCCATGGTGCTGTCCCTCTCGGCCGCTACCCCGGCCGCCGCGCTGAACCAGCACGAACGCAACGTCGTCGGCGGCGTCGTCCTCGGCGTGATCGGAACGCTCGCCGTGCAGGGCGCGCGCAAGAACCAGAAGCAGCGCACCTACACCACCCGCGTCTGCCACGACCCCTACCAGACCTACCGCAACGGTCACCTGGTCACCGTCTGCCGCTGACCCTGACCCGGCCCGAACCGTTGCAACGCCCCGCCACAGCCGGCGGGGCGCATGTCGTCCGGCCTCAGGGGCGCAGCGCCAGCACGCTGTAGGCCGCCATGAAGACGAGCCCCAAGGCCCCCTTGTCCCACAGGTGCGCCTCCGCCCCCGCATAGGCCGCCGCCATCACGCCGTACATCGCGTGGTGACAGGTCATCCGCTCGGCCGCCGCTTGCAGCCATTCCATCACGATCCTCATGTCATTTCCTTTCGAGGCTTGATGGCTGGCCAGCCGGGTTCAATGATGCCTCCGAAGACATCCCCAAGGTGCAGCATCGCGGCAGATGAGTGTGAGGACGGCTCAGGACGGGAGCGGACTTTCCCGGCGTCTTCCGGACGAATGAGGACGATTGGGTGCAAAGTTTCGGTGAATTGCTGGGTGAGGAAATCTGCGAAGAGCGCGAAACGCGCGGCTGGACGCAAGTGCAGCTTGCCTTGAAAGCCTTTGGGGACGAGGACGCGGTCCGGCGGATTCACAACTATGAAAAGGGCAAGGTCGCCAACCCGCAGGCGCGGACCTATCAGCCGATCTGCGAAGCGCTCGGGATCACCCGAGACCGGATCAAGGCGCTCAAGGCACAGGCCTCCAACGCGGCGACATTGAATGACGACGAGGTCGGCAGTCTCCGCGCCTCCAAGGGATCGCTGTAAGAAGCCCTGGATGACAGCAAGAGCCTGACGCGGTCGCAACTGGTCGCACTTGCGGAGATGTTCGACCACGACAATCCCGGTGAGGCGGCGGATGCCGTACTGGCGGAATACCTGAATCGGAAAGCCCAAGACTACCGCGCCCTGCGGGCGGAGATCGAAGGGATCGACGAGGGGCTGAAACGGCTTTCGAACCTGAAGGCCGCCGCCTTCGGTGCGATCGAGGATGGCGATCTGGAGGAGGTGGAGATCCTGCTGGAGCGGGTGCAGGAGGTGGAGCTGGAGGAAGCCGCGAAGACGGCGGAACTGCGCGCCGACAACGCCCTGCTGCGCGGCAAGACGGAGCAGGCCTTTCGAATCCTGTCGGCGGCGGCGGACAGTTTCGGCGCGGTCGATCCCGATTTGCCAGCGGACAAGCGGCACGCCTATATGCAAGTCCTTTACTATCATGGATTGCGCTACGGTGGTGAAGGACTGCCGATGTCTGTCCAGATGACGAAAGATGCACTGGCCCTGACACCGAACAATCCAAGTCTGCTTTCCGCGAAATTGCAAAACGCTTTGGCCAATGCCCTCCTAGAGCAAGGCACCCGCACCGGCGGCGCGGCGAGCGCGGCGCTGCTGGCGGAGGCCGTCACGGCCTATCGCGCGGCGCTGGAAATCCGCACCCGCGATGCGCATCCGGTGGACTGGGCCATGACGCAGAACAACCTCGGCAATGCCCTCCAAGCGCAAGGCACCCGCACAGGCGGGGCGGCGGGCGCGGCGCTGCTGGCGGAGGCTGTCACCACCTTTCGCGCGGCGCTGGAGGTCCGCACCCGCGACGCGCATCCGGTGGACTGGGCCGCGACGCAGAACAACCTCGGCATTGCCCTCCAAGAGCAAGGCAAACGCACCGGCGGCGCGGCGGGCGCGGCGCTGCTGGCGGAGGCCGTCACCGCCTATCGCGCGGCGCTGGAGGTCACCACCCGCGACGCGCATCCGGTGGACTGGGCCGAGACGCAGGAGAACATGGCACTCGCGGAAAAAGCGCGGGCTGATCATGAGACATGCGCCGATTCCCGGCCCCACCTGCGCGCGGCATTGGCGCATGTGGAGGCGGCGCTGGAGGTCTATGACCCGGAGCATATGGCGTTCGACTACGGAACAGCGACCGCGCTGAAGGCGCATTTGGAAGTACGGATCGCCGGGTCGGGGTGAGCGTACCGGGCGCGCGCCGGGCGAAGCCCCCTCTCTACGAAAAACGCCCCGCCAGTCCGGCGGGGCGTTTTGCTGTTTTCCGGGTGTGGCGCGGATTACTCCGTCGCCGCAGCTCCGCCGAAGCCGCGGGCTTCGCAGAAGGCGCGTTCCAGCGGCTCGGACGGCAGCGATGCCCCCTCGCAGCGGACCTGCGGTCCCATCACCCGGTCCGGCACCCAGGTCGAGATCGCCGGGATGTAGGTCACCATGATCAGGAAGACGAAGAGCACGGCGAGGAACGGCAGCGCCGCCCGGACCACGCGCATCATCGGCATCCCCGCCACTCCGGAGGTCACGAAGAGGTTCAGACCCACGGGCGGCGTGATCATCCCGATTTCCATGTTCACCACCATGATGATGCCGAGGTGGATCGGGTCGATGCCCAGTTGCAGCGCGATGGGGAACACCAGCGGCGCGACGATCACCAGCAGGCCCGAGGGCTCCATGAACTGGCCGCCGATCAGCAGGATGATGTTCACGATCACCAGGAACATGATCGGTCCGAAGCCCGCGTCCAGCATGGCCGCCGCGATCTGCTGCGGGATCTGCTCGTCGGTCAGCACGTGCTTCAGGATCAGCGCGTTGGCGATGATGAACATCAGCGTGACTGTCAGCTTGCCCGCCTCAAGGAGCGTGTGCTTCGTGTCGCGGTGGAAGAAGGCGGTCACCAGCGCGATGGGCTTTTCCCACAGCGCCTTGTGGTTGCCATCCGCCATGCGCAACGGGCCCATGTCGCGGTAGACGAAGTTGGCGATCAGGAAGGCGTAAACGGCAGCCACCGCAGCGGCCTCGGTCGGGGTGAAGACACCGCCGTAGATGCCGCCGAGGATGATGACGATCAGGCCAAGACCCCAGATGGCGTCGCCGCCCGATTCCATGACCTCGCCCCAGCCGCGCCATTCGCCCTTGGGCAGCTTGCGCACCACTGCGATGCCGAAGATCGTGGCCATCAGCATGCCGCCGGCGATCAGGCCCGGGATGACGCCTGCAAGGAACATCCGGCCCACCGACACGTCGGTCGCGGAGGCATAGACCACCATCACGATGGACGGCGGGATCAGGATCCCCAGGGTGCCCGCGTTGGCGATGACGCCCGCCGCGAAGTCCTTGGAATAGCCGACCTGGCGCATGCCCGCGATCACGATGGAACCGATGGCGACCACGGTGGCCGGCGACGACCCCGACAGCGCCGCGAAGAGCATGCAGGCGAAGACCCCCGCGATGGCAAGCCCGCCCGGCAGGTGACCGACGATGGCGATGGAGAAGCGGATGATCCGCGCCGCCACCCCGCCGGTCGACATGAAGGACGACGCGAGGATGAAGAACGGGATGGCCAGCAGGGTATAGTGGCCCGCCATCGCCTGGTAGAAGCTTTGCGCAACGGAAGACAGCGAGGTCTCCGACAGCACCAGCAGGAAGACGATCGACGAGAAGCCCAGCGACACCGCGATCGGCACGCCGACCAGCATCAGCCCGATCACCATGAGAAACAGAAGTACGACGTCCATGGGATCAGTCCTTGTTCATATGCGCGACGTCTTCGACCGCGTCTTCGGCTTCGTGGCTGACAATCAGGCTGTCGGAAGAGCCCTTCCAGATCCGTACGGTCGCCTGGATGAAGCGGAACAGCAGCAGCGCGGCGCCGAACGGAAGGATGACGTAGGGAATGAACCGCGGAATCTTCTCGTAGGCATCGCCCTGGTTGATCAGCGGCTCGATCCAGCGCAGCCAGGACGGCATCGGCGTGTCGATCATCTCGTACCAGGACCGGTATGAGGTGCGGGTCATGTCCTCGAAGCCCGTCGGGAACCAGCGCCCGGTGGTCTGCGGCAGGTTGGCGAAGTTCGCCCAGTAATCCCACGCGCCCTTCATCAGAAGACAGGCGTAGGCGATGCAGACCACGCCCGCGAACAGCGCCATGATGCGGCGGCCGGCGGGCGGCACGAGGTTCGTCACCGCGTCCACGCCAAGATTGGCGGTGGTCTTGACCGCGTAGCTCACCCCGAAGAGCACAAGCCACGCAAAGAGGATGGACGTCATCTCCAGCCCCCAGATCAGGCCGGTGTTGAAACCGTAGCGCAGCACGACGTTGATGAATGTGATGATGGTCATCAACCCCAGGATCAGGGCGATGAAACTCTCCTCCAGCTCGTTGACGAAACGTCCGAGCATGGAGTCCGAGACGGTATGGTCGGACATGTCCCCCTCCAAGAAATCTGGCCCTTGCCGCGGCCTCCGCTCCTTATGGTGTCCTGGCCCGGATCGGATGGGTCGGACGGGCCGCAGTTGCCGGAGGGTGCCGCCCCGAGGGCGTGGCGGGGACGCAGGCCACTTCCTGGCCGCGTACCCCGGGTGTGGATCCGGCGGCGATATCGAATGTCGCCGCCGGAAAAACTTGCCTGTATGGTCAGGCGCTTACATCGAGTTGTTGATCGACTGCGCGGCGTCGATGTTTTCCTGGCCCACGTCGTCGGTGAACTGTTCCCAGACCGGCTTCATGGTGTCGAGCCAGGCCTGACGCTGCTCGGCCGTCAGCTCACGGATCTCGCCGCCCGCGTCCAGCACCGCCTGGCGGGCCTCGGCGTCGACTTCACCCACGGCGGCGTTCCGCTCCATGCTCACCTCGTGCAGGATGTTGCCCAGCTGCTCGCGCACGGCCGGATCGAGACCTTCCCACCAGTCGACGTTGGTCACGACCAGGTAGTCGAGCACGCCGTGGTTGGTCTCGGTCGTGCCGTCCTGCACTTCAAAGAACTTCTGGCCGTAGATGTTGGACCAGGTGTTCTCCTGCCCGTCGACGACGCCGGTCTGCAGCGCGCCGTAGACCTCGGAGAAGGCCATCGGCTGCGGGCTGGCATCCAGCGCCTCGAACTGTGCCTTGAGCACTTCGGAGGGCTGCACGCGGAACTTCAGCCCGGCGGCGTCGGACGGCATCACCAGCGGCTTGTTGGCCGAAAGCTGCTTCATGCCGTTGTGCCAGAACTCGAGGCCCAGCAGGCCGCGGCGCGTCATGGATTCCTTCATCGCCTGACCGGCATCGGAGGCCTGGAACGCATCGACCGCGTCGATGTTTTTGAACATGAAGGGCAGGTCGTAGATCCGGAACACCTTGGTGAACTGCTCGAACTTCGACAGCGACGGCGCCGCCATCTGGACGTCGCCCTGCAGCATCGCCTCAAGCACCTGGTCGTCGTTGTACAGGGTGGAGTTCGGGTAGACCTCCATGCAGGCGGTGCCATTCATCTCTTCGTTGACACGCTCTGCCAGCAGGGTGGCCGCGATGCCTTTCGGATGCCGGTCGGTGTTGGTCACGTGGCTGAACTTGATGACCATTTCGCCTTCTTCGCAGGATGCCTGCGCAGAGGTTGCACCGGTCACGGCAAGGGCGGCCGCCGCGGCGGTCATGAGAAGCTTTTTCATCGGTATCCTCCCAGATACGGCTAGGTTTCTCGCCCGGCGCCCTCTCCCCGGGCACCGAATGCACTTACATGACCCCCGCCCGAGAATCGGATCAAGCGCGTTGAACGTTCGCGCCGAAAACAGCGAAAAATCCATTTTTGGCAGATACTTGCTTCTTTCCATGCAGCGACCGCATGGCACCCCTGCACTTTCGCTGTGCGGTTTTCCGCACGACCGTTAGCGCAGGTTGTGCGAAAAACCGCACAGCTGCGGAAGTCGATTCGTCCCCGTGTGTGGCGATTCCCCGCAAATGCGCGCCACACGCCCCCACCCTTCATCTTGGCAAAAATACCTGAAAGACGACCGGCACCCCCGGCGACCGCAACGCGCCCCGGCCCCATGGGCGGGGTCTAGCGCCGGAAGGCCTCGGGCTTCAGCCCGTATTTCGCCAGCTTGTCGTACATCGTCTTGCGCGGCAGCTTCAGCGCCCGGGCGGCCTCGGCGGCCACGCCGTTGTGCCGCCCGAGCGCCGCCGCAAGCAACGAGCGTTCAACCTGCGCCATCTGCTCCGCCAGCCCCAGCTGGCTGGTCTTCGACAGGTCCTCCGGCATCCCCAGCACGAACCGCATCGCCGCCGACATGAGCGAGCGGGTATTGCCCGGCCACTCCTGCGCCATCAGGCCCGCCTCGTGCTCCGGCGTGATCTCTGGCGGCTGGATGCCCGCCTGCTCCGCGGCCTGTGCCACGTAATGCCGGAACAGCACTGGTATGTCCTCCGGCCGTTCGGCAAGTGAGGGGATGCGCACTTGTGCCACGTCCAGCCGATAATAAAGGTCGGCGGACAGCCGCCCCTCCGCCACGACCTGCTTCAGGTCCTGCGTGGTGCCCGCGATCAGCCGCGCCCCGCCGCGCTCCAGCGCGTCGGTCAGCGCAAGCTGCGTGTCCGAGGGCAGCGCGCCGATCTCGTCGAGGAACAGCGCCCCGCCTTGCGCCGCCTCCCAGGCCGCCTCGAACCCGGCGCGGTCGAGCCCGGCGGCGGCCCGCTTCACGAACGGCCCTTTCGACTGGGCGGAACTCAGGTGCACCACCTCGGATACCTTCGAAATGCCCGATCCGGGCGCCCCGCGCACCAAAGCCTCCGTCCCCGCGCGCGCCGCGGTGCGCACCTGCTCCCTGAGCCGCGCCGCCGGCTCCGACAGGCCGAAGATCATCCGCGCCGCCGGATCGCCGGCCTCGAGTTGCGCCTTCATCCGCCGGTTTTCCAGCACCATCTCACGCGTCTTCAGCGCCCGCCGCACAAGGGCTGCCAGTTCCGCCGGGCTGCAGGGTTTTTCGAGAAATCCGAAGGCGCCCTGCGACATCGCCCGGACCGCCATGGGAATGTCGCCCTCGCCGGTCAGCAGGATCACCGGCAGTTCCGTGTCGCGTCCCTGGGCGTAATCCAGCAGGTGGAAGCCGTCCCGCCCCGGCATCCTGATGTCCGACACGATCACGCCCGCAAAGGACGGCCCGATCAGGTCCTTGGCCTCCACGAAAGAGCCCGCCGTCACCGGCTCGAAGTCGTTCAGCTCCAGCGTTTGTCCCAGCGCCTCGCGCACGGCCAGATCGTCGTCGACCAGAAGCACCTTGCAGATCATGCCGTCCCCCCTCCGGCCAATGACGCATCGGCCCGAACCGACATCGGACCTGACACCGCCGGGAAAGAGCACAGGCCACGGGACGGGACGGCGGGCGGGGCGACATGCGCCGCAGGCGCAGGAGCGCCGGACCCCGTCACGCCGCCGCCTCCGCCTGCCAGCGGTCCAGTTCCACGGCGAACTCCGCCCCGCCATCCGTCACGTTGCGGCCCCGGATGTTGCCCCCGAAACTCTGCACCAGACCGTAGGAAATCGACAGCCCAAGCCCCATGCCGCCGCCCACCTCCTTCGTGGAATAGAAGGGCTCGAACACCTTCTCCGGATCGGCGATGCCGGGGCCGGTGTCGCGCACCCGCACGACCAGCCGCTCGCCCGCCTCCACCCGGATGACGATCCGCTTCACCGCCTGACCGGCCATGGCGTCGGCGGCGTTGTTGATCAGGTTGACAAAGACCTGCCCCAGCCGCACCTCGCCGCCGATGGCGTAAAGCGGCCCGGCCGGACGCGCCCATGCGACCTCGACCCCTTCCGTCTCAAGCCGCGTCTCGGTCAGCTCCACCGCCTCGTCGATCACGGCACACAGGTCGACGCGCCCCATCGGCTCGCTCTCGTTGCGCGCGAAGGCGCGCAGGTTGCGGATGATGCGCGCCGCACGTCCGGCCAGCGCCGCGATCCGCGACAGGTTGTCGGCCGCCCGCTCCGGCTGCCCCTTGTCCAGGAAGGCACCGCCGTTCTCCGCGAACTGCCGGATGGCCATCAGCGGCTGGTTCAACTCGTGACTGATCCCCGCCGACATCTGTCCCAGCGCCGACAGTTTGCCCGCCTGCACCAGGTCGGCCTGCGCCCGCCGCAGAGCCGCCTCTGCTTCCTGCCGCTCGCCGACCTCGTGGCGCAGGGCAGTGTTGGCCTCCTCAAGCTGCTGCGTCCGGGCCCGCACCCGCACTTCCAGCGCCGAGTTCGCCTCGGTCAGCACGCGGCGGCGCTCCGCCAGAAGGAACAGCACCGCACCGAATCCGAGGCAGAGGATCGCCACCACCGCCGTCTGCAAGGCCGCCAGCCGCCGCGCCGGCCCCACGTCCACCAGCGCTTCGCCCACCAGCCCCACGACCGGCAAGGCCTGGACCAGATGCAGGCCCCTGGCCGGCACGTAAGGCGACAGCGACTGCCGCCAGATCTCGTACCCGCCGACAAAGCGCCGCGTGACATCCGCCACAGCCCCGTCCGGGTCGATCACCGCCTCCGGTGTCAGCCGCCAGAACAGCAGCTCGGAGCGGTTGGTCACCAGGATGTCCCCCTCGCTGTCCGTGAAGAAGACCGAGGGGCGCGAGCCGCGCCATTCGCCTTCGATCCCTTCCAGATCGACGATCATGACCAGCACGCCCTGCACCCGCCCGTCCGCCCCGAACGACGGCGCCGCGTGCACGTAGATCCGCTCCGAATCGTCCGGACCCACCCGCGCCCCCGCCCCCAGCGCTCCGTCCAGAGCGCGGCGGAACCAGTCCGTCCCGGCAAAATCGCCCGGCACATCGCCCTGCGTCCGGGCCAGCACCCGCCCGTCGGTGTCTGCGTAGAAAGCCAGCGCCGCGCCGGTGCGATCGACACTGCGCTGCAAAGATACCGCGGCGCGCCGCGCCGCCGCAGCCCCCGACACGCCCTCGTCATGCAACGTGTCGAGCACGGGATGATCCGCCAGCAGCACCGCCGCCGCGCGATAGCGCAAGAGCCCGGTGACCAGCCGGTCCGCCGCCAGCGCCAGGTCCGCCTCGCCGCGCGCGCGCACCTGCTCCAGCGCCTGCCCGTAGCCATAGGTCCAGACGCCGTACGACAAAGCCGCCACCCCCGCCAGGAAGGTGATGTTCGTCAGGAACCGGTGATGCTGCCTCGTCATCCGCCCTTCTCCAGCCGCCTCTTGCCAAGCGCGCCACGCCGACCGATTGTCGGGGCATGCTGCGCCTATCGCAATCCCCAACCGACCCGGACTTCGTCCAGAACCCCTACCCGTTCTACGACCGCCTGCGCAACGGCGGCGACCTCGCGTGGTGGGAAGACTACGGCCTGCCCTGCGCCGTTTCGCACCGCGCCGTACAGGCGCTGCTGAAGGATCGTCGCTTCGGCCGCGAGGTCCCCGCCGACCTTGCGCCAGCGGTCCCCGACCATCTCGCGCCGTTCTACGCGATCGAGGCGCACTCCATGCTGGAACTGGAACCGCCCCGCCACACCCGCCTGCGCGGACTGGTGCTGCGCGCCTTCACCTCCGGACGGATCGCGGCGATGCGCGACGACATCGCGGCCCTCGCCCATGACCTGATCGACGCCCTGCCCGACGACGGCGCCGACCTGCTGCCGGCCTTCTGCCAGCCACTGCCGGTCATCGTCATCTGCCGCCTGCTGGGCGTGCCCGAAACCCATGCGCCGCAGCTTCTCGACTGGTCCAACGCCATGGTCGCCATGTATCAGGCCCGCCGCGACCGCGCGGTGGAGGACGCCGCCGCCCGCGCCGCGACCGAGTTCCAGGCCTTCCTGGCCGACCTTGTGGCCCACCGCCGCAGGCACCCGGCGGACGACCTCCTCACCCGCCTGGTCGAGGCAGAGGCCGAAGGCAGCCGCCTCTCGACCGACGAGCTGACCGCCACGGTGATCCTGCTGCTGAACGCGGGCCACGAGGCGACGGTCCACAGCCTCGGCAACGGCATCAAGGCTCTGCTGGACCACCAGACCCCGATCGCACCCGAGACCGCCGACCGCACCGTGGAAGAGATCCTGCGCTTCGACCCGCCGCTGCACATGTTCACCCGCATGGCCTACGAAGAGGTCGAAATCTTCGGCCACACCTTCGCGCGCGGCGACCGCGTAGCGCTCCTGCTCGCGGCGGCGAACCGGGACCCGGCAACCTGGCCGGACCCCGCCAGCTTCGACCCGACGCGCCCGCCCGCGACCCATACCGGCTTCGGCGGCGGGCTGCACTTCTGCGTCGGCGCACCGCTCGCCCGGCTGGAAATGGCGATTGCCCTGCCGATCCTCATGCAGCGCCTGCCCGGTCTGACGCTGTCGGAGCCTCCCCGCTACGCAAACCTTTACCATTTCCACGGGCTGGAGGCGCTCCGCGCCACTTGGTGACCCGCAAACCGCGCAGTCCCGACGCCCCGGACCCCGGACCGCCCCCGGTGTTTCTCCTTTTCAGAAATACTCCGCCGGAGGCACCCGCGCGCACAGCGCGCAAAGAAGGACGGGCGCGCGCAGCGCGCTGAACCTGCATGCGCAGCACACCGCGAGGTCACGCCAGCAGAGCCACGCTTTCGGGGCCAGACTCTCAGGGCAACGGGCGGCAACCGGAGGACCGCCTACAGCGGCAGCGCCACCGTCGCTTTGATCTCCTCCATCGACAGGAGCGCCGTGACGTTGTGCACCTTCACCTCCGAGATCAACGCCTGGTAGAAGGCGTCATAGGCCCGCGCATTCTTCACCCTCACCTTCAGGATGTAGTCGATGTCCCCGGCCAGGCGGTGCGCCTCCTGCACTTCCGGCCGTTCCTGCAAAGCCTTCAGGAACCGGTTCTGCCAGTCCGCTTCGTGCTCAGACGTGCGGATGAGCACGAAGAAACAGGCCTCGAACCCCAGCGCCTCGGCGTCCAGCAGCACGGTCTGCGCGCCGATCACCCCTGCTTCCTTCATCTTGCGAATCCGGTTCCAGACCGGGGTCTTCGAAGACCCCACCGCCTTGGCGATCTCGTCCAGCGACTGGCTTGCGTCCTGCTGCAGCTGCACAAGGATTTTCCGGTCTGTATCGTCGATCTTCATCGTTTTCCCTTTTTGCCGCGAAATCCGAAACACGGCTCCTTTCAGTGAGAGAAGGTAGAACAACCTTCCTTATTCAGACAAGGGCATAGCCCCTTGGCAGGATAATTTCCTATATTGAGGGGGAGTCACAAGAGGTCCGTCATGCGTCACTTCCCGATCTTCCTCGCGCTGCGCGACACGCGCGTCGTCCTCTCCGGCGGCGGCGATGCCGCACTTGCCAAGCTGCGCCTGCTGATGAAGACCGAGGCCGAACTGCATGTCTTCTCTCCCCTCCCCGCGCCCGAAATCGAAGGCTGGGCCGCCGAAAGCCGCCTGACCCTGCACCGCCGGGCGCTGCGCGACGGCGACCTTCCCGGGGCCGCGCTCGCCTATGCCGCCGACGAAGACCCCGAACGCGATGCGCGCACCGCGACACTTGCCCGCGCCACTGGCGTCCTTGTTAACATCGTTGACAACCTTGACGATAGTGCCTTCATCACGCCAGCGATCGTCGACCGCGATCCGGTGACCGTCGCCATCGGCACCGAGGGCACCGCCCCCGTGCTCGCCCGCGCCATCAAGGCCCACCTCGAGGAGCACCTTCCCGCCGCCACCGGCCCGCTCGCCCGCATCGCCAGCGGCTTCCGCAAGGTGGCCGAGAAACTGCCCCATGGCCGCGCCCGCCGCGACTTCTGGCGCGACTGGTTCTTCGCCGCCGGTCCCCGCGCCTATGCGCAGGGCGACACCGCAACCGAAGAGGCGCTGAACCACCTCCTCGACACGCATCTCCACCGCCCGACCCGCGCGGGCTTTGTGTCCTTCGTCGGCTCCGGCCCCGGCGATCCGGACCTCCTGACGCTGAAGGCCCGCCGCCTGCTCGACGAGGCCGACGTGGTGCTCTACGACCGGCTCGCGCCCCAGCCGATCCTCGAACTCGCCCGCCGCGAAGCCACAATGATCGAGGTCGGCAAGACCGGCTTCGGCCCCTCCACCCCGCAGGAGACGATCAACGCGCTCTTGGTGGAACACGCCGCGACCGGCGCCCAGATCGTTCGGTTGAAGGGCGGCGATCCCACCCTCTTCGCGCGCCTCGACGAGGAAATCGACACGCTGGCCGCCCATGACATCGGTTACGAGATCGTACCGGGCATCACCGCCGCCTCCGCCGCCGTCTCCGCCATCGGTCAAAGCCTGACGAAACGCGGCCGCAACGCCTCGGTCCGGCTGATGACCGCACATGACACCGAGGGCTTCGCAGATCACGACTGGCGCACGCTTGCCGCGCCGGACCAGGTCGCCGCGATCTACATGGGCAAGCGCGCCGCGCGCTTCCTGCAAGGCCGCCTGCTGATGCACGGCGCGGCCCCCGACACACCGGTCACCTTGGTCGCCAACGCCTCGCGCGGGGATCAGGCGGTCCTGACCTCGGCACTGGCCACCCTCTCCGCCGATCTGGACGACTGTCCGGACGGCCCCGCGCTGATCCTCTACGGGCTCGCCCCGCGCGACGCCCTGCCCACCCTTCAGTCTTCCGGCCTGACAGCCGTCCCATCCCGCCAGCAGGAGGTCTCCTGATGCCCCGCGAATTCACACCCAAGGTCGTCACCGCCAACGCGCTGCTCTCGGGCGAGGTCGTCTACCTGACCGCGAACGACGACTGGTCGCCCCGCCTGTCGGAAGCCGAGATCCTGACCGACGAGGCGCATGCCCAGCTCCGTCTGATCGAGGCCTCCGCCCGCCAGTCCGAGATCGTCGGCGCCTACCTCGCCGACATGGCTCAGTGCGACGACGGCCCCCGCCCCACCCACTTCCGGGAAGAGTTCCGCCGCACCGGCCCCTCGAACTACGCGCACGGCAAGCAGGCCGACCTCTGACGCCGACTTCTGACGCCGACTTCTGACAAGGGCCCGGTTTCCCTGCGAAATCCGCAGCCCGAAAGGACGACACGATGTACAGCTATTCCGACTTCGACCACGCCTTCGTCACCGAGCGCAACCGCCAGTTCCGCCAGCAGGTTGAGCGCCGCATCGACGGCTCCCTGACCGAGGACGAGTTCAAGCCGCTCCGCCTGATGAACGGCCTCTACCTGCAATTGCACGCCTACATGCTGCGGGTGGCGATCCCCTATGGCACGCTCTCCAGCCGCCAGATGCACCGCCTGGCCGACCTGGCCGAACAGTACGACAAGGGCTACGGTCACTTCACCACGCGGCAGAACATCCAGTACAACTGGCCGGAACTGCGCGACATTCCCGACATGCTCGACGCGCTGGCCGAGGTGCAGATGCACGCCATCCAGACCTCCGGCAACACCATCCGCAACGTGACGGCGGACCACTTCGCCGGTGCCGCCGCCGACGAGGTCATGGACCCGCGCCCGGTGGCCGAGCTGATCCGCCAGTGGTCCACCGATCACCCGGAATTCCAGGCCATGCCGCGCAAGTTCAAGATCGCCGTGACCGGCAGCGCGAACGACCGGGCCGTCATCAAGGCGCACGATATCGGGCTCAGGCTGCACGAAAAGGACGGTGTCGCGGGCGCCGAGGTCGTGGTCGGCGGCGGCATGGGCCGCACCCCGATGATCGGCAAGACCATCGCGGACCACGTGCCTATGGCCGACCTTTTGCCCTATCTGGAGGCCGTGGTCTCGGTCTGGAACCTGCTGGGCCGCCGCGACAACAAGTACAAGGCGCGCATCAAGATCACCGTGCATGAACACGGCATCGAAGACATTCGCGCCCGCGTCGAAGAGGTCTACGCCCTGATCCGCCCGACCTTCACCGGGGTCGACCAGACCCTGTATGACACGATCAAGGCCCAGTTCGCCGCGCCATCGTTCACGAAACGCCCGGTTTCGGCTTTCGACGACCACTACGCCAAGGACCCGGTCTTCCGCGCCTGGGCCGACACGAACCTGCATCCGCATCGCGCCGAGGGCTACGCCATCGCACAGATCAGCCTGAAGGCGCATGGCGAAACCCCGGGCGACGCCACGGCGGAACAGATGCGCGTCATGGCCGACATCGCGCGTGACTTCGGCCATGACGAACTGCGCATCTCGCACGAACAGAACGTCGTCCTGCCCCACGTCCACAAGGCCGATCTGCCCGCGATCCACGCACGGCTCAAGGCGCACGGGCTCGCCACGGCGAACATCGGTCTTGTCTCCGACATCATCGCCTGCCCCGGCATGGACTACTGCGCGCTGGCCACGGCCCGCTCGATCCCGATTGCACAGCAGATCGCCACTCGCTTCGACGAACTGAAGCTCGAACACGAGATCGGTGAGCTGAAGATCAAGATTTCCGGCTGCATCAACGCCTGCGGCCACCACCACGTCGGCCACATCGGCATCCTCGGGCTGGACCGCGCCGGGGTGGAGAACTACCAGATCACCCTCGGCGGCGACCACACGGAGACGCTGGCGCTCGGCGAACGCACCGGCCCCGGCTTCTCCGCCGAAGAGATCGTGCCGGCCATCGAACGCCTCGTCGGTGCCTACCTCGACCACCGCGCGGACAGGGACGAAACCTTCCTCGCCACCTACCGCCGCCTCGGCATGGCGCCTTTCAAGACCGCCCTTTACGGCGAACAGACAGCGAAACGGTCGAAGGCCGCATGAGACACATGCTTCTCCTTGGTGAAAATACCTCCGCCGGAGGCGCGGACGCCGCCACGCGCGACGATCTCGCCGAAAAGCGCGCCCGCGTGGCCACGCTGAACGCGCGCTATCGCCACCATTCGGCGACGGCGGTGCTCGAAGGGGCGCTGAAGGATCCCGAAGCCGGGAAGATCGCCATGGTCTCCTCCTTCGGGGCCGAAAGCGTGGCGCTGCTGCACCTCGTGGCGATGGTCAACCGCAAGACGCCGGTGCTGTTCATCGACACCCGACTGCTTTTCGCGGAAACGCTGGCCTACCAGCAGGAAGTGGCCGAACGGCTGCATCTGCAGAACGTGCGCGTTCTGCGGACCGACGAGGCCGAGGTCGCAAGGCAGGACCCCTATACCGCGCTCAACCTCTCCGACCCGGACCGCTGCTGCGCCCTGCGCAAGACGCTGCCGCTGGAACAGGCGCTCGACGGCTTCGACGGCTGGATCACCGGGCGCAAGCGCTACCAGTCCTCGACCCGCGCCGCGCTCGACTTCTTCGAAGTGGAAGAGGCCACCGGCCGCATCAAGGTCAACCCGCTCGCCCACTGGAGCAGCGCGGATGTGCGCGCCTACATGGACGAAAACCGCCTGCCTCGGCATCCACTGGTGGCGCAGGGTTACCCGTCCATCGGCTGCGCGCCATGCACCTCCAAGGTCGCCCCCGGAGAGGACCCCCGCGCGGGCCGCTGGCGCGGTCAGACCAAGGACGAATGCGGCATCCACTTCGGCGCCGACGGCAAGGCCGTCAGGGCCGGATAACGAAACACCCCCGTAGGGTGGGCTTTCAGGCCACCCTGCGCGCAGACACAAGCGCCGCGGCCCCCGCGCCCGCGCAGACCGACAAAGGAACCCGACCGATGACCATCATCGTGCGCGACGACGGCTTCCACGCCGACGACCGGACCGACTTCCTCGACCTCGCCTCCGACACAGATCCGGCGACGCTCGACCCCGCGACCACGCAGCCCATCCGCATCGCCTTCCCCTCCAGCGCCGACGGCCGGGGATTCTCGCTGGCGCGGCTGCTGCGCCTCAGGGGCTACACCGGCAGGCTTCGGGCGCAGGGCCACGTGCTGGCCGACCAATATGCAATGGCCCGCCGCTGCGGCTTCGACGAGGTGGAGATCGACGACACTCTCGCCGCACGCCAGCCGGAAGATCAGTGGCTGTTCCGCGCCGACTGGAAGGCGCAGAACTACCAGTCGCTGCTGCGGGGCGCCTGAACGGGCCCCGAACACGCCCTCTAAAGCGCCTTCCCGACGGCTGCCTGCGCCGCAAGACCGCAGTCGGGCGCCGCAGCCTTTCACCTGACCCAGATCAAAGCTAGATATGAGAAGCCGGTTTACCCAGACCGGCAATGGACACCATGACCGAGATGACACCCGTGACCGATGCAACCGCCGCAGCCACCGCCCCCGCCAAGAAGGCCGTTCCCGACGCGCAGACCGTGACGGAGGTCCGGCACTGGACCGACCGGCTGTTCTCATTCCGCTGCACGCGCCCGGCCTCGCTGCGCTTCCGTTCCGGCGAGTTCGTGATGATCGGCCTGATGCAGACCGATCCGAAATCCGGCAAGGAAAAGCCGCTGCTGCGCGCCTACTCCATCGCCTCGCCGTCCTGGGACGAAGAGCTTGAGTTCTACTCGATCAAGGTTCAGGACGGCCCGCTGACGTCACGGCTTCAGCACATCCAGCCCGGCGACGAGATCGTCCTGCGGCCCAAGCCCGTGGGCACGCTGGTGCATGACGCGCTGCTGCCCGGCAAGCGGATCTGGTTCTTCGCCACCGGCACCGGCTTTGCGCCCTTCGCCTCGCTCCTGCGCGAACCGCAGACCTACGAGGATTACGACGAGGTCATCATCACCCACACCTGCCGCGAGGCCGCCGAACTGCACTACGGCGCCGAGCTGATCGAGGGTCTGAAGACCGACGAACTGCTCAACGAAGTCATCGGCGAAGGCTTCTGGAAGAAGATCAAGTATTACCCGACCACGACCCGCGAAGAGTCGCCCAAGATGGGCCGCATCACCGACCTGATGCGCTCGGGCGAGGCGTTCCGCGACCTGGGCGTCGATCCGATCAACCCCGACACCGACCGGGCGATGATCTGCGGCAACCTCGCCTTCAACCTGGAACTGAAGGCCATGCTCGAAGAATACGGGCTGGAGGAAGGCGCCAACTCCGACCCCAAGCAGTACGTTGTAGAAAAGGCCTTCCTGGACTGACGTCCCGGACCTGCGCGCGCCTCACGGCACACAGGCTTTCCCGATACCACCCCAAAACGCCGCGCAGCCCCCTGCGCGGCGTTTCGCGTAACGTTACCCTGCGCCAAACCGGCAGCACACCCGGACCCGCAAACGAAAGGCGCCGCGCGGGATCTCCGCACGGCGCCGAACCTGTCGCTTGCCGAAGGGGCCGGATCAGAGACCCAGAAGCTCCTTGACCTTGTCCAGCATGCCTTTCAGCGTCTCCGGATCGGCGTCCTTCGCCTCTTCCAGGACCTTGGCGGAGGCCTGTTTTGCCAGCGCCGTGGCGTCCGAGTTCTCGATGTAGGCCACGACCTTGTCGTAGTCGAACCCCTCGACGGTCAGCAGTTCCTCGATGGTCACGTCGCCTTCCGCATCGGGACCGGAGGCCGCATCGGCGGTTTCCTCGGCCACGGACCCGGCAGAGCCCTCGGCGGCAGCGGCTGCGTCCGCCACGGCCTCGACCGCGGCATCCGCCGCTTCGGTCGCGGCCCGCGCTGCATCGGCTGCGGCATTTGCTGCGGCGTCGGTGGCATCTGTCACCAAGGCCATCGCGTCGCTGGCGGTCTGCCCGGCATCCTCGGCGACCGACTCGCCGGCCTCTTCGGCGGCGATCATCGCGTCTTCGGTCGCGGCCTCGGCGGTCGCCATGGCGTTGTCCGCTGCCGTTGTGGCCGCATCCGCCGCTTCGTTCGCCGCATTTGCCGCTGCTTCGGCCGTGTCGGCGGTTGTCTGCGCCACCTCGTCGGGGGTCGCTTCCGCCGCAGCCGCCGCGTTCTCGGTCGCCGCTGCCGCGACATCCGTGGCTTCTTCCGCCGCCGCACCGGCGGCATCCGCCGTCTGGCGCGCCTCGTCGGTCAGTTCCACGGTGTCGGCGGCGGCGGTCTGCGCGTCCTGTGCCGAGGACTCTGCGATCTCCGCGGCCGTTTCGGCCTCGTTCGCGGCGGCCTGCGCGGTCTCGACCGCCGCATCGGTTGCCTCGCCTGCCGCCTCCGCGGCGTCGCCTGTGACCTCGGCGGCTGCATCCGCTGCCGCGTCCGCCGCTTGCTGCGCCGTCTCGGCGGCACCTTCCGCCGCCTCTGCGGCCTGCGCCGCGACATCCGTACCGGCCTCTTCGGCCATGTCCTGCGCCGCATCGGAGGCATCCGCCGCGGCATTTGCCGCCGCGTCTGCCGAGGAGGCGGCGGTCTTGGCGGCATCCGCCGCGGCTTCGGCGGCGTCGATGGCCGCGTTTGCCGACTCTTCGGCACCTTCGGTCACGGCATCCGCCGCCGACTCGGCGGCTTGCTGGGCCGCCTCGACCGCGGTTTCCGCAGCGCCTTCGGCAGCCTGTGCCGCCTCGTCCGCCGCGTTGGCCGCCGCCGCCGCTGCTCCCGCTGCCGCAAGCGCCGCCGCGCCGACGACCGCCTTGGACGCCTCGCCTGCCTCTTCGGCTGCGTTCTGGGCCGCGATCACCGCGTCGCCCGCTGCTGCCTCTGCCGCCGCCAGCGCATCTTCCGCCACGGTGCCCATGGCCTCCATCGCGGCGGCCACGTCCTCGTCCGCCGCATTGGCAGCCTTTTCCGCTTCTGTCACAACCTCTTCGGTCGCGTCTTCGACAGTCTGCGCCGCGTCGTCCGCAGCCTCTTCCACCGCATCGCCGGCGGCTGCCGCGGTCTCGGAGGCCGTGTCCGCCGCCGCCTCAGTGCTTTGCGAAACAGCCTCTGCCGTCGCTTGCACGTCGTCTTCCGGTCGTCCGGTCGCCCAGATATAAGCCACGACCGCAGCAACTGCGGCCACAACCGCAATGACCTGTTTTCCCATGGCGATGCCCCCTCTTCATCCAACTCGCATTCCGGGCGCCACAGGGCGCCCGTTCCAGAAGTGCCGCCGCGATGCAGCATCCGCAAGCGAAAACGGCGTGGAAACCGCACTTAGGCCTTTATTTGCCGCTTGAAAGGCCGCCCTCCCAGGTTTACCTTGCCGGCCTGACGAGCAAATCCAAAAGGAGCCTTCCCATAGCCCGCAGACCGCACAATGCGCCGCCCACCCGCGACACCGGACCCCGTGTGAACGACCGAATTCGCGCCCCTGAAATCCGACTGATCGGAGCAGAGGGTGAGAATGTCGGCGTCGTGACACCCGCCCGTGCGATGGAGATGGCAGAGCGCGCCGGCCTCGACCTTGTCGAGATTTCGCCGAACGCCACCCCGCCCGTTTGCAAGATCATGGACTTCGGCAAGTTCAAGTACGAACAGCAAAAGCGGGAATCCGAGGCGCGCAAGAAGCAGAAGATCATCGAGGTCAAGGAAGTCAAGTTCCGGCCCGGCACCGACATTCACGACTACCAGGTCAAGATGCGGAACGTGATGAAGTTCCTCGAAAACGGCGACAAGGTGAAGGTCACCCTGCGGTTCCGTGGCCGCGAGATGGCGCACCAGAACCTTGGCCGGGAACTGCTGGAACGCGTGGCCGACGACGTCAAGGAGATCGGCAAGGTCGAGAACATGCCGAAGATGGAAGGCCGCCAGATGGTCATGATGATCGGGCCCGCTCCGGCCAAATAAGCGACCCTGTCGCGACGCTCACGGCCCGCCCTTTCGGCGGGCCTTTTGCGTTCGGGCCCACGGTGCGGCGCCCCGCGCTTCGGGGGGGCATGCCATTCCCCGAACGCCACGCCAGTCGGGAAGCGCAACCCCTGCGGGTATGTTTTTTGGAACATTCCTGAGAAAACCATCGTTCCCCTAGGAAATGCAGCCGCGCAAGGGGGACAAGCCGTGCATGCTCTGGCAGAAAAACTGCGCCTGAAGACCGACCCGACGATCTTCTTCATTTCCGCTTCATTCACCCTGATCTTCGTGCTGGCGCTGGTGGCCTTCCCCGATCCGATCGGAGAGGCCTTCGCAAACGGCCGCGCGTGGATCGTCACCAATCTCGGGTGGTTCTTCATCCTCGGCGTGAACGTCTGGCTCGGATTCCTCATCTGGGTCGCCGCCTCCCGTCATGGCCACATCCGCCTCGGGCGCAAGGGGTCGCGCCCCGAGTATTCCAACCTGAGCTGGTTCACGATGCTTTTTGCTGGGGGCATCGGCACGGTGCTGATGTTCTGGGGCGTGGCCGAGCCGATCTCGCATTTCTCCACCCCACCCCTGCCGGGCGTCGAACCCTACAGCCAGGAAGCCGCGCAGGATGCCATCTCGGTCGCGATCTATCACCTCGGCCTGCACACATGGGCGATCTTCACCCTGCCCGGCCTGGCGTTCGCCTATTTCATCAACCGCTACGAGCTGCCGGTGCGCGTCAGTTCAGTGTTCTATCCCCTTCTGCGCGAAGGCATCCACGGACCCGTAGGCAAGGCCATCGACATCACCGCGATCCTCGGCACGCTGTTCGGGGTGGCGGTCTCGCTCGGGCTGGGGTCCAGCCAGATCGCCGCCGGTCTGAACGCGCTCTACGGCACAGGCGACGGCGCGACCGTGCAGGTGCTGATCCTCGCCGTGCTGACCGCCGTGGCGGTGACCTCCATCGTGGTGGGTCTCGACAAGGGGGTAAAGCTCCTGTCCAACCTCAACATCGGCATGGCCGTGGCGCTGATGTTCTTCGTACTGGTCTTCGGCTCCACGCTGTTCCTGCTGCGCGGCATCGTCGAGACCTTCGGCCTCTACTTCGAGAACCTGCCGCGCCTCGCCTTCTGGAACGACATGCTGGCCAATACCAACCCCGACAGCGGGGACTGGGGCTGGCAGGGCAGCTGGACGGTGTTCTACTGGGCATGGACCGTGACGTGGTCGCCGTTCATCGGCCTCTTCGTGGCGCGCATCTCCCGCGGGCGCACGATCCGCGAATTCGTCTTCGGCGTGCTCATGGCGCCGTCGCTCTTCACCCTGATCTGGTTCGCGATCTTCGGCTGGCAGGCGATGGAGTTCGACGGCATCGGCGCGGCGGCGCGCGCGGCCCTGGGCGACCAGGCGGGGCAGATCTCCGAAGCGGTGGCCGACAGCGTGCCGCTGGCGATGTTCGCCTTCCTCGAACACTTCCCGCTGACCGCCTTTATCCAGGGCTTCGCGGTGGTGATCGTGGCGATCTTCTTCGCCACCTCGTCGGACTCCGCCTCGCTGGTGGTCGACATGCTTTGCACCGGCTCGCCCACCCCCGGTCCGGTGCACCAGCGCGTGTTCTGGGGCGTGGCCGAAGGTCTCGTGGCCGCCATGCTCATCATCCTCGCGGGTGAGGCCGGGCTTTCGGCGCTGCAACAGGTGATCACCGTGGTCGGGCTTCCGATCTTCGTGCTGGTCAGCATGATGATCCCCTCGCTGGTGCGTGGCCTCGCACAGGAGGACATCGACCACATCACCATCGGCACCCGCCCCGCGCTGGAGGACTTCCACCGCGACAAGGCCGAAACCCCGGCGGAATAGGGGAAAGCTCCGGGCGGCGTATCGCAGGCGCCGCCCGGACACACGTCGGGGCTATCCCGCAAAGCCCGGCCCGCAGGCCCGGATCACCCTCTCCGGTCCATGGCCATGAACGCCCCCTTACGCCTCGCGCAGGCGGCCCCTCACCGGGATCTCCTTCAGCAGTCCACCCACGCCCATGCGGGCCACGTCGCCGGGGCGCAGTTCGACTCCGCACAGCAGCCGCTCCAGCACCCAGTCGGCCCCGTTCAGCGCGGGCGAGCGGGCGCAACCGGGCAGGCCGATCACCGGCCTCTCGCCAAGACGTCCGTAGAACAGCAGGTTGCCCGGATCGACCGGCATCCCGAAGTGCGTGACCTCGCCCCCGGCGGCGCGCAGCGCCTCGGGCGCCACGTCGCGCGCATCGGAGGTGGCAGAGCCGGTCAGGATCAGCACCGCCGACGCATCCGTGGCGCGGATCGCCTCTGCCAATGCGTCGATGCGGTGTGGCACAACCTGCTTTTCACCCAGGCTGACCCCCAGCCGCTCCAGCCGATCGGCCGTCACCGCCTGCCCCTTGTCGCCGCTCTCGTCCTCCGTCACGGCGGTCTGGATCAGCTTGGCCGTGTCGTGCACCACCCGCCGCAGGCGCAGCGCGCCTTGACCCGCGTGGCAGGCAGCCTCCAGCGCCGCCGAGGGCACCGCGTAAGAGATGATCTTGACCGTCGCCACCATGCTGCGCGGCCCGACCCGCTGCCATTCCGGCACCGTCGCCACGGTGATCATCGGATCGACCGCGTTCAGCGCGTGGATTCGGTCGGCCAGCACCTCGACAACGCCCGGCGCCTCCGCGTGGATGTTCACACGCCCCGTGGCGGCCCGGCCAAGCCGCAGTCCCGCGCGCTCCGGATCGGGCACAAGCGCCTGCGCCAGCCGCTCTGCCGCCGCGTCCTCCGACATGTCGTCGGGGTCAAGCCGCGCCGCCAGCACCTCGGAAAACCCCTCCGCCTTCAGCGCCGCGATGTCCCGTGCGCCCAGCACCGTGCCCTTCTTCAGCCGCCGTCCCCCGGCGGGCTGGGAGTTGGCAAGCACCGCCCCCTCCGCCTCGTCCAGCGACGTCGGCCCGAACCTCATGCGCCCTTCCTCAGGACCCGAGTCATCTCGGCGATGATCGAGACGGCGATTTCCGCCGGACCCGCCGCGCCGATGTCCAACCCGATGGGGCCGTGGATGCGTCCGATCTGCTCTTCGGTGAAGCCCTGCGCCTCCAGCCGGGTGATCCGCTTGCCGTGGGTGCGCGTCGACCCCAGCGCGCCGATGTAGAAACATCCCGACGCCAGCGCCTTCTCCAGCGCCGGATCGTCCAGCTTCGGATCGTGGGTCAGCAGCACCAGCGCCGTGCGCCCATCGAGGCCAAGCGTCTCCACCGCGTCGTCCGGCCAGTCGTTCAGGATGCGTTCGCCGGGAAAGCGCGCCTCCGACCCGAAGGTTTCGCGCGGGTCGACGATGATCGGGTCATAGCCCGCGATCCGCGCCATCGGCACCAGCGCCTGCGCGATGTGGACCGCGCCCACCACGATCAGCCGCAGGGGCGGGTTGTGGATCGCCACGAAGGTGCGGCCGTCCTCCTCGAAGCCCGAGCGGTCCATGCGGAACCGCGTCTCGTAGCCGGCGCGCACCACCGTGCGCCGCCCGCTGTCCAGATCGACCACGTAGGCCACCGGTTCACGGGCCGCGCGCGCCGCGCACAGCTCGGTCAGCAGGCCCTCGGGCATGACCTTGCCCACCGGTTCGACCAGCACGCGGATCGTGCCGCCGCAGGCCAGACCCACCGCAAAGGCGTCGCCGTCCGACACGCCGAACTCCAGCTCGCGCGCGTCGCCGTCCTCCAGCGCGTCCAGCGCCTCCACGATGACCGCGCCCTCGACACAGCCGCCCGAGACCGATCCCTCGATCAGCCCCTCCCCCGAGATCGCCAGTTGCGACCCCACGCGCCGCGGAGCAGAGCCCCATGTCTCCACCACCGTGGCAAGGACCGCGCCCTTGCCCGCACGGTGCCACGCCAGCGCCTGTTCCGGAATTCCGTCGGTGCGTTCCATTCAGACCCCCTTTTTCCCTGTCGGGACCTTAATCCCCTCGTCGCGGGACGGCCACAGGACAAACGTCGGTCCGGCGGGCGGGAATTTCCAGTCGTCCGGCGCCGGAATTTTCGCGAACCGCTCGAAGGCTCAGGTCAGCTCGGTCACGTCGTAGCCGTAAAGCCAGTCGAACTGGTGCAGCATCCGCCCGGGCGCCAGCCGACCGGCCACCCCCAGCCCCAGATGGGCCACGCCGCGCACCAGCGGGTTGCTCAGGTGGTATTTCCACGCATTGCCATTGGCCGCCGCGATCACACGGGCCACCCGGTCACGCCGCCACTGCTGGTAAAGGTCGAGCCTCGGACCGCCCTCGCGCATTGCCGCCACCGCCAGCGCCCAGGCATCCTCCAGCGCCATGTTCGCGCCCTGCGCCAGAAACGGCAGTGTCGGATGCGCCGCGTCGCCCAAGAGCGCCACCCCCTCCGCGTGCCAGCGCCGCGCCACAGGATGCCGGAACAACCCCCAGAGGCCCGGCGTCTCCACCGTATCAAGCAGTGCGGGAACGATCCCGCCAAAGCCCGCGAAGGCGCGCCGCAGGTTCGCCGGGTCGTCGGTGTGGCTCCAACCCTCGTCGACCCAGCCTCCGCGCTCTTCGACCGCCACGATGTTCACCGCCGATCCGCCGCGCAGCGGATAGCTGACCATGTGCCGCCCCGGCCCCATGTGGACCCGCGCCTCGGCGGGATGATCGACGACGTTCGGCACCACCGCGCGCCACGCCACCTGCCCGGTAAAGAACGGCTCCGCCGCGCCGTTCAGCGCCGGCCGCGCGACGGAGTGCAGGCCGTCCGCCGCCACAACCAGCGGCGCCGTCACCTCGTCTCCGGTGCACATCACCACCCGCGCCATCGGGCCGGGCACAACGTTGTAAACCTTCTGCAGAAGCCGGATGGCCACGCCCCGGTCGCGCACGGCGCGGGCCAGCAGCTCGATCAGGTCGGCGCGGTGCACGAAGCGGTAGGACTGCGCATCGTCCAGCCGCATGAGATCCAGCCGGGTGACCTCGCGCCCGTCGCGGCCGTCGCGCAGGCTGACCGCCTGCCCCCGGACGCTGATGTCGCGGAACGCCTCTCCCAGCCCCAGCGCCTCCAGCACGCGCAGCCCGTTGGGGCTGATTTGAATGCCGGCGCCGACCTCGCGGATCGCTTCCGCCTGTTCCAGCACGGTCACCTCGGCGCCCCGCGCCGCAAGGCAGAGCGCCGCCGCAAGACCGCCGATGCCGCCGCCGACCACAACCACCGACCGCCTGCCCGAAGCCCCCACCGTGCCTGTCCTTTCGTCCGTTCAAAGAAAAGCGCCGGGGACGGGCCCCGGCGCAATCACTCAGGTCACGGTCATCGCCGCGATCCACATGCCCCGTCTGGCGGAAGTCCGACCGCACGGAGGCGAACGCTCCCCGTCCCCCGCCGATCATCGCCAGTCCGGGTTCCGCCGGTGATCGGTCACTTCCGATCCAACGGGGTCAGTCGTTCCGTAACCCGCAGGGATCAGTTGTCGCCGGTCCCGCAGGGATCAATCGTCGCGATGCACCTTCTCGCGACGCTCATGCCGTTCCTGCGCTTCGAGGCTCATCGTCGCGATCGGACGTGCGTCCAGCCGCTTGAGCGAGATCGGCTCGCCGGTCACTTCGCAGTAGCCGTACTCGCCCTCGTCGATCCGCCGCAGCGCCGCGTCGATCTTGTTGACCAGCTTGCGCTGACGATCCCGGGTCCGCAGTTCGATCGCACGGTCGGTTTCCTCGCTCGCGCGGTCGGTGACATCGGGAATGTTGCGCGTCCCTTCCTGCAGCGCCTCGATGGTGTCGCGGCTGTCGGCAAGAAGATCGGCTTTCCAGTTCAGAAGCTTGCGGCGGAAGTACTCCGTCTGCCGCTCGTTCATGAAAGGTTCGTCTTCGGCGGGACGATAGTCCTCGGGTAGAAAGGTTTCAGGTTTCATTTCCGCTCCCTCATCAACGCCAATACCCGTCATTTTGAAATTCCTAAGATATCTGGCACCCCTGCGGGCAGCACTTAAACAAAACGGTTCGCCTTGTCACTACACAATAGCGGGGTGGCGAACGGCTTTTGTTGGCCCGTTTGCAACGAAAAGTGACCATGCCCGGTGCATGTGCAGGCGGTCTCGAAGGGGGCCGCGTGACGTAACGTTATCCACAGATTCCACCTTGACGCGTCATGGGCCGCCCAGTGCGCGCGAGGCGCGAAAAGGCCCCCTTGCAAACGTCGCATGGCCCCGCCCCGACACCTGATGACAGCCCCGCGCGACGGCCCGGAACCCGCGCCCCTTTCCGTTGCGCGACACGTCATCCCGGGGCGGCACGGCACACCGCCGACCGCTGACGCTGCGTCTGCGGCAAGGCCCCGCAGAGCGCCCCTGCCCGCCGGCCGACACGCCCGCGCGAAAGGATCGGGCAGGGATCGCGCAGTTGCACGCCTTGTCCGCCCGCCGCACCCCGAACGGCCCGTCCATCGCTTGCACAGGCTCCGTCCCGCCTGTACCCCTGCACCGACCGATCCGGAGGACACCCATGCGCTTTGACGGCACCGACGCCTACGTCGCCACAGACGACCTCACCATGGCCGTGAACGCTGCCATCACCCTCGAACGTCCGCTGCTGGTGAAGGGCGAGCCGGGCACCGGCAAGACCGAACTGGCCCGCCAGGTGGCCGGGGCGCTGAACCTCCCGATGATCGAGTGGAACATCAAGTCCACCACCCGCGCCCAGCAGGGGCTTTACGAATACGACGCCGTGAGCCGCCTGCGCGACAGCCAGCTTGGCGACGAGCGGGTGCACGACGTGGCGAACTACATCAAGAAGGGCAAGCTCTGGCAGGCCTTCTCCGCCAAGGAAAAGACCGTCCTGCTGATCGACGAGATCGACAAGGCGGATATCGAGTTCCCGAACGACCTGCTGCAGGAACTCGACCGGATGGAGTTCCACGTCTACGAGACCGGAGAGACGGTCCGCGCCGAAACCCGGCCCATCGTCATCATCACTTCGAACAACGAAAAGGAACTGCCCGACGCCTTCCTGCGCCGGTGTTTCTTCCACTACATCCGCTTCCCCGATCCCGAGACCCTGCGCGCCATCGTCCGCGTGCACTTCCCCGACATCAAGGACCAGCTCCTGACCGTGGCGCTGACCCAGTTCTTCGAACTGCGCGACCAGCCCGGCCTGAAAAAGAAGCCCTCCACCTCCGAGGTGCTGGACTGGCTGAAGCTGCTGCTGGCCGAGGACCTCTCGCCCGAGGACCTCAAGCGCGACAGCGCCTCCGCCCTGCCGAAGCTGCACGGTGCCCTGCTGAAGAACGAACAGGACGTGCACCTTTTCGAACGCCTCGCCTTCATGGCGCGACGCGACAGGTAGTCCGACGGTCCGGCACGCCCCTCAGTCCAGGTCCTTGCGCATCGTCGCCATGCCGCCCCGGCGGGACAGTTCCTCGAACCCGGCCGCCTCGTAGACCCGCAGCGCCGCCGGGTTGTCCAGCTCGCATTTCAGCGTGATCGTCAGCGCGCCCAGATCGCGGGCCGCGTCCTCGATCCAGCGGGCCATCAGATGACCGGTGCCGCCACGCATCTCCTCGGCCACGAAGACATAGGTCAGGTGGCGCACCTCCGGGCCGACACCGACCCGGAGCGCGAAGAACCCCACTTCACGCCCTGCCCCGTCCACGAGGTAAAAGCTTTCGTCGTCGAGGTCCTGCAACCACTTCTGGTGCCATTCCTCGGGGTCGAAGGGGTGCCGGGCGCTGGGATTGACCAGCGCGAGATCGTCGGGATCGGCAAGCAGTCCGGCAAGCGGGGCAAGATCGCGCCCGGTGTTGCGGCGCAGGTTGAGGTCGGTCATGGCGTCTCCTTCCGGGGGCGTCTTCCTGTCGGGCGCCCACAGGCGCGGTTCGGGATCCGGGCGGCGCAGACCGCACCCGAATGACTGGCGGGCGCCTCCAAACATGCCATGGCCCGCGGTTCAACCGCCTCGTCGGGAAAAATCATGGCGCTTCGGCGCGGACTGTCCCCGAAACGCTGACAATCGGTCAAAATACTTGGTGAATGCGACGGGCGGCGCTTATCCTTCGCCGGGGGTATTTCGATCATGTCGGCATTTGTCTTCATACTTCTGGGGCTTTTCACTCTCGGCGGCCTGATGTCCGGGGGTGGCGACGACGGCGGGTCCAACGACACGACGGACGACACGACCGACGACTCCCCGCCCGCTCCCACCCCGCCCGCCGTTCCGGGCGGAGACCTCATCACCGGCACCCCGGGGCCGGAGGAACTCACCGACCGGGCGCTCGGCGACACGCTGCAGGGGCTCGGCGGGGACGACACGCTCTATGCCGGAACCGGAAACGACAGCCTCGACGGCGGCGAAGGCGACGACGACCTCATCGCGCTCGGGGGCGACAACACGCTTTCGGGCGGCGACGGCGACGACACCCTTGTCGGCGGCCCGGGCGACGACCTCCTGCAGGGCGACGCCGGCCAGGACGCGCTTTTTGCGCAGGGTGGGCAGGACACCGCGCAGGGTGGCACGGGCGACGACGTGATTTTCGCCGCGACCGGCGGACCGATGACGCTGGACGGAGAGGACGGCGACGACACCCTCGCCTCCCCCGGCGGCGACAGGCTGTTCGGCGGCGACGGCAAAGACGACCTGCTCTCCACCTCCGGCGGCAGCCTGCTGGAGGGCGGCGACGGCGCCGACAAGCTGGCCGCCCGCCCCGGCGAGACCACGCTTCGCGGCGGCGCGGGCAACGATGACATCACCCTCAGCGGGCTCTACGTCGAAAGCGACGCCCCCTGGGCCGGCGACATCGAGGACGGCGAGGACAGCATCGGCGACGCCAGCGCGGGCAACGAGATCGACGGCGGCCCCGGCAACGACCGCATCTTCTACGACCTTCCCGCCACCATCGACGCGGGCGCGGGCAACGACGTCATCGTCGGCGACACCACGGGCACCCTGAACGGAGGCTATGGCCACGACGCGATCCGCGGCGGCAACGGCCAGGGCGACACCATCGACGGCGGCGCAGGCGACGACTCGATCTTCGGCGAAGGCGGCGACGATCTTTTGCGCGGCGGCGATGGCAACGACTGGATCGACGGCGGCAACCCCTTCTCCGGCGGGGACGACGACACCATCTTCGGCGGCGATGGCGACGACACCATCTGGTCGCTGCGCGGCACCGACATCATCGACGGCGGCGCTGGCGACGACGTGCTGCGCGTGAACGAGGACGCCATAGCGACCGGCGGCGCGGGCGGCGACATCTTCGTCGTGCAGGGCGGCCACGCCGCCACGATCACCGACTTCAACCCCGCCGAGGACCGGCTGCGGATCGTCCTGCCCGCAGGCTTCGACGCGACCGACACGCTCAGCGTCGACGCCGCCAACGCGCCCGACGCGCAGGTCTCCATCGACAACGGCACCACGACCGAAGTGCTCGTGACGCTGACCGGTGTGCTGGGCCTCGTCTCGCCCTCCGATATCGAACTCATCGTGCCCGGCGACCTCTCTGGCGACGACGATCTTGCCGGCAGCGACCGGGACGACACGCTGCTGGGTCTGCAGGGCACCGACACCCTGCGCGGCGGCGACGGCGACGACGTGCTCTTCGGCGGCGAAACGGGGGCCGGCGAACGCCTGTTCGGAGAAGACGGCGACGACACGCTGTTCGTGGAAACCTCCGGCACCCTTGCAGACGGCGGCGCAGGCAACGACGTGCTGATCGCCACAAACGTCTGGGACGACCGGCTGGATACGGAGATCTCCGCCGGGGCCACGCCCTCCGCGATCGCCGTCGGCCCGACGCTGATGGGGGGCGACGGCGACGATATCCTGACCTCCGAACTGACGCGCCTGCCGCTGGACCAGAACGGCTACGAGCCGCAGGTGCCCGGCGCGGTGCTCGACGGCGGCGAGGGCAACGACACGCTCAGCTCGGCCGACGGTACGATGACCGGCGGCGCCGGGGCGGACGTGTTCAACGCCTATGTCGATGGGCTGACCGGCCACGTCGACTGGCGGCACAACCCCTTCGACGGGACGCGGACGACGGTCCCGACCGACGATACCTTCCCGACCATCACCGATTTCGACCCGGCCGAGGACAGCCTCGTGGCGCTTCTGCCCTCCGGCGACGACACCGACCTCTCCGCCGCCAGTCTCAGGATCGAAAACGACGGCGGCGACGCGCAGGTCTTCCTCACCGTCGCCGGGACAGAGACTGCGCTGGCCCGCGTCACCGGCGCCGGGACCACGCTGACCGCCGCCGACATCGCCATCCTGCGCGAAGCGTGACCCGGGCGGAGCACGCCCACACCCGGCATCACACGCCCCCAACCTTCAGCAAGCGATCTCGCGCGCCAGAAGCCGCCGGCGTCGGCCAGATGTGATCTGACGCGTCAGGATATCCTCCGACCGGAACCGCAGCGCGCCGTCTTCGCGCGTTATATCGTAGCGCTTGTGCCCGCCCAAAAGCCGGTGGGCCTGTTGCGCGGCCACCACCACGGTGATCTCGACCGAATGGCAGGTTGTCAGGCGAATATCCTCTCCCATGCGTGCCGCGGCCCGGTCGACGATGTTGTGAAAGCTGCCAATGTCCATGGCCTCGCCCCCCGCCAGCGGCCCTTGGTTGGTGCGTGCGCGAAAGTCGCCGCCGAGCGGGCCGTCCTCTTCCAGAATATCGGTGACAAGCGCCTCGCGCGCGTCGCCGTCACAGTCCAGATCGACCTTGACGCCAAGGATATACACCGTGTCCGCCCCCATGTTGGTGACGATGCAGCGGGCGTCCTCGTTCTGGCCTGCCGCCATGTCGATGTGAATCACCGCCCGGTTGGAGCGCCTGAAACTGACCAGGAAAAGTTGCAAGTAGGCCAGCCAGACCACCAGCATGGCAGCGTTCAGCGCCACCGAGAGCGCCGCCGCGTTTTCGAGTATCCAGGTCCACATGCCGCCTTTCTCCCTTGCCGTGCGCCTGTCTTCCCAACACAGGCCCGGGGCCGACGTTCCATCGGCAGAGTCCGGGGCTCTTGCGGCCCTCCGCCGTCCATGCTCTGTCAGCCGCCATGCTGCACGTCCTGACACATGACATCCTGCCGGTCTTTGCGATGCTGGCGCTGGGGTTCCTCCTCGGGCGGATTTCCTTCGTGTCGAAGGCCGAGGCGACGACGGCCAACCGCATCGCCTTCATGGTCATGCAGCCGCCCCTGATCCTGCCGCTGATCGCCGGGCTGGACTGGTCCGCCTTCCGGGCCGACGTGCTGGCGGTCTACGCGCTCTGCCAGGTGGCTCTGTTCACCGCCGCCTACCTCGTGATGCGCCGGATCTTCCGGCGCGAGCCGCTGGAAAGCTGGCTGCTGGCGATGGCGACGATCTTCGTGAACACGCTGCTTTATATCTGGCCGATCTCCTTCCTGATCTACGGCGAGGCCGCCGCCCTACCCGTCACCGCCATCGTCGCCTGGGACAGCGCCGTCTCGTTCTCCTTCTTCATCGTCACCACCGACCTGATCGCGGGCCGTGCGCCCGGCGCGCCGCCCGCATGGAAGCGGCTGGCGACGAACCCGGTGCTGATGGCGATCCTGCTGGGCCTCTTGCTGAACCTCGCCGCGATCCCCCTGCCCGAGCCCGCGCTGACCGCCATGCACTTTGCCGGTCAGGCCGCCGCGCCGCTGACGCTGTTTGCCCTGGGCGTGATCCTCTCCGGTCAGTCGCTGCGCGTGTCGCCGGTCATCGCCACCGCCTCGGGGCTGAAACTGCTCGCGTTTCCGGCGCTGATCTGGGCCGCGCTGTCGCTGCTGCAGCCGCCAGAGACCTGGCACGACCTCTTCACGCTGACCGCCGCCGGGCCGTCCGGCGCCATGGCCTTTGCGCTGGCACTCCTCCATGGCGTGCGCACCGACGCCATCGCCCCGGTCATCGTCTGGACCTCGACCCTGTCGCTGATCTCGCTGGCCTGGCTGGCCTGAGCGCGCGCGCCGCGACAGGAGCGCCCACCGGGAACCACCCGGAACGAACTGCGGCAAGCATCCGGCAACGCCTCAATACCGCCATTGTCCGACCCTCCGTTTACCACCTCTTAACACAGGTTGACGGCCTCCCTGTTGCGCAACTGCACAGAGCAAACCTTTGTAATTAAATGGCTTACAGGCGGCATTCCCGTCATTGGGAAAATTTTGTCCACAGCTTGCCAAACGTCTGGGCACAAATCCCGGTTTTGCCCTATAGTGTCCAAACAGAGGACAGAAAAACCTCGGAAAGTTGAACAATCCGAGCAACCAAAAAGCAGGCAGGCTTACATAGTGTCCCACGAAACGGCTCTGACCGTGCGCCCACTGCGCGCGGAGGATGAACCGGCTTGGCGTGATCTCTGGACGGCGTACCTCGCCTTCTACGAGAGCAGCGTACCCGAGCCGGTCTACGTCTCCACCTTTGCGCGCCTTCTTGGCGACGACCCGCGCGACTTCAACGCGCTGGTCGCCGAGCACGACGGCCGCCTTGTTGGCCTGACGCACTATCTGTTCCACCGCCACGGCTGGAAGATCGAAGACGTCTGCTACCTTCAGGACCTCTATGCCGTGCCGGAGATGCGCGGCAAGGGCGTCGGCCGTGCGCTGATCGAGGCGGTCTATGCCGCTGCCGACACCTGCGGAGCACCCTCCGTATACTGGCTGACTCAGGAGTTCAACGATACCGCGCGCGTCCTCTACGACCGGATCGGCGTCGTCACCCCGTTCATCAAGTACCAGAGGTCGTGATGCGCAAAGCCCGCCGTTACCTGCTCCCGCTGTATCTCCTGCTGGGCGCCTGCATGCCGATCGCGTCGAACGACACCGCGTCGCGTGCTGCCTCCGCCGTCGAATCCAGCGCCTCCCTGCCGCCGATGAAAAGCTTCTCGGTCCCGCGGCCCGCGGCACCCGTGGCGTCGAACACCGACCTCGCCCGCGATTTCCTCGACCTGTCCTTCGCGCTGGAATCCGGCCGTCCGCTGACCACCTTCACCCGGTTCGAGGGGCCGATCACCGTGCGCGTCACCGGACAGGCGCCCGTCTCGCTCGGGCCCGATCTCGGCCGCCTCCTGCACCGCCTGCGCGCAGAGGCCGGGATCGACGTCTCGCAGGTCGGCGCCGCCAACGCCAACATCACCATCCAGGCCGTGACGCGCGACGACATCCGCAAGGCCCTGCCCTCCGCCGCCTGCTTCGTGGTGCCCAACGTCTCGTCGCTGGCGGAATACCGTGGCGCGCGCAACACCCGCCAGACAAGCTGGTCGCAACTCAAGAAACGCGAACGCCTGGCCATCTTCATCCCCGCCGACAGCGCGCCGCAGGAAATCCGCGACTGCCTGCACGAAGAACTGGCCCAGGCGCTTGGCCCGCTCAACGATCTCTACCGCCTGCCCGACAGCGTGTTCAACGACGACAACGTGCACACCGTCCTGACCGGCTACGACATGACGATCCTGCGCGCCTACTACGACCCCGCGCTGCGCACCGGCATGAGCCGCAACGACGTCGCCGACCGCCTGCCCGCCATCTTCGCCCGGATCAACCCGCGCGGTCAGGGCGCCGCCCCGCAGCGCCTGTCCAAGACACCGCGCGTCTGGATCGAGGCGGTGCAGACCGCGCTCGGCCCCGGCGCCAACCCCGCGCAGCGCCGCAATGCCGCCTCCGAGGCGCTGAAGATCGCCACCGCCATGGGCTGGACCGATCACCGCCGCGCCTTCTCGCACTACGCCATGGGCCGCCTGCTGCAATCCATCGACCCGGCCCGGGCGCAGGACCACTTCGTGCTCGCGCAGCGCTATTTCGGCAATCGGCCCGACACTGCCCTGCACCGTGCCTACGTCGCCTCGCAGCTTGCGGCCTACGCGATCAGCTCCGGGCGCGCCGACGATGCGCTGTACCTGCTGACGCCGCATCTCGACACCGCCGCCCGTCATGAAAACGCCGCCCTGCTCGCGACGCTCATGATGCTGCGGGCCGAGGCGCTGGACCTCGCCGGGCGCCCGACGGAGGCACGGTCCGTGCGGCTGGACTCCCTCGGTTGGGCACGATACGGGTTCGGCGCTGATTGGGCCGTCCGTGCGAAACTGCGCGAGGTCGGCTCCCTGAACCCGGCACGACGGAGACCCGGCGCACTATGATCGTACTCATCGCGGCACTGGCCGGCGCAATCATCGGCGGGCTCAATGCGGCCCGCCTCAAGGGCAACAAGCTTGACGTCCTGCAATACGCGACGATCTATGCCATCGCCTTCGCGCTGCTCGGCCTGATCCTGACCATCGTGATCGAGAAGATCGCCGCCTGAGCCGTTAACCCTTTACGACGCAACGTCATGCACCCGCGCCGCGCAAAGGTTACCAACCGGCCGGTTCGGGGGGTCGAACCGGCCGGTTCACCCCTTACAGCGCGTTAACCAAGGTTGCGATCGCCTTCCGCGCTTGTGGGCCGGGCCTGCGTGCCCACCAAATGGGCCGACCGCCCGCCGCCTTAACCCTGCCGCGCGTGCCGTTAACCGGGCCTGTGTTAACGGTCCTTGTTCCGCCTGCGTCGCGGGCCTACACATTGCCCCATGTTCGTTCCCTTCTACGATGCCCTGCGCAAGGCCGGTGTGCCGGTCAGCCTCCGCGAGTACCTGACCTTCCTCGAAGGCATGACCGCGGGTCTTGCCACCTACGACGTCGAGGCGTTCTACTATCTCGCCCGCACCGCCATGGTGAAGGACGAGCGGCACCTTGACCGTTTCGACCGCGCATTCTCCCATGCTTTCAAAGGCTTGGAAGAGATCGGCGTCGAACAGGTCCTGCAGGCCGTGGACCTCCCCGACGACTGGCTGACCAAACTGGCCGAGAAGCATCTGACCGAAGAGCAAAAGGCCGAGATCGAGGCCATGGGCGGCTTCGACAAGCTGATGGAAACGTTGAAGAAACGCCTCGAAGAGCAGAAGGGCCGGCATCAGGGCGGCTCCAAATGGGTCGGCACCGCCGGCACCTCGCCCTTCGGCGCCTATGGCTACAACCCCGAAGGCGTCCGCATCGGGCAAAAGGAATCCCGTCACAAACGCGCCGTAAAAGTCTGGGATAAAAGAGAATTCCGAAACCTTGACGACGGCGTGGAGCTGGGCACGCGCAACATCAAGGTGGCGCTCAAACGCCTCCGCCGCTGGGTCCGCGAAGGCGCCCACGAAGAGCTCGACCTGGACGGCACCATCCGCGCCACCGCGCACAACGGCTACCTTGACGTGAAGACCCGGCCAGAGCGGCACAACGCCGTCAAAGTCCTTTTGTTTCTTGATGTTGGCGGTAGCATGGACCCGCACATCAAGGTGGTGGAAGAACTGTTCTCCGCCGCCCGTGCAGAGTTCAAGCATCTGGAACACTTCTATTTCCACAACTGCCTGTACGAGGGCGTGTGGCGCGACAACCGCCGCCGCTGGGACGGGCAGACCGCCACATGGGATATCCTCAACAGATATGGCCCTGATTACAAATGCATTTTCGTGGGTGACGCCAGCATGTCCCCCTACGAGATCTCGCATCCCGGCGGCGCGAACGAGCATTGGAACCAGGAGGCCGGGCACGTCTGGCTGCGCCGCGCGCGCGATCAGTGGCCGGACCACCTCTGGATCAATCCCGTACCGCCAGGCCATTGGCAATACACGCAAAGTATCCACATGATCCGCGAGATCTTCGAGGATCGCATGGTGCCGATGACGCTCGAAGGGCTGGACCGGGGCATGCGCTTCCTCGGCTGAGCCCATCGCGCCCGCCGTGGCGCGGCAAATCCAATGTCGTCAGAACCTTACGAACCACTCCTGCATGACAGAAGATGTGTGGGTCCAGCCCGTTTGCGGGCTGACACAAGACCTTGGCCCAGCATCCGGACAGCACGGGACCGAAGAGCCGCCACTTGCGGATACATCCACACGCGTTGGACTGGCCATCCGGCTTTTCCCTTGCGTTGCAGATCTTGGCTCAAGGGAAAACTGGCAGCGTTTCCGGCGTGCAAGCAAACCGCAAAAAGCCGCCCCCCGAGTGTCAAAAGCGTCATTTGCGCAAACATCGCGGATGCATCCCGAAGACCGGGGCCTTTGCCCTTGACCTAAAGTCAAGCCATGTGAAGGGTCGGCCCAAATAAGCTGCCGCCCCAATATTTAGATTCTTTTTCCGTTCGGAGAACGCAATGACCTTTGCTAACCGCACCACAGTTCTGTTTGAGCTCATGCAATCACGCCACCAAGTCGGGATTCGCCAGCGTTCGCTCAGAAATCGCTGCCGACTTGGTCGGACGACGGAGCTGGTTTTCGTGCTCGCCTGTGGCGCCACCTTGACGATCGCGGGACAGGCAAAGGCGGACGATCTGATCTGGACGGGCAATCAAAGCCAGGTCTGGGACAAGGCCAACACGACCAACTGGAACAACACCTCCGGTGGCTATCCGAGCTACCCCTTTTTGGACGGGGACGCAGTCACCTTCGATGCGACCGGTGCGGTCGGCACGGTGACAATCGACGAAGGCGGCTTTGTGTTGACTTCCAATGTCACGTTTGATTCCAGCGGTTATACCATTGCAGGGGCGACGCCGAGCGACGCTCTCACCGTGATTGGCTCCATATCCGTCACCAACGCCGGCGACAGCGCAGTGATTTCCGCGGTTCTCGAAAACGGCGCCGAGATCGTCGGTGCGGGCGACCTCACGCTGTCCGGCGGCTACCGCACCAACAGCACCGCTGGCGTCATCACGGTGAACGGCGCGGCGTCCCAGACGGTGTCGCTGACCGGGGGCCACTTCTTTCGTGAGATCGTGCAGAACAGTGCCAACGTCGTCATCGACGGAGCGACCTTCGATTCCTCTAGTGCGGGTCTGTTCGTCAACGGCGGGACCATGGAAATCGCCAGCACGGTGGCCGTGGCCGGTGTAACCCAGACTGCTGGTCAGACCGCTGTTTCGGCGTCCTCGTCGGTGTCCGGCACCGCCTCGGTGTCCGGCGGGTCGCTGACGGTGAACAACGGTGTCAACTTCACGACGACGGGCAGCGTCGACATCTCGGGCACGGGCACGCTGACAATGAACGGCACCGTCACCGGTGACGTGGACATCACCAGCGGACAAACCACCAACACCATCGGCAACGGCACCGGGACGGACCGGATCACCGGGACGTTCACCCAGAACAACGTGAACTCCGTCACCACCGTGACCTCCGATTCCCGGATCGGCACGCTGGAGAACACCGCGGGCGAGATCATCTTCGCGGGCACCGGCACGCACACGCTCGACAATGCGTCGAACAACGCGGGCACGATGAGCGTCGGGTCGGGCGTGACGGTCACGGCGACCAACGGTCTGACCAACACCGGGACGCTGAACCTCGACGGTTCGATCGCGGGTCCGCTGACCCTGAACGGCGGCAACACCATCGTGAACAGCGCCGTGGCCTCGGTCACCGGCCAGACGACGGTGAACGCCAACGGCACGCTGACGGTCAACGCGAACCAGACCTTCGACGCGGCGGGAGGCATGCTGGTCGATGGCGGCTCTGTCGTGGCCAACGGCACGATCACCGGCAACGCGGCCTTCAGCGGCGACACCGACGTCGAGGGCATCTTCGGCAACGGCCTGACCGTGCAGTCGCCCAACACCATGACCGTTACGGGTGGTTTGACGTATGGTTCTTTGACGGTTTCGGACGGAGGGACGTTTACGACGACCGGTGCGGGCGGGGTTGCCATTGTGGGGACGTCGAACACTACGACGATCAACGGCGCGGCGATCTACAACGACGGCGACACGCTGGACGACAACGGGGGGATCGACATCGGCGCGACCGGGTCGGTGACCTTCAACACCGGCGCGACCGGCATCCGGTTCAACGCCGACGACGATGAGAACAACACCGGCACGATCACCAACGACGGTTCGATCACGGTCACTGGTGGCGGCGCGGGTGGCGTCAGCGTGGCCAACGACGACGGCGCGGGCGACGACAACCTGACCAACCAGGGCACCGGCACCATCGACGTGCAGGCGAACAACACGCTGAACGGCATCGACACGCTGACCAACAGCTCGACCTCGGCGACCGCGATCCAGGTCGGCAGCGGCGCGACGCTGGGCTTTGCCACGCTGAACTCCTCGGCGGGGACGGTCACCAGCGCGGGCACGCTCGACGGCAACGTCGCGCTTTCGGGCGCGGGGACGCTGGTGCAGAACGCCGGCGGCTCGGTCGACGGCACCCTGTCGACCGCGGGCAGCGCGACGTTCGACATCAACGGCACCACCGGCGATGCGACGACCGAGGTGACGGGGACGGTGTCGCAGGGCTCGACCGGGTCCTCGACCTTCGCGGGCGACGCGGGCGGGCTGGTGACGGTCAGCGCGGGTACGCTGACCGTTGATGGCGCTTCGGCCTTCAACGACGGTCTGTCCGTGACCGGCGGCGCGGCCGTGGTGGATGCGGATCTGTCCGTAACCGGCAACACGCTGGTCGATACCGGTTCGCTGACCGTGAATGCGGGCGACACGCTGACCTCCCCGGTCAGGGCCGGCAGCCTCGGCGGCGGCGGCAGCGTGACCGTGAACGGCGTCATCGACGGCGCGCTGGACGTCGAAAACACGTCTACCTTCGACATCAATGCGGGCGGCTCCGTCACCGGGACGGCGACCCACGCCAGCACGGGGACCTCGACGCTTGCGGGCACCGTCGGCAACCTCAACATCACGGCTGCGGGCACCGTTCAGGTGGACGGCGCGGCGGTGTCCAACGGTCTGAGCTTCGTCGACGGCGGCGGCACGCTGGCCGTTCAGGCCGGCGCGTCCTACACCGCCACCGGCGGCCCCGTGAACGTGGGCTTCGACGCCGGCAACACCGGCAGCGGCACGCTGAGCGTGGCCGACACCGGCAGCGTGATCGGCAATATCTTTGTCCACAACGCGGGCACCGTCGACATCAACGGCACCTCCGGCGACGCGACGACCGAGGTGACCGGCGCCCTGGTCCTCTTTGCCACGGCCACTGGCAATTCGACCGTGGCCGGCGATATCGGCGGTGCGGTCACGGTGAACGCCGGCACGCTGACGGTGGACGGCGTCTCGGAGTTCCAGTCGAGCCTCGACGTGAACGCCGGCAGCCTCGTCGTAAGCGCCGACCTCGGCGTGACCGGCGCCGCCGAAGCGTCTGGCGGCGATGTCACCGTCGACGCGGGCGCGACGCTGACCACCGCGACCCTGACCATGTCGGGCGACGGCGCGCTGACGCTGAACGGCGATCTCGACGGCGATCTGAACATCACCGACACCAACAACACGGTTGCGGTCACGCATGCGCTGAACACCCCGGGCGGGGTGACGGGCACCGTGACGCAGAACAACGCCAATTCCACGATCACCACGGGCGACGCGGGCAACACCCAGTTCGGCACGCTGGTCAACACGCTGGGCACCGTGACGGTGAACACGGGCACGCTGCAACTGAACAACGCGTCGTCCAACGCCGGCACGATGAACGTGAATTCCGGTACGGCGGTGATCCTGAACACGGCCGACTTCACCAACACCGGCACGTTCGACCTGAACGGACAGATGGGCAACGTCTCGCTGGCCGACACCTTTACCAACGACGGCGGCGTCGTCACCCTGGCCAACAACCTCGCGGCGCAATACGTCCAGACCGGCGCCGGGGCGCAGACCACCATCGACGGCAACACGCTGGTCGGCACCGGCACCACCGGCGCGACCATGGCGATCAACGCTGGCGCGCTGACAATCGATGCAGGGCAAACGCTGACCTACGGTGCGCTGACCCTGGCCGATGGCGCGACGATGACGGTGAACGGCAGCATGGCCGCCTTGACCGACACCACGACCAACATCAACGGTGCGGCGACGTACAACGACGGCTCGGCGCTGAACGACAACGGGTCGATCAACATCGGGGCGACCGGCAGCGTGACGTTCAACACCGGCGGCACGGGCATCGTGTTCGACGCCGACCAGGACAACAACGCGGTCGGCACGATCACCAGCGACGGCGCGATCACGGTGAACGGCACCGGCAACGTCAGCTTCGGCACCGACGGCGACGACAACTTCACCAACCAGGGGTCCGCCACGGTGGCGCTGCTGAACACGTCGTCCGTCTCCGACATCGACGTGCTGACCAACAGCTCGACGGCGAACGGCGCGACGGCGGGCACGGCGGCGATCTTCCTGGCCAGCGGCACCTCGCTGGGCTTCACCACGCTGGATTCCTCGGCGGGGACGATCGTGTCCGCGGGGACGCTGGACGGTGACGTGAACCTGACCGGCACCGCCGGGCTGGACCTGAACGACGGCACGATCACCGGGACGCTGGACAACCAGTCGGGCACGGCGATCACTCTCGACGGCACCATCACCGGCGCCTTCACCCAGCAGGGCGCGGGCACGCAGACCACGGTCGACGGCACCTCCAGCTTCGGCAGCACGGTGGATGTCGACAGCGGCACCCTGACGGTCGACGCCGACACCACGGTGACCGGCGCGACCACCGTCGACGACGCGACGCTGACCGTCAACGCCGGCGACACGCTCACCGCCACCGGCAACGTGCTGGCCGGCGGATCGGGCGGCGCGGGCACGGTGGTCGTGGACGGCACCATCGACGGCGACGTGACGGCGCAGAACACCGCGACCGTGACGGTCAACGGCTCCGTCGACGGCAACCTCCAGACCCAGAACACCGCCTCCTTCGACATCAACGGCACCTCGGGCGCGGCCCCGGCAGAGGTCACCGGCAACGTCACCCAGGCGGGCACCAGCGCGCTCAACACCCTGGCGGGCGACATCGCGGGCTTCCTGCAGCAGACCGGCGCGGGCACGATCACCGTCGACGGAGACGCGATCGTCACCGGCCTGGTGAACATCGACGCGGGCACGCTGACGGTCGCGGGCGGCGCGACGCTGGACGCCACCGGCGCCGGTGTCGACGTGGCCGCGGGCGCCTTCGGCAACGTCAACGCCACCGGCGAGATCGACGGGTCCACCACCAACGCCGGCACCTTCCAGAACGACGGCACGATGGACGGGGTGACCAACTCCGGCGGGTTCACCAACACCGGCACCACCGCAGGCGTGACCAACTCCGGCACCTTCACCAACAACGGCGGCACCGGCACGGTCGGCAACTCCGGCACGTTCGACAACAACGGCTCGACGCTGGCCTTCAGCAACACCGGCACGCTGACGACCTCCGGCACGATCACCGGCGATCTCGACCAGACGGCGGGATCGACCACCGCGGACGGCAACGCCACGGTGACCGGCGAGCTGGACATCGACGGCGGCACGCTGACCGTCGATCCCGGCATCGTCCTGAGCGCGGGCAGCGCCGACATCGAGGACGCCGGCGGCGTCACGGTGGGCGCGGGCTCCACCCTGCAGACCACCACCGGGACCCTCGCCAACGACGACCAGATCGCGGTGGGTGCAGGCGGCAACCTGATCGCGGCCACCACCCTGACCAACGAGTCGAACGGCACCATCACCTTTGCCAACGGCGGCACGCTGAGCGCCGGCGGCGCGGGTCAGGGCACGATCACCAACGAAGGCCAGATCGTCGTCAACGCCGGCACCGTGACGGCCACCGGCAACGACAACTTCGTCGCCAGCGGCATGGGCACGGGCCTGCAGATCCTCGGAGGCCACCTCGACCTCGGCACCGGCACGGTGACCGACACCGGCACCGGCACGCTGACCGCGGTCACGCTCACCGCCGATGCCAGCGGCGGCGCGATGCTGACCACCGGCGGCGTGACCTTCGACGAGGCCGAGATCGAGCTGAACGCCAACGCCTCCGGCGACGCGACGGTGACCGGCCCGGTGACCGTGGGCGGCACCGGCTTCTTCGACCTCAACAGCGCGGGCGGCAGCACCGCGACGATCACCGGAGACGTGATCCAGCAGGCGGGCAGCACCGCGACCTCGACGCTGGCGGGCACCCTCGGCGGCATCCTCGACATCAACGGCGGCACCGTGACGGTGGACGGCACGGGCGGGGGCGGCACATCGGTCGTGACCGGCGCGCTGACCGTGGACGGCGGCACGCTGAACGTGAACGCCAACACCGACGCCGCCGCGGGCACCACCGTGGGCGCGACAGGCACGGTCAGCAACACCGCCACCTTCGCCACCAACGTCACCAACGCCGGCGGCTTTACCAACGACGGCACCGTCAGTGGCGGCGTGGGCAACTCCGGCACCCTCGACAACAACGGCACGGTCACCGGCAACGTCACCAACACCGGCACGCTGACCGACTCCGGCAGCATCGGCGGCAGCCTCACCCAGACGGCGGGGTCGACCACCGTGGACGGCAACGCCACCGTGACGGGCCTGTTCGACATGAACGGCGGCACGCTGGCCATCGACCCCGGCTTCACCTTCGCGGTCGGCAGCGCCGACATCGAGGATGCCGGCGGCGTCACCCTGGGGGCGGGTTCCACCCTGCAAACCACCAGCGGCGCCCTCGACAACGACGACCAGGTGGCAATCGGCAACGGCGGCACGCTGCTCTCCTTCGCGGCGCTGAGCAACGAGACGAACGGCGTGATGGACTTCCTCGGCGCCACCGGCGCGCTGACCGCCGGGGCCGGGTCGGACATCACCAACACCGGGCGGTTCAACATCAACTCCGCCGTGGGCCAGACCGTGACGCTGACCACCAGCGGCGCGGGCACGTTCACCAACACCGGCCTGATCGACATGGTCGACGGCGAGACCGCCGACCGCCTGGTGATCAATGGCGATGCGGTGCTGAACGGCATCATCGGCATGGACGTCAACGTCTCCGGCGCGCTGGTGGGCACCTCGCCCGCCGACACCGCCGACCAGGTCAACGTGACGGGCACCGCCTCGGGCGCGCCGACGCTGGCCTTCTCCAACGTCAACGGCGTGTTCTCCAACGTCGCGGTCCCGATCGACCTGATCACCGCGGCCAACACCGGCGGCGTCTCGGCCACCCAGACCGGCCTGCCGACCAACGGCGCCTTCATCTACAACCTGCAGAACACCGGCACCGCGGTGCAGCTGACCGCCACCCCCAACCTCGCCTTCGGCGGCGTGGCCTCCGGCGTGGCGGCCACCCAGAGCCTGATCTCCACCGTGGTCAACCGGCCGTCCTCGGCGCTGGTGACCCCGCTGGTGGCCCCGGGCGACGACCCCTGCGCCATTGGCTCCTGGAGCCGGATCACCGGCGGGAAGGCCTCGGCCGGCCTGTCGACCTCGGCCGCGAGCCTGCCCGGCTCGCTGTCCAACCAGATCGACCTGCGTTACCGCGGCATTCAGGTGGGCCTCGACCGGTCCTGCTCGGGCGGCTACTACAACGGCTGGGACCTGGCCTACGGCGCGATGCTCGGCACCAACGGCGGCGACACCTCCCTGCCGGTCAACTTCGGCGGCACGGTCACCACGCTCAGCACCGAGTTCGACCAGACCTTCGGCGGCTTCTACCTGAGCGCCGCCAAGGGCCAGTGGTTCGGCGACCTGTCGATCCGCGCCGACAAGACCACCTACTCGATCCAGGAGAGCAACAGCTTCGCCAACGGCGGTCTGGGCATCAACACCCAGGACTTCGACAGCCGCGGCAAGACCGTCTCCGGCTCGCTCAGCTACTCGCATACCCTGAACGAACAGCTCGGCCTGCGCCTCGTGCCCACCGCCGGCTTCTCGTTCAGCCACATCGAGAGCGACAGCATCGCCATCGAGAACGATCCCTCCACCGCCGCCGACAACGCGACCCTGCAGATCGGCGACATCGACCAGAGGATCGGCTACCTCGGCGCAACCCTGGCACGGACCCAGGTCGCGGAAAGCGGCACGGCGGCGACCACCTACTTCGTCACCGGAACCTACTTCAACGACTTCGGAGACGACCTCGAAAGCACCTTCACCGTCGACAGCAACGGATCCTCGCAGGTGCTTACGTCCGAGACCCTCGGCGGCTTCGGAGAACTCAGCTTCGGCTTCAACTACACCGCAATCCTCGACGCAGGATCCGCCGTCCCGGCAAGACAGGTCGACGCTTCCCTGCGCGCAGACACAAGGTTCTCCGACAATCTCGACTCTTGGGGATTGACCGCTCAGGTCAGACTGCAGTTCTGAGGCGATGCGCAGGGGTCCGGTCCGCCGGGCCCCGCCATGTCGCCACATCGACACGACAGAATAAGGCCGGGATGTTCCGCAACATCCCGGCCTTTTCAGTGTGTTCGGTCCGTGCGCCCTGCCCCGTCGTCGCTCAGCCCGCTGGCGCCTTCATCGGGAGCGCCCGGTAGGTCAGCCTGGCCGTGTCCATCCCGGCATCCGCATCGGCAAGCTCACCCTCGGTCTGCGCCTTCAGCCACGCATGATGCGGGGACTTCACGCAGACCGGGTCCGTGGCATTCGGATCGCCCAGGAGGCCCATGGCCTGGCAGCGGCATCCGCCGTGGTCCTTCGTCTTGCGCTCGCACGATGTACAGGGGTCCTGCATCCAGTCGGTGCTACGGTAGGCGTTGAACGCCTGCCCGCCGTACCAGATCTCCGACAAGGGCCTGTCGCGCACGGAATCGAAGCGGAGCCCGGGGATGATCTGCGCGGCGTGGCAGGGCAACACCTGGCCGTCCGGGGCCACGTTCAGACCGGACGAGCCCCAGCCGCCCATGCAGCGCTTGGGGTAGTCCTCGTGGTAGTCCGCCGGGACGTAGTCGATGACCAGCGTGCCTTTCAGCGCCGCGCGCGCCTCTGCCACGATGCGGGTCGCCTCGCGTGCCTGCGCCTTTGTCGGCATCAGTTCGGACCGGTTCTTCAACGCCCAACCGTGGAACTGCACGGTCGCCACCTCGATCCGCCGGGCCCCCATCTCCACCGCCATCTCCAACGCACGCGGCAACTGGTGAAGGTTGTGACGGTGCAGGACCGCGTTCAGGGTCAGCGGAAAGCCGATCCGGCCGATCCACCCCGCCACCTGCATCTTCCGGTCGAAGCCGCCGCGATAGCCGCCCACCGCATCCGCCATTTGCGCCGTCGTCCCCTGCAACGACAACTGGACGTGATCCAGGCCGGCTTCGTCCAGCGCCTGCAACCGCTTCTCCGTCAGACCGATGCCGGAGGTGATGAGGTTGGTGTAAAGGCCCGCGTCCCGCGCTGCGTCCACGAGGTCGGCCAGATCGCGGCGAGAGGCCGGCTCCCCGCCCGACAGGTGCAGTTGCAGGACGCCCATCTCCGCCGCCTCGCGGAACACGCGGGACCAGGTGGCGGTGTCCAACTCTGCCTCCTGCCGCGCCAAGTCGACGGGGTTGGAGCAGTACGGGCAGGACAGCGGACAGCGGTGCGTCAGTTCCGCCAGCATCGCGATGGGGGGTGCGATCTTCATGCCGCCTCCTTCATGTCACCTCCAGGAACCGCCGGTCACGCAAGGCACCGAGAAACCCGGCGCTGTCTTTCGCGATCTCTTCGGGCGGGGCGGCGTATTTCTCGGCCAGGGCGCGGATGATCTGATCCAAGGTACGGATGCCATCGACCTCCGACAGAACCGCGTGGCCGACCATGTCGAGCATGATCGCCCGCTCCGGGGCAAGAAGCACCCAACCGTCCCGGACCTTGTCGAAGTGCAGCCGGACGCCGCGCGGCAGGACGGGAATGTCGCCCGCGCCGATCATGACGCCTGCCGCAAGAGCTGCCCCGTTCCGGGCTGCCACGCGCCGGGCGGAATGCGCCGCGGCTCGACGTAGGCGCCCCACAGCGCGTCGAGTTGGGACCACAGAACATCCGTCTTGAAGATCAGCGCCCTGGCCGCCACGTCCTGCTTCTCGGCGGTGTCGGCATGGTCCAGCACCCAGGCCAGCCCAAAGGCCACATCCTTCGGCGCTTCTTTCAACCGGTTGCGGAAATACGACAGCGAGGAGTCGTCGGCGAAGGCGTAATTCTTCAGCAGTCCCTCGATGCGGTTGGCGTGGATCTTCGGTGCGAAGAGTTCCGTGAGTGATGCCGCCACCGCTTCGAGCAGGGTCTTTTCGCGGACGAAACGGACGTAGGCGTCCACCGCGAACTTCGTTGCGGGCAGGACGCCCTCTGTCGTCGAGACGTAGTCGGGATCCAGACCCACCGCCTCCGCCAGCCGCAGCCAGCGCCTTATGCCGCCTTCGTTGTCGGCGGTTCCGTCGTGATCCTCCATCCGCGACCTCCACGCGCGGCGCAAATCAGGGTCCTCCACCCGGGACATGAAGGCCGCGTCCTTCATCGGGATCGAGTGCTGGTAGTAGTAGCGGTTGATGACCCAGGCCTGCACCTCCTCCATGGTACACTGCCCACCGTGCAGACGGTCGTGGAACGGATGCAGGTCGTGATATCGCTCCGCTCCGATCTGGCGCAGCCGGGCTTCGAACGCGTCGCGCGATTGCGGTGCCTTGGTCATAACACGATCTCCATGCCGTCCTGGCCGATGGTCCAGCCACCGGATTGTGCCTCGGCCCGTTCCGCCGAACCGGGGCGCAGGACCGGGTTGGTGTTGTTCATGTGGACAAAGACCTTGTGGCGCACGTCGATGTCCCGGAATGCCGCGATGGAGCCGTCTTCGCCTGACATGGACATGTGACCCATGCGCTTACCCGTCTTGGCCCCCAGCCCGGCACGCACCATCTCGTCGTCGCGCCAGAGCGTGCCGTCGAACAACACGAGGTCGGCGCCCGCCAGCCGCGTGCGCAGGTCGTCGTTCAGCATGGCGCAGCCGGGGATGTAACAGACCCGTCGACCACCGCCGCTCAGGGCCACACCCACCGTGTTCTCTCCGATCTCGCCGGTCTCCACCCTCTCCCCTTCGAGGTAGAGCGGCACCTTGCCCGGCACCGGGAAGAGCTCCGCCATCAGCCCGGGGGCCAGTTCGAACGGCACCCCCAACGCGATGGAGGAGCGGCTGACCACGTCGCGATGCAACGCGTCGAAGATCGGGTTGCTCTTCAGCACCGCCTGGATCACGGGCGTCGCGAACAGCGTGAAGGGCTGCATTTCCCGCAGGGTCAGCAGCCCGGCCACGTGGTCGATGTCGCCGTTCGTCACCAGCACCGAATGCAGCGGCAGGCTGCGCAGGCCGGTCGGATGCAGCGGCGCCGCATCGGCCATCTGCTGCCGGATGTCCGGCGAGGCGTTGAGGATCGCCCAGTCGGTGCCGTTGCCGGTCACCGCCAGCGAAGACTGCGTCTGTCGTGGAATTTCGCCCGCCCTCGCAAGGGTACAGTTCTCGCATCCGCAGTTCCACTGCGGCAGGCCACCGCCCGCCGCAGCGCCGAGGATGAGTGCGCGAAACGCCATCGACAGCCTCCGCGCGCCGCGCTCAGAACAGCACTTCGCGCTCTTCTTCGCCGTCCGGCCCGTACATGTTGATTTCCATGCCGCACTCGATTTCGCGGATCTTCGGCTTTGTCCATGCCATGTCGGTGTCTCCTTGTCCTGACCGGTTTCAGTGATCCAAGACTGCATGCGTCGCCCCGTCCCAAGCCATTCTTATAATCTAAGAACGGCACAGACGAAGGTCGCGGGTCCCTCCGTTACAGCAGTTCCAGAACCGCCTGCAGCACACGTTCGGACGCCGCGGCCAACGGGCGAAAGCGGTTGCGGATGATGAAGCACGGCGGCACCGAGATCGGCTCTGCCAGATTGAGCGAGGCGATCCCCAGCGCCGCCTGCCCCGTCGTCAGCATCTGTGCCACTTCCATCGCCTGCGGTGCGATCGTGTCGGTGCCTTCAAGCAGCGACAGCACCACGAGAAGCGACGAGGAATTGGTGATCCTTTGTGGCCCGCCCAGCCCCCGCTCATGGAAGGCACTCTCGACGGCCTGCCGGATGGGCGACCCGATCTCCTGCACAACCCACTCGTATTCCTGAAGCTCTTCCAGCGTGACCTTTGTCCGTCCGGCCAGCGGATGACCGGGCCGGACCAGCAGCGACACGATCTCGCTCCGCGCCGGATGCAGGCGGAAGTCGCGGCTGTCGTGTTCCGCGGGCAGACGCGAAATCACGAAGTCGAAGCGCCCCTCGACCAGCCCGCGCACCAACTCGGTCGACGGGCCGACCTCGATCGTCATCTCGATATCGGGGGCCGCGGCTTTTGCCCGGCGCACCGCGGGCACGATCAGTCCGACGGCCGGGCCGGTGACCGCGCCGACGCGCACCTGCCCCATCTCGCCGGTGGTGATGCGCCGCGCTTCACGCTCAAGCGCGTCGTATTCCTCAAGGATGACCTGCGCTCGGCGGGACACGATCTCGCCCAGCGGGGTCGCCTGCATCCCTTTGGGAGTCCGGTGGAAAAGCGCGCCCCCTGCCCGCTGCTCGATTTCGCCTAACAAGCGTGACGCCGCCGGTTGCGACATCCCCGCCATCTGCGCCGCCCGCTGCAACTGGCCGGTCTCGGCGATCCGGAGGATCAGGTTCAGTTGCGACGGTTTCAGACGATGCAGAACGTTCATCCGGACCTCATATCATTTTCGTTATGCAGATCAGCATAAATTGGATTTGAAGGTTATGCACGTAGACTGTTAGCTCTCGCGTGGGCACTCATCAGACCCGGCGCCGAGACAAAGAAGCAGGCGCACACAGTGGAGGAACATCATGAAATTCAAGACAATCCTGGCTTCGGCCAGCGCCATTGCGCTGTTCGCATCCGCCGCCCTGGCCGACGGCACCGTCGGCATTGCAATGCCCACGAAATCGTCCGCGCGCTGGATCTCGGACGGCGAGTCCATGGTCGAACAGTTCAACGAAGCGGGCTACGAGACCGACCTGCAATACGCCGAGGATGACATCCCGAACCAGCTCGCTCAGATCGAAAACATGATCACCAAGGGCGTCGACGTGCTGGTGATCGCCGCCATCGACGGCACCACCCTGTCGAACGCACTGGAAAACGCCGCCGCGTCCGGCATCAAGGTCATCGCCTACGACCGCCTGATCCGCGACAGCGGGAACGTCGACTACTACGCCACCTTCGACAACTTCAAGGTCGGCGTCCAACAGGCCACCACGCTGGTCGACGGCCTGAAGGAACGTTACCCGGACACCAAGCCCTGGAACGTGGAACTCTTCGGCGGCTCTCCGGACGACAACAACGCCTACTTCTTCTACGACGGCGCGATGTCGGTCCTCCAGCCGCTGATCGACGACGGCTCCATCGAGATCGTCTCGGGCCAGATGGGTATGGATACGGTCGGCACGCTGCGCTGGGACGGTGCGGTGGCACAGGCGCGCATGGATAACCTCCTGTCCGCCAACTACACCGACAAGCAGGTGCACGGCGTGCTGTCGCCCTACGACGGCCTTTCCATCGGCATCCTGTCCTCGCTCAAGGGCGTGGGCTACGGCTCCGGCGACATGAAGATGCCGATCGTGACCGGCCAGGACGCGGAGGTCCCCTCCGTCAAGTCGATCCTCGCGGACGAGCAGTACTCCACCATCTTCAAGGACACCCGGTCGCTGGCCGGTGTGACCGTGGGCATGGTCGACGCACTGCTGGCGGGCGGCGAGCCGGAGATCAACGACACCTCGACCTACGACAACGGCGTGAAGGTCGTGCCCTCCTACCTGCTGGAGCCGCTGCCGGTGACCAAGGAGAACTGGGAGGAACGCCTGATCGACTCCGGCTACTACACCATGGACCAGATCAAGTAAGATCGCTCCCCCGGGCCTGTCCGGACGCTTTGTGCGGGCAGGCCATTTTCTCTCATGCAGACCGCACGCCCGGGCGCACCGCCGTCCGCCTGCGGCGCATTGGAAGGCAGCCATGTCCGCACTTCTCGAAATGCGCGGGATCACCAAGACCTTTCCCGGCGTGAAGGCCCTCGACGAGGTGACCCTGACCGTCCGGCAAGGCGAGATCCACGCGCTCGTCGGCGAAAACGGCGCCGGCAAATCGACCCTCATGAAGGTGCTGTCGGGTGTCTACCCCGCAGGCACCTACGACGGCGAAATCCACTACGACGGCGAACTGGCCCAGTTCCGCGACATCTCGGACAGCGAGTCCAGGGGCATCATCATCATCCACCAGGAGCTGGCCCTGGTCCCGCTGCTGTCGATTGCCGAGAACGTCTTTCTCGGCAACGAACGCGCGACGAACGGCGTGATCGACTGGAACGCGACGAACCGCATGACCGGCGAGCTGCTGAAGAAAGTCGGACTGCGTGAGGCGCCGACGACGATGGTCGACAAGCTGGGCGTCGGAAAGCAGCAACTGGTGGAGATCGCCAAGGCGCTGTCCAAGGAAGTCCGGCTGCTGATCCTCGACGAGCCGACCGCCGCCCTGTCGGAATCCGACAGCCAGGCACTTCTGGATCTGATGCTGGAACTCAAGGCGCAGGGCGTCACCTCGATCATCATCAGCCACAAGCTGAACGAAGTCCGCCGCGTGGCCGACAGCGTGACCGTCATACGCGACGGTTCGACCGTTTCGACCATGGACGCCCGTGCGCAGCCGATCACCGAAGCCGCCATCGTGCGCGACATGGTGGGCCGGGACATGGCGCACCGCTATCCGGAACGCACCCGCCGGGCCGGCGACATGCTGATGGAGGTGTCCGACTGGAACGTCTGGCACGCCGAACACGCCGACCGCCAGGTCATCCACAACGCGCAGTTCAACGTGCGCGCGGGCGAAGTCGTGGGCATCGCCGGGCTGATGGGTTCGGGCCGCACCGAGCTCGCCATGAGCATCTTCGGGCACAGCTACGGTCGGAACATCACGGGCAATGTCCGGATCAAGGGCCGCGACGTCGATGTCTCGAAGATCGACCGCGCCATCGACGCGGGCCTCGCATATGTGACCGAGGACCGGAAAAGCCTCGGCCTGATCCTCGAAGAGCCGATCAGCCGCAACGTGACGCTGGCGAACCTGCCGGGCGTGTCGTCGGGCGGCATCCTTAACGAGAACGAGGAGACGCAGGTCTCCGAGAAATATCGCCGCGCGATGAACATCCGCACGCCGTCCGTCTTCCAGAAGGTGATGAACCTGTCGGGCGGCAACCAGCAGAAGGTGGTGCTGTCGAAGTGGCTGTTCGCGGGGCCGGAGGTGCTGATCCTCGACGAACCCACGCGCGGCATCGACGTCGGCGCGAAATTCGAAATCTACGGGATCATCAACGATCTGAGCGCGCAGGGCAAAGGGGTCCTCATGATCTCGTCCGAGATGCCGGAACTCCTGGGCATGTGCGACCGGATCTACGTGATGAACGAAGGCGAACTGGTGGGCGAGCTTGACGCCGCCGAGGCCAGTCAGGAGCGCATCATGTCGCTCATCGTGACGGAATAGGGAGACAGGGCATGGCTCTTGCAGAATCTCAGGACGCGGACGCGCGCAAGGGCGTCGGCGAATACCTCGCCGGGCACCTGCGCGAATACGGGCTGCTGTTCGCGCTGATCGCGATCATGGCGTTCTTCCAGCTTGTCACCGACGGCGTGCTGCTGAAACCGGTGAACATCACCAACCTGCTGTTGCAGAACAGTTATATCATCATCATGGCGCTTGGCATGCTGGTGGTCATCGTGTCGGGCAACATCGACCTGTCGGTCGGCTCGGTCATGGGGTTCATCGGCGCGCTGGCGGCGGTGATGATCGTCAACTGGGAGGTCAACTGGCTGTTGACCATCGTGGTCTGCCTTGCGGTCGGCGGGCTGATCGGCGCGGCGCAGGGGTACTGGGTCGCCTATTGGAAAATCCCCTCCTTCATCGTCACGCTGGCGGGCATGCTGGTGTTCCGCGGATTGTCGCTGTGGCTGCTCGAAGGGCAATCGGTCGGCCCCTTCCCGCGTGAGTTCCAGACCATCGCCAACGGCTTCGTGCCCGACCTCTTTCCGGCGGGCATCGGCGAAACGCTCGCCCCGCTGTTCGACGCCCGCAAGGTCAACGTTCTGGCGCTGCTGACGGGGGTCGCCGCCGCGGCCTTCGTGATCTGGTCCGGAATGCGCAAGCGCGCCCGCAACAAGGCCTACGGGGTGGAGGACGAGCCGCGCAGCTTCTTCGTGGCGCGCACTGTCATCGTCAGCGCCGCGCTGGTCTTCATCATGTACAAGCTCTCGACCTTCCGGGGTCTGCCGAACGTGCTGATCACCATGGGCGTGCTGACGATCATCTACGCATTCCTCACCGAACGCACCGTCATCGGGCGCCGCATCTATGCGCTCGGCGGAAACCAGAAGGCCGCGAAGCTCTCGGGGATCAAGACCGAACGGCTGACCTTCCTCGCCTTCCTCAACATGGGGATCCTTGCCGCCGCCGCAGGGCTGGTGTTCGCCGCCCGCCTGAACACCGCGACGCCGAAGGCCGGGTTCGCGCTGGAACTCGACGTGATCGCGGCGGTCTTCATCGGCGGCGCGTCCATGTCCGGCGGTGTGGGCAAGATCGTCGGCGCGGTCGTCGGCGCCTTCCTGATGGGGGTGCTGAACAACGGCATGTCGATCATGGGCATCGGCATCGACTACCAGCAGATGATCAAGGGGCTGGTGCTTCTGGCCGCCGTCATCTTCGACGTCTACAACAAATCTAGGCAGGGCTGAGTCATGAGTTTCAAACCGGCAGAATGGCCACGCAGGCTGCGGTCGCAGGAATGGTACGGCGGAACCACCAAGGACGTCATCTATCACCGTGGCTGGCTGAAGAACCAGGGCTATCCGGAGGACCTGTTCGACGGTCGCCCGATCATCGGCGTCCTCAACACATGGTCCGACCTCACCCCGTGCAACGGCCACCTGCGCGAACTTGCCGAGAAGGTGAAAGCAGGCATCTGGGAGGCCGGCGGCTTCCCGGTCGAGGTGCCCGTCTTCTCCGCGTCCGAGAACACCTTCCGCCCCACGGCGATGATGTTCCGCAACCTCGCCGCCCTGTCGATCGAGGAACAGATCAGGGGCCAGCCGATCGACGGCTGCGTGCTGATGGTCGGCTGCGACAAGACCACGCCGTCGCTGCTGATGGCCGCTGCCTCCTGCGACCTGCCCTCCATCGTGGTGACCGGCGGGCCGATGCTGAACGGCTGGTTCCAAGGCGAACGGGTCGGCGCGGGTACGCACCTTTGGCGCTTCTCGGAGGCCGTGAAGGCCGGCGAGATGACCCAACAGGAATTCCTCGATGCCGAGGCCGCCGTGACGCGCTCCTCCGGCACCTGCAACACCATGGGCACCGCGTCCTCGATGGCCTCCATGTCCGAGGCGCTCGGCATGGCGCTGTCCGGCAACGCCGCGATCCCCGCCGTGGACTCGCGCCGCCGCGTGATGGCGCAACTGTCGGGCCGCCGCATCGTGCAGATGGTCAAGGACGACCTGAAACCCTCCGACATCCTGACCCGCGAAGCCTTCGAGAACGCGATCCGCTGCAACGGCGCGGTCGGCGGTTCGACCAACACCGTCGTGCACCTGCTCGCCATCGCGGGCCGGACCGGCGTCGATATCACGCTGGACGACTGGGACCGCTGCGGGCGCGACGTGGCCACGATCCTGAACCTGCAACCCTCCGGCAAGTACCTGATGGAAGAGTTCTTCTACGCCGGCGGCCTGCCGGTCGTGCTGAAACGTCTGGGCGAGGCGGACAAGCTGCACAAGGACGCGCTGACCGTCTCGGGCTCCACCATCTGGGACGAGGTCAGGGATGCGAAGAACTGGAACGAGGACGTGATCCTGCCCGCCGACAAACCGCTGACGGCGCAGGGCGGCATCGCCGTGTTGAAGGGCAACCTGGCGCCGAAGGGCGCCGTCCTGAAACCCTCTGCCGCCTCGCCACACCTGATGCAGCACCGGGGGCGCGCCGTGGTCTTCGAGGACATCGACGACTACAAGGCGCAGATCAACGACGACGCGCTCGACATCGACGAGACCTGCATCATGGTCCTGAAGAACTGCGGACCCAAGGGCTATCCCGGCATGGCCGAGGTCGGCAACATGGGCCTGCCGCCCAAGGTGCTGAAGAAGGGGATCAAGGACATGATCCGCATTTCCGACGCGCGCATGTCCGGCACCGCTTATGGCACCGTGATCCTGCACACCTCGCCCGAAGCCGCCGCCAGCGGTCCGCTGGCCGTGGTTCGCACAGGCGACATGATCGAGGTGGACGTGGCTGCCCGCCGCCTGCACCTGGAGATCAGCGACGACGAACTCTCCGCACGTCTGGCCGAGTGGACGCCGATCCACGAACGGCCGGACAGCGGCTATGCCTGGCTGCACCAGCAGCACGTGCAGGGCGCCGACACCGGGGCCGACCTGGACTTTCTCAAGGGCTGCCGCGGTGCGCCGGTCGGAAAGGACTCGCATTGATGGAAATCGCACTCGTCGGCATCGGCAAGATCGCGGTGGACCAGCACATCCCCGCCATCTCGGACAACCCGGACTGGGAACTCGCGGCGACGGTGTCGCGCCATGGCACGGTCAAGGGCGTTCCCGCCTTCACCGACTTCGACACCATGCTGGAGGAGCGGCCCGAGATCCGCGTCGTCTCGCTCTGCCTGCCCCCTGTCCCCCGTTTCGACTACGCGCAGAAGGCGATCCTGGCCGGGCGGCACGTCATGCTGGAGAAACCCCCGGGCGCCACGCTCTCGGAATGCCACACGCTCGAAGCACTCGCCCGCAAGCATCGCGTCTCGCTTTATGCCACCTGGCACTCCCGGCAAGCCGACAAGGTCGCCGCGGCGAAGGACTGGCTCAGCGACAGGCGGCTGCGCAAGCTCGCCATCCGCTGGCGCGAAGACGTCCGGCAATGGCATCCCGGACAGGACTGGGTGTTCGAGGCGGGCGGCCTCGGCGTCTTCGATCCCGGCATCAACGCGCTGTCCATCCTGACGGAAATCCTGCCCGTTCCTGTGCACCTGACCGGGGCCGAACTGCACTTCCCCGAAAACCGCGACACGCCGATCGCCGCGCAATGCGCCTTCCACCACCCCGACGGCGCCGAGGTCACCATGGATCTGGACTGGCTGGAGCCGGGCACTCCCACCTGGACCATCGAGGCAGAGACCGACACAGGCCACATGCTGCTCGAAAACGGCGGCGGCACCCTGACAATCGACGGCCAGACGCACGATGCGCGGCCCGGCCTCAGCGGCGAATACCCCCGGCTCTACGCCCAGATGGCCGAGCTTGTCGCCAGTGGCGGCATCGACATGGACCTCGCCCCGCTGTGCCACGTCGCCGACGCTTTCCTCCTGGGACGCCGCATCGCGGCCCCCCGGTTCGACTGGTGACCCGGATGGAGATGACCCCGGACGGCACGCCGCTGAGACGCATGACCATCGCGAACGGCGGCGCCATGGCCCGCATCATGAGCTGGGGCGCCAGCCTGACAGACTTCCGGCTGGACGGCTTCGCCCATGCGCTTGTGCTCGGGTCCGAAGACTTCGACGCCTACCTCGGCCCGATGCTGTATTACGGCGCCATCGTCGGCCCCGTGGCCAACCGCATCGCCGGCGGGCGTATGACCGTCGCGGGCACGCCCTGCACACTCGACCGCAACGAAAACGGCACCACCACGCTGCACGGCGGCCCAAAGGGCTTCGGACAGCGCAACTGGACCGTCGTCTCGGCCACGGTCACCGACGTCACCCTCTCGCTCAATCACCCGGACGGGCTCGGCGGCTTTCCCGGCAACATCGGCGTCACCGTCTATTACGCACTGGACGACACGGGCGCGCTGACCGTCGAGATCACCGCACAGAGCGACCGCGAAACCGTCTTCAATCCGGCGTTCCACGGCTACTGGACGCTCGACGGAACACCGGACGTCTCCGCCCACCGGATGACCGTCCATGCCGAAAGCTACCTGCCCGTGGACGCCGCGATGATCCCGCTGGGCACGCCTGTCCCGGTCGACGGAACCGCCTTCGACTACCGCACCGCAAGGACGCCCGACTCGGACCTCGACCACAACTTCTGCCTGTCCGACAGACGCGTCGGCATGCGCCCGGTTCTGGCCCTCGAAACCGACCGCCTGCGCCTCGACCTCTCGACCACCGAGCCGGGCCTGCAGGTCTATACCGGCGGCGGAATCGACACCGCCCCGTTCGAAGGCCACGGCGGCGCCCCCTGCACCCGCAATGCCGGGATCGCCATCGAGCCGCAGACCTGGCCCGATGCACCCAACCGCCCGGATTTTCCGTCGGCCGCGCTCGTGCCCGGCCAGACCTACCGACAGGTCTCGCGCTTTGCCGTGACCCGCATATCGTGAAGGACTCATCATGAAAACGCCCCTTACCGGCATCCTGCCCGTCGCCCCCACCCCGTTCCACGCCGATGGCCGCATCGACCCCGAAGGCATGACCCGCGTCCTCGACTGCATGATCGACCAGGGCGTGGACGCGATCTGCATCCTGGCCAACTATTCCGAGCAGTTCCTGCTGTCCGACGCCGAACGCGCCACCCTGACCAAGGTCAGCCTCGACCATGTGGCGGGTCGCGTCCCGGTGATCGTCACCGTCAGTCACTTCTCCACCGACGTGGTCAAGGCCCGCGCGACAGAGGCACAGTCCCAGGGCGCCGCGATGCTGATGATGATGCCGCCCTACCACGGCGTGGGCCTCGTGCCCTCCCCCGACGGCATCTTCGAACATTTCGCCGCCGTCTCGGACGCCATCTCCATCCCGATCATGGTGCAGGACGCGCCGCTCTCCGGTGTCTCGCTGCCCGTGCCGCTTCTCGTCAAGATGGCGCAGGAGATCGAGAACGTCTCCTACTTCAAGATGGAAACCCCCTTCGCCGCCGACAAGCTCGCCGCGCTGATCGAAGCCGGCGGCGACCACATCGCAGGCCCCTTCGACGGTGAGGAAGCGGTGACGCTGCTCGCCGACCTCGACGCGGGCTGCACCGGCACGATGACCTCGGCGCTGCAACCGGAAAAGATCCGCCCCATCGTCACCGAATACCTCGCCGGCAACCACGACGCGGCGCTCGACCGCTGGAAACTCTGCCTGCCGCTCATCAACCACGAAAACCGCCAATGCGGCCTGCGCGCCACCAAGACGGTGATGATGGAAGGCGGCGTGATCGGCTCCGATTTCGTCCGCCACCCGCTGAAACCGCTGTCGCCGCGCACCAGGGACCGCCTCCTGTCGCTGGCCCGCGAACTCGACCTGATCGCGCTGAAATGGGGCAAGTGAGCTGACAGCGCGGCGCGCAGGCCTTCATCTTGGCCCAAATACCTCCGCCGGAGGCCACCCGAGGAGAAGGCCTGAGGCCGCCGACGAGACAACGGGCGCGCGCGTCAGCGCGCCCATTTAAATTGCCGGGCCCGCAGGTCAGAGCCGCGGCATGCCCTTGGGTCCGATGATCCGTTTCTGCGCGGCGATCCGGAACGGCGCGTTCGGCGCGCCGTAGCCTTCGTAGCCGCCCTCGCGCTGAACCACCTCGAAGAACAGCCCGCCCGCGAAGGGGCGGCCGTAGAACTGGTAGAACGCCCCCGACGCGTCCTCGTCATAGAGGATGTGATGCGCCTTCATCTCCGCCAGACGCTCGTCCGACAGCGTGAAGCGCGCCGCGAGGTCGTCGTAGTAGTTGCCCGTCATCGGCAGGGGCCGGAAACCGGCCTCCGCCATGCGCGCCGCCGTGGCAAAGATGTCGTCGGTGGAAAACGCCACGTGCTGCACCGCGCCACCGAAGCTCTCGGCCAGGAAGGACCCGGCCAGGGTCCGGTGCGTCTCGGCCCCGTTCAGCGTGATCCGCATGGCGCCGTCCGGCGTCCGGATCGCCCGGCTGCGGACCAGTCCGTCGGGGTCGATCACATCGACCATCGGCGCGCGGTTCATATCGAAGATCGAGGTGTAGAACAGCGCCCAGCTCAGCATCTCGTCGTAGTTCATCGTCTCGGCGACATGGTCGATCCGGGTCAGCCCCGCCCCGCCCGAAGCCGTCTCGCCTGTGCCGGTGAACTCCACGTCCCAGACATCCGCCAGCCCGCTCGCCGCGTCGATGAAGTGCATCACCGACCCGCCGACACTGCGGATCGCAGGGATCTCCAGCTCGCCCGGTCCCACCGGCTGGGAGAAGGGCGTGGCGGCCAGCGCCTCGGCCCGGGTCACGGTGTCCGCGGCGCTCGACACCTGCAGGCCGACATCGCAGATCGAGGTGCCGTGCAGCGTGTAGGCCGTGTCGGCATAGCCGGTCTCCTCGCCGTTCAGCACCACGCGGATCTCGCCCTGTTGCCAGAGCGCCAGCTTCTTCGAGATGTGATCGCCCACATGCGCGAACCCCATCGCCGCCAGCAGGCCGGCCAGCGCTTCCGCCTCCTTGCCGCGCGTGGCGAACTCGATGAAAGCCACGCCCTCGACCCGCACCGGATCCGGCAGTTTCGGCACACCGATGGCCAGACCCGGTTCGGTCTTGGCCACCTCGTCCATCAGCGCCACGAGCGAACGATACCCGTCCCGCGACAGACCCTCGGCACTGCCGCCCCGGAACTGGTCGTTGAAGATCTCCAGGCTGATCCAGTCGTCATATCCCGTCGCCGCGACCGCGCGCATGAAATCGGCCACCCGCAGGTCGCCCTCGCCCGGCATGTTCCGGAAATGGCGCGACCAGTACAGCAAGTCCATGTCGATCAGCGGCGCGTCCGCAAGCTGCACGAAAAAGATCTTGTCGCCGGGAATGCGCCGGATGGTTTCCGGATCGATCTTGCGGGCCAGCGTGTGGAAACTGTCGAGGATCAGACCGATGTTGGGATGGTCCGCCCGGCGCACCACCTCCCACGCGTCGCGGTGATCGTTGACATGACGGCCCCAGGCCAGCGCCTCGTAACCCACGCGCACGCCGCGCTCGGCCGCGATGGCGCCCAGTTCGGCAAAGTCGTCCGCCGCCCGGTCGATCCCGCCAAGCGCCTCCGGATGGCAGGAGGAACACATCAGGACCAGGTCGGTGCCCAGCTCAACCATCGTGTCGAACTTGTGCTTCGCCCGGTCGAAGGCCTTCTCCCGCAGACCGCCCGGCAGGCCTTCGAAATCGCGGAACGGCTGGAACAGGGTGATCTCCAGCCCGTGGTCGCGGATCATGTTGCCGATCTCGCGCGGCGTTCCTTCGTCGGCGATAAAGTCCTGCTCGAAGATCTCGATGCCGGTAAAGCCCGCCTTTGCGATGGCAGCCAGCTTTTCCCGCAGGTTTCCCGAAATCGACACTGTCGCGATAGAGGTCTTCATCAGCCGCCTTCCCAATGCAAGGCACGCGCGCCTCGCGGTTTGAATTGTCTTCCTGCCCGTCCCCGGTCCCGTTCCCGTTCACCTTGTCGCGGCGGTCCGGGCCGTCCCGTCGTGGCCGCGGGCGTTTCGCGCACTCTGCACTGGTGGCGCAGCCGCCAGCAAGCACCCCCCTCGCCCATCCTGCCGCGCCGTCGGACCGCGCCGCCGTCAGTACGAAATCCGCGCCACGTCCCGCAGTTCCTCGGCCGTCGCGCCCGGAAACCCGAAGAATTCGAGATAGGCGGGGATCTGTTCGAACAGCATGTCGGTGCCCACCTGGAACCGGCACCCCCGATCGCGCACGGCGGCAAGGAACGGCGTGATCTCCTGCGTCATCACCACCTCGCCCACAAAGGTCTCCGGCGCGATGCGCGACACGTCCATCGGCAGTGCATCACCCGGTTTCATCCCGAGCGGCGTGGCGTTCACCACGATGTCGAACCCTTGCGGATCGTCCGACCCCGTCGACACCTTGAGGTCGGGATAGTGCTCTTCCAGCCGGGCCGCGAGGTCATTCATCATCGGCTCGTAGCTGTCCGTGACGGCGATCTCCGAGGCACCGGCCTTTGCCAGCGACGCCGCGATGGCCGAACCGACACCTCCCGCGCCAACGACCAGCACCCGCCGGCCCGCGATCTCCTGGCCCTTGCGCTGTGCGCCGCGCACGAACCCCTCACCGTCGAACATGTCGCCCTGCAGGTAGCCCTCCGCGCTCAGCCGCACCGCATTGCACGCCCCCGCGACCCGCGCCGTGGTCAGCACTTCGTCCAGAAGGGCCACGGTCGTCACCTTGTGCGGCATGGTGACAAGCGCGCCATGGATGTTGGACAGGCGGAAGACATGGCGCAGGAAGGACGGGTAGTCCTCTGCCTTGCACCCCATCGGGACCACCACCGCGTCGATCCCCCGGCTTTCGAAATAGGGGTTGTAGATCAGCGGCGCCTTGAAGGACGTGGTCGGGTAACCGATGTGGGCGATCAGCCGTGTGTGTCCGGAAATCATGGTGTCGGTGTCCCTCCCCCTCCGTCAGCCGTCGTAGCCCATCAGGCGCGGCAGGAAGAGCACGATGCCCGGGAAGAAGATCAGCGCCAGCAGCGCCGCAATGAGCACCGCCAGGAACGGCAGCACCTCTGCGATGATGTCCTTGAGCGAGATGCCCGTGACCGCGTTGATGACGAACAGCAGGATGCCGTATGGCGGCGTGATGAGCCCGATCATGCAGTTCACCACGATCACCACCCCGAAATGCACCAGGTCGATGCCCAGCAGGTTGCAGGTCGGGACGAACAGCGGAACGATGACAAGGATGATCGTCGTGGCGTCCAGCAGGCAGCCCAGCAGGAGGATCAGCACGTTGACCGCCAGCAGGAACATCAGCGGCGACACGTTCACATCGACAAGATAGGCCGCCAGCGCAGAGGGGATGTTTTCCGACGCGACGATGTAGTTCAGGATCAGCGCGCCGCCGATCACGATGCCCACCGCCGCCGAGGACCGCGCGCTTTCCACCAGGATCGTGTAGAGCGTCTTCAGCTTGAGCGAGCGGTAGAAGAACACGCTCAGCAGCAGCGCATAGGCGGCGGCGACCGCTGCGGCCTCCGTCGGCGTCGTGACGCCGCCGTAGATGCCGTAGAGCAGGATCGCCGGCATCAGCAGCGCCGGGAAGGCCCGGCCCGTGACACGCGGCAGGTCGCGCAGCGGTACGGCCTCTTCGGTGGCAAAGCCCCGGCGGTGCGAGATCCAGAAGTTCATCGCCATCAGCACGCCGCCCATCATCAGGCCCGGCAGGATGCCCCCCAGGAACAGCGCCCCGATGGAGGCATTGGACACCAGCGCATAAAGCACCATAGGAATAGACGGCGGGATGATCGGCCCGATGGTGGCGGAGGCGGCGGTGATCGCAGCGGCGTAGCCCGCCGGGAAGCGCCCGTCCTTGCGCATCATGTCGATGATGATCTTGCCGATGCCCGCCGCATCCGCCACCGCCGAGCCGGACATGCCCGAAAAGATCAGCGATGCCATGACGTTGACATGCCCCAGACCGCCCTTGAAGCGGCCCACCGTGGCGATGCAGAAATTCAGCAGCCGGTCCGAGATCGACCCGGCGTTCATGATGTTCGCCGCCACGATGAACAGCGGCACGGCGAGCAGAAGGAAGCTCTGGTAGATGCCGTCGACCAGCGTCTTGCCCACGATCCCGATGGAGGACCCCGCCGCAACCATATAGGCCATGGCGGCCGTGATGATCGCATAGGCGATGGGCATCCCGATGCCCGCCATCAGGAACAGCGTGCCAAGCATGATGACCAGTTCGATGCTCATGTCGCGTCTTCCCGGTGCTCAGGCGTTTCGGTTGACTGGATGTGGTCTTCCCGGTCGGCGCCATGGCGCAGCACATGGATGGCGCGCCAGGCGTAGCGCAGCCCGACGGCGCCGAGGAACAGGAAGTATATCGAATAGATGGGCAGCATCTTCACCGGCAGCGTGGCGGACGACTTGATCCGCAACAGCTTCATCCGGTCATAGGTCGGCCCGATGGAGGACCAAAGCGCCACGACCAGCAACACCGCGCCCAGGACGGCCATCACCGTCCGCGCCCGGCGACCTGCCCCGTTGTAGAGGATGTCGAAGGTCACGTGGTCCCTGTCCCGCACCACGAAGGCGTTGCCCCAGAAGATCGTCCAGAGCCAGAGCACCAGGATGAATTCCACCGTCCAGCCGAAGTAGGCGGCATCGATGAAGCCGCCGGTAAGGGCGGTAAACCACTCGGAGCCCACCGCGTATCGCACGATGATCTGCAGGATGAAGGTGCAGAAGATCGCCGCCATCATCAGCGCGGCGAAGCCTTCCGTCATCCCCCGGAAGATCCTTGTCACGGTCCGCATGGTGCCCCCTCAATGAAAGTGGCGCGGCGGCGTTTCCGACCGCCGCGCCCCGGACGCAGGTCGCCGGACATGATCCGGCGAGCCTCCGGTCGATCCGGTCCGGCGCGGCGGCGGGCACCGCGCCGGGATCTCCGGATCAGTTCCCCAGCGCGTTCACAGCGTCCAGAACGCCGTCCGGCCAGCTCGCGGCCAGATCGCTTTCGAGATAGGCCTTCTGCACCGCCTCGCGGAACGCGGCGACATCGGGCTCGTAAACGTCCAGCCCCTGCTCTTCGAGGAAGGAGACCAGCTCTTCTTCCTTGGCAAGCTGCGCGGCGCGCCCGGAATCCGCCGCGGCCACGGCGGCGTCGGTGATCTGGGTCTGCTGCTCGGGCGTCAAGTTGTTGAACGTCTCGGCCGACAGCGCGATGAAGTTCCAGTCGACGAGGTGCGACGTCAGGGCGATCTGCTTGGTGACCTCGTAGAACTTCGCGTCCACGACGGTCGGCAGCGGGTTGTCCTGACCGTCCACGGCGCCGGTCTGCAGCGCGGTGTAGACCTCGGTGAAGGCCATCGGCGTCGGGTTCGCACCCAGCGCACGGCCCAGGAACTGCCACGCGTCCGACCCGGGCATCCGCAGGTTCACGCCGGACAGGTCCGCCGGGGTCTGCACGTCAAGCTCGTCGCGGCTCTGGCGCAGGTTCACCTGGCGGCGGCCAAGATACATCGGCGCCAGCAGTACGACACCCAGCTCATCCTCCACCTTCTGCTTGAAGGGGTCCATCAGAGGGTCGTTGAACACGGCGACCTGGTGCTCGGCGCTCTGCAGGACGTAGCCTGCGGAGAAGATCGACCATTCCGGGAAGAACGTGGCCAGCTCCTGCGCCGAGGTGATCGACATTTCGAGGTCGCCGGAAGCGATCGCCTCAAGCTCGGTCCCCTGACCGAACAGAGTACCGTTCCAGTGCGGCTCGAAGTTGGCGAAATCGGAAACCGCCGGACCGAAGACTTCCGTGAGCGCGATGGCGCGCTGGTCGGTCTCGGAGTTCACGCCCGACAGGCGAAGCTGCACCTTGTCCTGAGCGAACGCGCCCGTGGCGGTAACGGCAAGTGCGGTGGCCGCAGCCAGAACGGCGCGGCGGCTCATGTTGAACGGCATCGAAGATCCTCCCAAGTTCGACCGGACCGGTATGCGCCTCCTGCGCGTCCGAATCCATCTCTAACGGTGGTAACAAGCAATACCGATCCCGTAAACACAAATCGATTTTCTGGCCGCCAATCGTTTTTCCTTCCCTAACACGTGCCCGCTGATGTAAGGCGAAAGTGACAGGAGGAGAGCATGTCGACAACGGAATGGGCCAGCCGGCCCACGGGCAAGCCGACCATTGCCGGCCGGATCGAAGCGCGGCTGCGCCATGACATCCTGCACGGCACACTCGCCCCCGGCAGTCGCCTCAGTCTCGACAAGCTGCGCGCCGAGCTCGACGTGGGCCTGTCCCCCCTGCGCGAGGCGGTGACCCGGCTCGTCTCCGAAGGGCTGGTCGACGTGGCCCCCCAACGCGGCTATCGCGTCACGCCGATCTCCATCGCCAACTTCACCGAGGTCGGCGCGCTGCGCGCGGAACTGGAACCCTTCGCGCTGCGCCGGTCGATTGCCAATGGCGGGCTCGACTGGGAAACCGGCGTCATGGCCGCGCTGTATCGGGTGAACCATACCCAGCGCGACGCCGCCGATCCCCGCAGCCGTGCCGAATGGGAAGCCGCCAACAACGCCTTCCATCTCGCGCTGATCGCCGGCTGCGACATGCCGCTCCTGCTGCGCACCCATGCCATGCTGGTGGCGTTCAACGACCGTTACCGCAACATCTACTCAGAGGCCGTCACCGTACAGCGCGACGTGGTCGAAGAGCACACCGCCATCGCCGAAGCCGCCGTCGCCCGCCGCGCCGACGAAGCCGCCGACATACTCAAGCTTCATATCGCCCGCTCGGTCGAGATACTGATCGACCTCATCAAGAAGACGCACCCCGACGCCCCGGACACCTGACCGCGCACCCACGGCGTTGCGGACCGCGTGCCATCCCAAAGGAGTACCCGAATGGACCTGCCCAAGAACCGCTTCAAGGCCGCGCTGCGCGCCGGACAGCGCCAGATCGGCCTTTGGCACACCTTCGCAAGCGCCGATGTGGCAGAGTTGATGGCCACCTGCGGCTACGACTGGATCCTGATGGACACCGAGCATTCGCCTGTCGGTCCTGCCGAGGCTCTGGCCTTCCTGCGCGCGGTCGCGCCCTACCCTGTCACCGGCGTGGTCCGTCCCGGCTGGAACGACGCGGTCGAGATCAAGAAGCTGCTCGACGCGGGCGCGCAGACCCTGCTGATCCCCTACGTGCAGACCCCGGACGAGGCCCGCGCCGCCGTCGCCGCCGTGACCTACCCGCCCAGTGGCATCCGGGGCGTCGCGGGTGTGACCCGGGCCACCCGCTACGGCGCCATCGCGAACTACGCGGAGCGCGCCAACGACGAGATCTGTCTGCTGGTGCAGGTCGAGACGCGCGACGCCCTCGCACAGATCGAGGAGATCGCCTCCGTCGACGGCGTCGATGGGGTCTTCATCGGACCCGCCGACCTCGCCGCCAGTTTCGGCTACCCCGGCCAGCCCTCCCATCCGGAGGTCAAGGCCGCGATCCTCGACGGTTTTGCCAAGCTGAAGAAGCTGGGCGTGCCGGGCGGCATCCTTTCGCGCGACGACACGCTGCTGCGCGCTTCGGCCGAAGCCGGCGCCCAGTTCATCGCGGTCGAGATCGACGCCACGATGATCCGCACGGCCGCCCTCGCCCGCCGCGCCGAATGGTCCTGACCCCCGATCCTGTCGCGAAAGCCAGGTCGGCAAAACAGCGGAACAGCCCCGTGCGAACGGGGCTTCGTGATCTCTGGCGGGAGAGGATGGTGGGTGATGAGAGACTCGAACTCCCGACATCTTCGGTGTAAACGAAGCGCTCTACCAACTGAGCTAATCACCCGCGCCGCGTCGAGATAGACAAAGCGGGGCGCCAGCGCAAGAGCTTCTGTCGCTCCTTTTTGCCCGGCCGCCTACACGCGAAAACCGGAGCCGCCCCACCGAACCCGTGCGTTGCGGGTCAGCGGCAAGATGGCCGCGCGCCGAGAACAGGCAAGCCCGCCCTTAGCCCTGCTGCGCAAAAGAAAAAGCGCGCCCGCAAGGGACGCGCCTGGAAATCTGGTGGGTGATAAGAGATTTGAACTCCTGACATCTTCGATGTGAACGAAGCGCTCTACCACTGAGCTAATCACCCGGTAGCGGGGCTTTTAGCGTCACTCCGCAGCCTGTGCAAGAGGGTCCGGCGCGTTAATTTTGTCGTCGTCGGGCTGGCGCACACGGGCGTTTATGATCTGCCCGTTGCCCGCCTTTTTCATCCGTGTGACCTTCATTTTGCCGAACGGCGCAAGGTTCAGTTCGCGGCCTTCCGACAGCGCCTCCCCCAGGACGGCAAGCGCCGCTTCGATCGCCGGCTTGGCGTCGCGTTTCTTGATGCCGGAGCGTTCCACGGCCAGGTCGACCAGCTCCTTCTTGCGCAATTCCGGCTGGGGCACGATAGGGAGATCTTCCACCGCGACCGGCACCGCCTCGGCGGGCGCCTTCGGGACAGAGGCGGAGGACGTCTCTTCCGGCGTATCGGCGTGCAGGACGTCCTCGTCCGTGCTCAGGATGGTCTTGTCGGCAGGCACTTTCTTGCGCGCCTTCGCGGTGGCGGACGCTTTGGATACGGACGTGGATCGACCGGTGGCCGGCGCTGTTGCTCTGCTCATGATACCTGTCTCTGCTCGGTGTGCGGCGCCGCAATCGGGTGCGGCTGCTCGGTTTCTGTCCGGCGACCATATCGCAAAACACCGCAAAAAACCAGCGTTCGCTTGACTCATGCGTCGTCCGGCAGCCAGTTTGACAGGGCAACTTTGTCTGGAGAACGAACATGAAAAGGTATGCTGCCGCCTTCGCCCTTCTCATCGCCGCCAGTGCCGCGCAGGCCGGCAGTTACGATGCTCCCGCCGATCCGCCGCTGATGCCGCCCGTGATCGTCGCGGACGACGCGGCGGCCAGCAGCATGCCCTCCGCGGGGCTGGTCCTCGGGATCGCCGCGCTGGTCGTCTTCGGCGTCGCCGTCGGGAACTGACCGCCGCCTCATCAGCCCATTGTCCGTGTCCGCAGCCGCGCCGGTGCGCCCGGCCCTTGCCACCTGTTGCGCCCGGCGCACGGGTAACACCGCACTGACGCCAAACGCAAAGCCGGACAGCAAAAAGCCCCGACACGCGGTCGGGGCTTTCCTGTTTCAACCGGCTGGACGGACGCTCAGTGCGCCACCGGGCTGGATACGGTGTCCTCGGACTTTGCCTTGGCTGCCGCCGCCGCTTCTTCCGCCGCCTCGTCCCATTCGATGGGCTCCGGCTTCGACACAAGCGCCTGGCTCAGCACCTCGGAGACGTGTTTGACGGGGATGATCTGCAGCCCCTGCTTCACGTTGTCCGGGATTTCCGCCAGATCCTTCTCGTTTTCCTCCGGGATGAACACCGTCTTGATGCCACCGCGCAGGGCCGCGAGCAGTTTCTCCTTCAGGCCGCCGATGGGCATGGCGTTGCCGCGCAGGGAAACCTCGCCCGTCATCGCCACGTCCTTGCGGACCGGGATCTGCGTCAGAACCGACACGATGGATGTCACCATCGCCAGACCGGCAGAGGGACCGTCCTTCGGCGTTGCGCCATCCGGCACGTGCACGTGGATGTCGATCTTGTCGAACTTCGGCGGCTTCACCCCGATCTGCGGCGAAATGGACCGCACGTAGCTCGAAGCCGCATCGATCGACTCCTTCATCACATCGCCCAGCTTGCCGGTGGTCTTCATCCGGCCCTTGCCCGGCAGCTTCAGCGCCTCGATGTGCAGGAGGTCGCCGCCGACAGAGGTCCAGGCCAGCCCGGTGACGACACCGATCTGATTCTCTTCCTCCGCCAGCCCGTAACGGTGCTTCCGGACGCCAAGGAACTCGTCGAGGTTGTCCGCCGAAACGACCACCTTCTCCGCTTCCTTCTTGACGATCTTCGTCACCGCCTTGCGGGCAAGCTTGGCCACCTCGCGTTCAAGGTTCCGGACGCCGGCCTCCCGCGTGTAGTAGCGGATGATGTCGGTCAGCGCGCTGTCCTCGACCACGAACTCGGTCTTCTTCAGACCGTGGTTCTTGGTCACCTTGTCCAGCAGGTGCCGCTTGGCGATCTCAAGCTTCTCGTCCTCGGTGTAGCCCGACAGCGAGATGATCTCCATCCGGTCGAGCAGCGGCCCGGGCATGTTGTAGCTGTTGGCGGTGGTCACGAACATCACGTTCGACAGGTCGTATTCCACTTCGAGATAGTGGTCCACGAAGGTCGCGTTCTGTTCGGGGTCCAGCACCTCCAGCATGGCCGAAGCCGGATCGCCACGGAAGTCCTGCCCCATCTTGTCGATCTCGTCGAGCAGGATGAGCGGGTTCGTGGTCTTCGCCTTCTTCAGCGCCTGGATGATCTTGCCGGGCATGGAGCCGATGTAGGTCCGGCGGTGGCCGCGGATCTCGGATTCATCGCGCACGCCGCCCAGCGAAATGCGGATGAACTCGCGGCCCGTGGCCTTCGCGACCGACTTGCCCAGAGACGTCTTGCCGACACCCGGAGGGCCGACGAGGCAGAGGATCGGGCCTTTCAGCTTCTGGCTGCGCGCCTGCACGGCGAGGTACTCGACGATCCGCTCCTTCACCTTCTCAAGCGAATAGTGGTCTTGGTCGAGGATGTCCTGCGCCTTGTTCAGGTCCTTCTTCACGCGCGACTTCGTGCCCCACGGGATGGACAACATCCAGTCGAGGTAGTTGCGCACGACGGTTGCCTCGGCGGACATGGGCGACATGTTGCGCAGCTTCTTGAGCTCCGCATCGGCCTTTTCCCGGGCTTCCTTCGACAGCTTGGTCTTCTCGATCTTCTCTTCGAGTTCGGCGATTTCGCCCTCGCCATCCTCGCCGTCGCCGAGTTCCTTCTGAATGGCTTTCATTTGCTCGTTCAGATAGTACTCGCGCTGGGTCTTCTCCATCTGGCTCTTGACGCGGGTCTTGATCTTCTTCTCGACCTGCAGGACGGACATCTCCCCCTGCATCAGGCCATAGACCTTCTCCAGCCGCTCGCTGATCGAGAGCGTCTCAAGCAGTTCCTGCTTCTGGCCCACTTCGACGCCGAGGTGACCGGCCACGAGATCGGCCAGTTGCGCCGGCTCGGTCGCTTCGCTGACGGCGGCCAGCGCCTCTTCGGGGATGTTCTTCTTGACCTTGGTGTAGCGCTCGAACTCCTCCGCCACGGTGTGGGTCAGGGCCTCGATCGCGGCGGGGTCGCCGGGCATCTCGGTCAGGTACTCGGCCTTCGCCTCGAAGAAGTTGTCGTTGTCGAGGTACTCGACGATGCGCACGCGGCTCTGGCCCTCGACCAGCACCTTCACGGTGCCGTCGGGCAGCTTGAGCAGTTGCAGGACATTCGCCAGCACGCCCGCCTTGTAGATGCCGGAGGTCTCCGGATCGTCGATCGCGGGATCGACCTGGCTGGCAAGCAGGATCTGCTTGTCGTCGTTCATCACCTCTTCCAGTGCACGCACAGACTTTTCGCGGCCCACGAAGAGGGGCACGATCATGTGCGGGAACACGACGATGTCGCGCAGCGGCAGCACCGGATAGGATGGATTGAGTGGCTGTTTCATGCTCGCGTTTTCCTGGTTCTTGGCAAGACGGCAGAGCCCCGCATCGCGGCAACTTGCGCCGTCTCCGGTCAGAATACACTACATGTGCCGCTTGACCCCGGATTTCAAGCGATCCGGGCCGGCGCAAGGTGTGTGGCGCTCACTGTGACCTTGCCCGCCCGTTTCCGCAAGCCGGGTTTTCCAGCCAAAGTGAACGATGAGACGACATGGCGGCGCCCCGATCATCCTCCCGTCGCATAACGACACCGGATGGATCGGGGAGAGCGACGTTTCACGGATTGCCGCATACGTGCCGGGCGGGCGATACCTTCACGACCTGCCCGCCAGAGGCTTGCCAGAACGTTGCCGCCCCCTGCCCGGCGTCAGCCGTCTTTCTGCGTCTCGGCCTTCTGCGCGGCCTTCATGCGCGCCAGAAGCTCCGCCTTGCTGGGCGCGCCACCGCGCGCATTCTTGCCCTGCGGCGCATCCTTGTGGCCGTCGAAACGCGGCGCGCCCTTGGCCGCCTTGCCCTTGCCGGATTTCCCGTAGTCCATGTCCGTTCTCCTGATCGCCGCCAACGGCCCGAGACCCGACTCGCGCACATGACAATCCAGCCCCCATCTTGCAAGATGGGGGCTGGATGCAAGAACATTCGCCCCGAGACGCGCGGGGGCGACCTGCGGGCCGCCTTACGCCGCCGCGTCCTGCAGGGTCGGATAGTCGGTATAGCCCTCGCGGCCACCGCCATAGTAGGTGGACCGGTCGCCCTCGTTCAGCTCCGCCCCGACGCGCAGACGCTCCGCCAGGTCAGGGTTGGCGATGTAGGGCCGCCCGAAGGCCACGAGGTCGGTCAGCCCCTCGGCCACACGCGTCATGGCCATGTCGCGGTCGTACCCGTTGTTGCCCATCCAGACGCCGTCGAAGCGGTCTTTCAGCGCCTTCAGGTCGACACCCTCCGGCAAATCGCGCGGACCGCCCGTCTGGCCTTCGACCATGTGGAGGTACGCCAGCCCACGGCCCGACACGAAATCGACAAGGAACTCGCCCAGCGCCTTCGGATCGCTGTCCGTGGCGCCGTTTGCGTCCGAGAACGGCGACAGCCGCAGCCCGACATGCGCGGCGTCCCACGCACCGACCACCGCGTCCAGCACCTCGCCCAGAAGGCGCGCGCGGTTCTCGAACGACCCGCCGTAAGCATCGTCGCGCCGGTTCGGCCCGTCCTTCAGGAACGCGTCGATCAGGTAGCCGTTGGCGCCATGCACCTCGACCCCGTCGAATCCGGCGGCCTTCGCGTTGACCGTCGCCTTGCGGAAGTCCTCGACGATGCGCGGGATCTCGTCGATCTCCAGCGCGCGCGGCACCGAAACATCGACCATCTGCGAACCGTCGAAGGTCTGCACGCCCTCGGCCTGCACCGCCGACGGGGCCACCGGCGCCTTACCGCCCTCCTGCAACGACGTATGGCTGATGCGCCCCACGTGCCAAAGCTGCAGGACGATCTTGCCGCCCGCGGCATGCACCGCATCCGTCACCTTCTTCCATTGCGCGACCTGCGTGTCGCTGTAGATGCCCGGCGTCCAGGCATAGCCCTTGCCCTCGGGGGAAATCTGCGTGGCCTCGGTGATGATCAGCCCGGCGCCAGCGCGTTGCGCGTAGTAATCGACGTGCATGTCCATCGGCGCGTCGTCTTCCATCGCGCGGTTCCGCGTCAGCGGCGCCATGACGATACGGTTCTTGAGGTCCATGGCCCCAACCTTGATCGGGTCGAACAAGCTCTTGCTCATGAGATGCTCCTTTCGCTTGCGTCGTTCTGAGTTAGGCACACAATGCTGCACCGCAACGAAACGTTCCCGTGAAGCTCCCGACAGGCCCTGTGCAATATCGCGCACTTGAAGGCACGCGGCCCGGACATTCACCGGGCTTGCCGCAGGACCGAACCGTGATAGGCTCCCGCCCATTACCGAAACACGTTTTCTGTGCGTCCGGAATTGCCCGGTCGTGTCTTTACCGAGGAGGATTGCAAGTGGGATTCAAGATCGCGACAGACGTCAAGCCGATGAAGCACTATCGCAATTGGGGGGAATTTGTCGGCTACAAGGGCGACGGAATTCATCCGACGTGCTGCATCGGACGGTTCAGCTTCTCCAACGCCATCAGCGCGACGGTGTTTTCCTATCTCAACCAGAAAGCCGACGTGCCGCTCGACGGCGCCATCGCGGCGGTTATCAGCATCGAAACCCAGATGAGCAAGACCGGCGCACTGAAAGACAGCGTCAAGATCACCCCGCTGGATGCCTTGGCGGCCGTCGTGCCTGCCGCGAAGGTCGCGCAGGTCGGCCAGAAGATCACGTCCGGCCTCGGGTCCGCAACCATGGCAATGCAGGTGGACGATGAGGCGAAGCACCACGCCAACAGCCCGCTCAACCCGCACACGCCCAAAAACGGCGGTGGCACATGGACCGGCGGCACCATGGCGGACGAATACGCCACCTTCGCCGTGCTTTTCTGGAAAAAGGTGCCGACCTACGGCCCCTGCTACCGGATCGGAACGCACTACAATTCCTGAGACCGGCTGCGCGCCGGCCATGGCCCGCGCGCCCTCCGCCTGTCTCGCCCCGCCGGAAATTGATGCAGCAAAACATGTATCAATTTACCAGTGATTACCGTATTTTCAGCGGATTGATGCCCATTTCCCTGCATCAATCACCACAAAAGTTTCATTTTACTCCCCGGATCCCCATCGTTAACAGGACACGCAAACAACACGGGACCCTCACCATGCGCATAGCGATCCTCGGCGGCGACGGCTTCGTCGGCTGGCCCACCGCCCTCCATCTCTCCAACGCCGGACACGAGGTGCACATCCTCGACAACCTCTCCCGCCGCTGGATCGACACGGAGCTGGGCGTGCAATCGCTGACGCCCATGGACTCCATCCAGGAACGGTGCCGCATCTGGAAACAGACCTCCGGAGAGACCATCCGCTTCCACCTGCTCGACCTCGCAAAGGAATACGAGCGGCTGAAACAGTGGCTGGCCGAGCACAAGCCCGACGCCATCATCCACTTCGCCGAACAGCGCGCCGCGCCCTATTCGATGAAGACCGACCGCCACAAGGTCTACACGGTCAACAACAACACCAACGCGACGCACAACCTGCTGGCCGCGATGGTCGAAGCGGCCCCCGACGCCCACCTCGTCCACCTCGGCACCATGGGCGTCTACGGATATTCCTCCGTCGGTGCGCCGATCCCCGAGGGCTACCTCGACGTGCAGATCGACACGCCCTCCGGCCCGAAAGAGCAGGAGATCCTCTACCCGACGAAGCCCGGCTCGGTCTACCACATGACCAAGTCGCTCGATCAGATCCTCTTCCAGTTCTACGCGCAGAACGACGGGCTGCGCATCACCGACCTGCATCAGGGCATCGTCTGGGGCACCCACACCGACCAGACCCGGCGGCACGAGCAGCTGATCAACCGCTTCGACTACGACGGCGACTACGGCACGGTGCTGAACCGCTTCCTGATCCAGGCCGCCATCGGCTATCCGCTGACCGTGCACGGCACCGGCGG